>NZ_CALWND010000001.1:0-294639 GCF_944382735.1 Candidatus Allofournierella merdavium | reverse complement strand
TTATATTTAATATGCGTATCGGCCATCGGTTTCATCCTTTCCGGTAAATCGGTGTGTGTACACACATCATTATACAAGAAGGCACCATATTTTTCAAGATTAGTTTCCCAATTCACCAAAGTAAAGCATAACTTTTCATGAACACATTTTTGCCAAAACAAGAGCTGCCCCGCTGAATGGCAGGGCAGCTCTTGTTCGTCACCAAAAATCAATCAAGGTTTTGGTATTCCGTAACTGTCTTGAGGTAGACAGCAGGATCGCCGTTAAGGATTAAATCAGCATATGCAGCAGGGTCATTATAGATCAGATAGTCGAGTTCCGACTGTTGATACATATTGTTTACCACCTCATTTTCCACAGCAATAGTGTCGATAGAAACCATGCTGCCGTCTGAAAAGCAAAGCTCTACACAAGCAGTATCAAGGTTAAATTCACAAGATAACAGGTGTTTCATGGTAAATACCTCCGTAATTCTAATATTTTGTTGCAAAAAAGAACGATGCCGGTCATGTGACTCGACATCGTTCTTTTCGTTGTTGTTTCCAACCCTGTCAGACAGATGCCGTAAAATAGTAATTTTTTAGAATTACTGTCTTACGAGCACCCGTCTAATGGCCCGTTTTTTTTGTAAAATGGGGCACTGTCCCAACGACCCGACTGGGGAAAAGCGCCGGGCAGAAGAAAAAGCGCCCCCGGGGAGGCACAGCCTCCCCGGGGGCGCTTTGCGCTGCCCGGCGCTCACCGGGCGGGGTAGTTGCGGCTCTCGAAGGAAACTTCCTCCGTGCCCTCCGCCTCGTTGAGCCAGAGCGCCAGGCTGAAAAAGTAGCCCGAGAGCAGGTTTGCAAGGTCCAGCAGGCGGTCGGGCACCGGGTGGCCCTTCTCCGCCCAGCGGTAGAGCAGCCGCACCAGCTGCTTGCCCTGCACCCGCAAAAGATGGGCGGTGCAGGCGGCCTCGCACCCCTGGGGCAGCACGAAGCGCGCACAGCGGCCGGCGCACCGCCGCTGCCAGCCCTCGGTGAGCGCCAGCAGGCGGGCGGTCTCGGCTTCGGTGACGGTGAGCCGGGTGCGCAGGGTGGGGTTGGCGTGGTAGATCAGTTCGCACACCCACAAAAGTTCCACCCGCAGCGCCTCGCCCTTTACCTGGGCCCGCAACAGGCCGGTGCGGCTGGCCATCTCGTCGGTGAGCAGCTCAAAGTCGCAGCGCAGGTCCTCGCCGGCGTCGCACAAAAAGGGGTAGGCTTCGTAGGGGCTTCGGTACAGGCTCATTCCAGTTCCTCCCATCGCTTCAGTGAGCGGCGCATATAGCCGCCCACATCCATCTGATACACGTTGTTCAACTGCGCCGGGTCAAAGGCCTCGGCGGAGCCGAAAAAGCGCGGCCGCCCCGCCTCCATCAGGAGAAACAGGTCGGCAAATTCCAGCGCCAGATTCACGTCGTGCAGCACCCCCACCACACAGCGGCGCTCCGCCGCGGCCCAGGCCTTCAACTCCTGCACCAGTTCCACCTGATACTTCAGGTCCAGGTGGTTGGTGGGTTCGTCCAGCAGGATGACCCGGGGACACTGGGCAAAGGTGCGGGCCAGGAACACCCGCTGCAGCTGCCCGCCTGAGAGCTCGGTCACCGGGCGGTCCCGCAGGTCCAGCACGCCGGTGCGCTCCATGCACTCCAAGGCGACGCGCTTGTCCTCCGGCCCCGGGCCGGAAAAAGCGCCCCCCGCCTCGTGGGCGTAGCGCCCCATCAGCACCGTTTCATAAACCGTGTAGGAAAAATATACCGAACTGATCTGGCTCAGCAGCGCCACGCTCCGGGCGGCCTGCCGGCGGGTCATCCCGCCCAGGTCCAGGCCGTCGATCCGCACCGTGCCCTGGTGGGGCAAAAGGCCCGCCAGCGCCCGCAGCAGGGTGGTCTTGCCGCAGCCGTTGGGGCCCAGGACGCACAGCCGGCCGCCGGCGGGCACCGCGAAGGAGAGGCCTTTCACCACCGGCGCGCCGCCGTAGCCGCAGGTCAGATTTTCCACCGTGAGCATGGTCAGCGCCTCCTTCGCCCGGAAAAATAGATATAGATGAAAAAGGGCGCGCCGATCAGCGCCGTGATGGAACCGATGGGGATTTCCCGGGGCGGGGTCAGGGTGCGGGCCGCCAGGTCGCACAGCACCATGAAGGCGCCGCCGAACAGCGCCGCCGCCGGAATGACCCGCCGGTGGGCCGCGCCGAAGAACCGCCGCACCACATGGGGGGCGATCAGGTCCACAAAGCCGATGATGCCCACAAAGGCGGTGGCGGTGCCGGTGAGCACCGCGATGGCGCAGATCAGCACCCACTTCATCCGCCGCAGGCTGACGCCCATGGCTTGCGCCTGTTCCTCCCCGAAGGTCATCACATCCATCTCCCGGGCAAAGCGCAAAAAGAACAGGGTGCACAAAAGGGTCACGGGGGCCAGCACATACACCTGGCTCCACTCTTTTGAGGAGAAGCTGCCCAGCGTCCACAGGCTGATCTGCTGGGCGTACAGCGGCGACAGGGTGCTGAGCAGGTTCATGATGGCGTTGAGAAACAGCGACACCACCATGCCGGTGAGCACGATGGTGGTGTTGGAGAGGCTGCGGTCCAGCCGGGTGGCAAAGCCCACCACCAGCACCACGGTGGCCAGGGCGAAGGCCAGGCTCACCGTGGGCAGCAGAAAGGCGCCCAAAAGGCCGGAGGAAACCCCCGCCACGATCACCAGCGCCGCGCCCAGGCCCGCGCCGGCGGAAACGCCCAGGCCGAAGGGGGAGGCCAGGGGGTTGCGCAGCACCGACTGCATCACCGTGCCGCTCACCGCCAGCCCGGCCCCGGTGAGAAAGGCCATCAGCACCCGGGGCAGCCGCATATTGAACACCAGGCTGGGGTAGACCGGGTCGATGCCCTCCGGCAGGGGCGGGCCGAGGCAGAAGTGCCCCAGAATGGCGCACACCTGGCCGGGGGGTATAAAGACGCTGCCGACCCCGACGCCCAGAATGAGGGCGACGAGGGCGGCAGCGGCCAGCACCGACAATTTTGCCGCTGTCTTCATGGCTTACTGCGCGGCGTACAGATCGGGATAGACCGCCTGCGCCATCTGGTCAAGGGCCTTCACGATGTTCTGGTTGGAGAGGGAGGAGGCCATGTTGTCGATGTAGAACACCTGGGCGTTCTTCACGGCGTTCACACCCTCCCAGCCGCTGCGGCCGAGGATCTCCGCCACAGGGTCTTCGATGTAGTTCACGTTGGTGAGGATCACGTCGGGATTGGCGGCCACCACGGTCTCAGCGTCCACCGCCAGCCAGCCCTCCTGGTCGGCCAGGATGTTCTCCGCGCCGATCAGCTCGATCATCTCGTTCAAAAAGACGCCAGAGCCGAAGCTGTACAGGTCGGGGGCGGCGCTGATCTCAAAATAGACGCTCTTTTTGTCGGTGACGGTGGCGCCGATGGCCGCGATGCGGTCCAGTTCCGCCTGCATCTCCGCGATCAGCGCATCGCCCTCGGCGGTCTTGCCCATGGCGGCGGCGATGAAGGCGATGTCCTCCTGGATGGCGGCGATGCTGTCGGCGTTGGGCACGCACAGCACGCACACGCCCATGTCCATCAGCTGCTGGTAGGGGTTCGACTGATCGTACAGGGTCATGTTGGAGACGAACAGCACGTCCGGCTTGAGGGCGGCCAGCTGCTCCATGTCCGGCTGCATCAGGTCAAAGGTGGGCACGTCCGCGGGCAGGCCCGCGAGGCCCACGCTCTGCAGATCGTAGCCCACGATCAGGTCGCCGCAGCCCAGGGCGGTCAGCGTCTCGGCGATGGAGGGGGCCAGCACCACCACCGAGCCGATCTCGTCGGGGATCTCCACCGCCGCGCCGCTGGGGTCGGTGGTGGGCTTTTCGGCGGCGGGAGCGGACACGGCGCTGGACGGCGCCGAAGCGGGCGCGGAGGCGGAGCCGGAGGCCGGCTGGGCGGCGCAGCCCGCCACGCTGGCGGCCATCGCCAGGGCGAGGATGAGACTAAGCAGTTTTTTCATGGATAAACCTCCTGATTTTCGGCAAAAACAAATCACCCTTCCACACACGAAAGGGTGACGTTTGCCGGTTCGAAACAGTGCAATTCATCCATCGTGAAGTGTACCAAAGCAGACTCAGCGATCCGACTTAGCGTGCACTGCACGCATCACGGTGGCGGGACCGTGCGGGATTCTCACCCGACTTCTCTGAATAGGCGTCTGCCTTTATTATGGGAAAGTGTTATCCGTTTTTGCCCATGTTTTTTCGCGGCAAAAAAGCCGCGTGCACTTAGATTATAAAGAGGAATGGCGCACAAGTCAAGCCGGAGCCGCACTGGCGCAGGGCCCGGAACAAAAAACGCCCGCTTCCCGGGCGGGGCCTGCGGCTCCAGGGGCGCGGGCGTCCCCGGTATAATGTGGGGCAGGGGCTTATGTCATTCGAATTTGAAGCAAGGAGGAGAAGTGATTTTGGCAGCGTACGGATACATACGGGTCAGTTCAAAGGATCAGAACGAGGATCGGCAGCTGCTGGCGCTGCGCGAACTGGACATCCCGGAAAGGAACATCTTCATCGAAAAACAGTCCGGCAAAGATTTTGAGCGGCCCCAATACCGCAAGATGGTGCGGCGGTTCAAGCGGGATGATCTGCTCTGCGTCAAGAGCATCGACCGGCTGGGGCGCAACTACGGGGAGATCCTGGAGCAGTGGCGGTTCCTCACCAAGGAGAAGGGGATCGACATCATGGTGCTGGATATGCCCCTGCTGGACACCCGGCGGGGCAAGGATCTGATGGGCGTTTTTCTCAGCGACGTGGTCCTGCAGATCCTTTCCTTTGTGGCCGAAAACGAGCGGGACAACATCCGCAGGCGGCAGGCCGAAGGGATCGCGGCGGCCCGGCTGCGGGGGGTGCGGTTCGGCAGGCCGCCGCTGCCGCTTCCGGACAATTTCCACGAGATGCACCGGGCGTGGCGGGGCAAAAAAATATCGCTCCGCCAGGCAGCGCAGGCGTGCGATATGCCGCAGGGGACTTTTTACGCCAAGGCGGTGAGGCTGGAAAAAGCCGAACAGACCGCCGCGGCTTTATTTTGAAAATGTCCACAAAAACAAAAAGGTGTTGCCAACGGCCTGCAGGTATTTCATTGATTATATCCTGAGCCGCTTCAACCGACAGGACGAGCAGGAAGACCGGGCAGCGGCGCGGCAGAGCCGGCAGTGATCGGGCGGCAAAGAAAAAGCCCGCGAAGGCGGAATGTTCCGTCTTCGCGGGCTTTTTGCGCGATGGTTCGCTGTTCGATTGAGCGCAGTGGGCGGCGGACCTGAAAAAGCGCTGCCCTCAGCGCCGGCGCCGGTGCAGCACCAGCGCGGCGGCGACCAGTGCCGCTGCGCCGCCGGCCAGCAGCACAGGCATGACCACGCTGCGCGGCTTGCCGGTGGCCGGGCTGTCGTTTGCAGGGTCGGAGGGCTGCGCGCCGGCTGGTGCGCTCTCCGGCACGGGAGTGGCGGAGGGCGCGGGCGTTTCGGTGGGCCTGGGCGTCCCGGTGGGTACAGGCGTCCCGGTGGGTACAGGCGTTCCGGTGGGGGCGGGGCGCAGGGTAGGTACCGGCTTTATGGGGAAGATGGGCGTGGCGGCGGGGACAGGCGTCACGGCGGGCACCGGCTGCGTCTGCCCCAGGTGGGGGGACGAAGGGGTGGATGCCGGCGTCGGTGTGGGCGCGGGCGTGGGCACGGGGGTGGGGGAGGGCGGCGGATCCTTCACGGTGAGCGCGGCCGTCCCCTCAACGGTGCGATAGCGGCGGGCGTCCTGCGGAACGAACAACACGATGTATTCTCCCCCCCGTCTGGGGCCGCTGGTCCGGCGCCTTCCAGGAAAAGGAGCCGGCCACGCCGGCCTGGCCGCCGGTCAGGATGCTGTCTGCCAGCGCCTGTCCCCGCAAAAGGGGGGCGGCGGCGGGCCAGGCGGTCACGCCGGGATCCTTCGGCACCGGATCCACCTGCTCCAGACTGGCTTTGCCGGCCACCAGCAGCGCGGCGGCCATGCCGGAACTGTCGGCGGATTCGATCTCACGCAGTGTCATCTGCCGGGCCTGCTCCAGCAGGGCCTGGTTTTCCGGTAGGTACTCCCAATTCAACAGCTGTGTGTAAAACTGGTCCAGCTCCGCCACGGCGTCGGCTTTTTCCCGGGCGAGACGGGCCTTCCGGGGCACCTGCGTCACCGCGTCCGGATCGCAGAAGAATAGCGCCGTATCATCCAGATCGGCCAGCTGCCCGGCAAGGGCCTCCAGCTGCGCCAGATGGGAGGAGAGCACCTCCCCCGCGGGCTTATAGTACCAGTCTTCAGCGGCCTGCATCCAGGCCAGCGCCCGGCGCATCCCGTCCAGCTGTTCCAGGCGGCCGGCCAGCAGAAGACGGGCCTCAGAGGCGGCCAGAGCGCGGTCTTCCGCGGGCAGGGCGGGCGCCAGCGAGGCAAGCGCCTCTTCCCGGGCTTCGTCCAGCGCGGCATCCACGGAGGCCGCGCAGCCGCTCAGCTCCGCCATGGGGACGGGGTTTCCCAGCCGGGAAAGGATCGGTTCGTGGGCCGACTGCCAGGAATCGGCGATCCGCCCGGCCCAGACGGCCTTGGTGGGAACATCGGCCATCGCCTCGGCGGCGGTGTACAGCGCCTGTTGCATGGCCTCCTGCTGGTCGCCGGTAAGCCGGCCGATCTCATCCCGGGCACGGTTTGCCGCGTCTTGCAGGTCGGCCCAGTCCTGGGCGTAGTAATCGCCGAAGGCGTAGCAGGCGACGATGTCATCCAACCAGTCCAGGTAGATCTGCTGTATGTCCTGATGGGACACCCACAGGGCATACAGCGTCACCACACCGTCCTTTTCCGCGGTGAGGTTGCGCACCGACTGCCCGGGATAAAACGCGGGCTGGGCGGCGTCCGGGGTCTGCGCCCAGCCTACAAACACGCCGGACGCGTTGGAAAAACCACTGTCCGGCAGCGGCAGTTCGGCGTCGTAGATACCCGGCAGATCGTCCATCGCCCCTTCGCCGCCGTTGGCGTCAAAGCGCACGGTGTAGGGGTTGGCGCCCACTGGGCGTACAGATACGCCGCCGTGCGGCTGCCGTTCTGGCCCGCAAGGTTCTGCACGGTCTGGCCGTCCGGGAAAGACTGGCCGCCCACGCCGTCGCTGTAATTGGACCAGGCGGTGAAGGTGTACCCGGTGCGGGTGAAGGTGTTGGGGCGCAGGGCAAAGCTGCTGCCGTAAACGGCGGATTGGGGCTCCATGTTGCCGGTACCCCCGTTGGCGCGGTAGTAAACCGTGTAGGGGTTGGGCACCCAGTAGGCATAAAGGGTCTGGCCGTTGGCCTCCAGCAGGTCGGTGGCCGCCACCGGGCGGGTGAAGCCGGGATCCTCGAACCATTCCACCCGATCGTAGCCTACCAGGGGGTTCTGCTCATAGAAGACCGATGCCTCCAGCCGGAAGTTGGGGATCGCGGGCAGGGTCAGGGAGGTGAGATGGTTGTTGGCGGCAACAAACCCGTTGCCCTCCAGCGACGGGTTGCCGCTCATGTCCAGGGTGGTGAGCCGGTTGAAGTTGCAGGAACTTGAGCTTTTTCAGCATGGAACAGTCAAATTCCTCCAGCCGATTGTCGAAGGTCTCGATAAAGGCAAGTTCCGGATTGTGGCTCACATCCAGCGCCTTCAGATCATTGTGCCGGCAATACAGCTGCACCAGCGCAGGGTTGCCGGACAGATCCAGTGTCTCCAGCCGGTTGTGCTCGCAGTTCAGTTCCACCAGCTGCGGGCAGCCGGTCACGTTCAGGCTGGTGAGGGCGTTGTTGGCGCAGTGCAGAAAGCGCAGTCGGGGATTGCCGCTCATGTCCAGGCTGGTGAGCGCGTTGTCCTTCACCGTGAGAGACTCCAGGGCGGTAAAGTGCTGGATGCCCGACAGGTCCGCGATGCCGAGCCCGGCCAGCCGCAGGTCGGTGACGGCGCTCAGTTCGGTTCCGGTGAGGAGGCCGTCGGCTCCCGCGCCCCCCCCAGGTTGTTCTCGTCCAGCAGCCAGGCGCGCAGCGCCGCGTCCGGGAAATTGGCCTGGTCGACGGGCACTGTATCATCGGCGGCCAGGACGCCCGTCGACGTCACGAGGGAGACGGTCAGCGCGGCCGTGAGTACACCGCAAAGGATTCTGTGTGTGATTCGCATGGGGGATTCTCCTTGTATATGTATACCGTGTCGCTCAGCAAAAAACCGGCGTCCGGCCACGGCATCCCGATCCTCGGGCGGGAGCGGCTGCGCGCTCCGGAGATGCCGGGCGGTTCCCGCCGGTCTCGTTGCAGAAGACCATTGTACCATATTTTTCGCGTTTGTCCGCCGGTGTAGTAATGCAAGACATTTTTTCCGGGGCTTTCCATCCTGCAAACCGGCCGGGGCGGTCGGGAAAATGAGCGACGGCGCTTGCGGCCGGAGAGGCCCGCACCCCCCGCTTGCGGCCGGCGGCATGCGCTGCATGCAAGGCAAGAGACCGGCAAGGACGCGGGCCGCAGGGCGCGGCGGCTGATGGACGCAAGCGGCTGGCATCTGGCGGCCGTCTGTGGCCCTGCGCCCGCAGCGCCCCCCGCGGGCGCGTCCGTGTGACCTTATCACGGAAGACGGGCGGGATTTTGCTATACTGGACCCATTGGAGTTCAGGAGGTGCGTGATGAAAATGGAGAGAAAGCGCCGCAAAGCGCTGGTGGACAGCGCGGATTGTGTGGCATGCGGCTGCTGTGTGAAGGTGTGCCCGGTGCGGGCCATAGAGGTCATCCGGGGGATCACCGCCCGGGTGGATCCGGGCAAGTGCGTGGGGTGCGGCAGGTGCGCGGCGGAGTGCCCGGCGAGTGTGATCACGCTGCGGGAGGTGGAGGCATGAAAAAACACTGGTACGATTATCTGTGGGTCGCTTCGCTCCTGTATCTGGTGCTTGGCTTTTTTAACATCCTGTTCGCATGGCTGGGCCTTTTGTGCTTCTTCATCCCGCTCCTCATCGCGGTGATCGGCGGCAGCAAGGGGTACTGCAACCGCTATTGCGGCCGGGGCCAGCTGTTCAGGCTGCTGGGCGGGCGGTTCGGCCTGTCCCGCAGGAAGGACGTGCCCCGCTGGATGAAAAGCAAAGTATTCCGTTACGGATTCCTGGCCTTTTTCTTTGCCATGTTTTTTCTCATGCTGTGGAACACCTATCTGGTGTTTGCCGGTGCCGCGGACATGAAACGGATCGTCACCCTGTTGTGGACCTTTAAACTGCCCTGGAACTGGGCCTACCGCGGCACTCTGTTCCACCCCGGGGTGGCGCAGTTTGCCTTCGGCTTTTACAGCGTGATGCTGACCTCCACGGTCTTGGGGCTGGTCACGATGGTGCTTTTTAAACCCCGCAGCTGGTGCGTCTACTGCCCGATGGGCACCATGACGCAGCTGATCTGCAAAGCAAAAAATGGGCGCGCGATCTGAGCGCGCCGCGCAAACAAGGCAAAAGCCCTGCAGCGAGCGCTGCAGGGCTTTTTATGCGGGTGCGGGCCGGCGGTTTTCAAACCGCCGGCCCGCTGTGTTGCAGGGAGGAAAGGGCGCCATGCAATGCGAAAAGGCGCCCCGGCGCGATGAAAGCGCCGTTTACATGGACTGAGGCGCATCAACACCCAGCAGATCCAGCGCGTTGCGCAGGGTGGTCTTCAGGGCCATCACGAGGCCCAGCCGCTGGTTGGTCAGCTCGGGATCGTCGGGGTTGTTCACACGCACCACGTTGTAGTAGCTGTGATAGAGCTTCACCAGGGACAGGATGTATTCCGCGATGGTGTTGGGCTTGTAGGTCTTGGCGGCCTTGGCGACGGTGGAGGGGAATTCGCCGATCATCTTCAGCAGCTGCAATTCCTTCTCGTTGGTCAGCCGGCCATAGTTGTCCTCCCGGTGGAACTGGGGGATCTCCGGGTTGCGCAGGATGGAGCACATCCGGGAGTGGGCGTATTGGGCATAGTAGACCGGGTTGTCGTAATCCTTGGTGGAAGCCTGCTTGATGTCGAAATCCATCTGGGTGGTGATGTCCTTGGAGACGAAGAACCACCGGGCGGCGTCCACGCCCACATCTTCGCAGAGTTCCCGCAGGGTGATGGCGTTGCCGGTGCGCTTGCTCATCTTCACCTCAACGCCGTCCTCCACCATGCGGACCATCTGGATGAGCTCCACGGTAAGGGTGCCCTTGGGATAGCCCAGCGCGGTGAGCGCCGCCTGCATACGGGTCACATAGGAGTGGTGGTCGGCGCCCCACAGGTTGACCATGATGGGGTAGCCGCGTTCCATCTTGTACACATGGTTGGCAATGTCCGGCGTGAGGTAGGAGAGGGTGCCGTCGCTCTTGCGCAGCACACGGTCCTTATCGTCGCCGTAATCGGTGCTCTTGAACCACAGGGCGCCGTCCTTCTCGTAAAGCAGACCCTTCTCGTCCATCATCTTGAGGCAGTCGTTGATCCGCTTCATGTTGTTCTCGTAGAAGAAGGTCTCGTGCATCCAGGAGGTGATGTTCACCCGGAACAGCTTCAGATCGCGGTCGATCTTGGCCAGCTCCCGGTCGATGCCCTGCTTCATGAAGTAATGCAGGCGCTCGCTTGCGTCGGCGGTGAGCCACTTGTCACCGTCCTCGCGGGCGATGTCGGCGGCGATGTCCTTCACGTCCTGGGCGTGATACCCGTTCTCCGGCAGGGGATACTCCTTGCCGAAAAACTCGAAATAACGGGAGATCAGGGATTCGCCCAGCATCACGATCTGGTTGCCCGCGTCGTTGACATAGAACTCGCGCAGCACATCATAGCCGCTCTTTTCCAGCAAACGGCAGATGGAATCGCCCCATGCCGCGTTGCGGGCATGGCCGCAGTGCAGATCGCCGGTGGGGTTGGCGGAAACCCATTCCACCAGGATGCGCTTGCCGTTGCCGGTGGTGTTCTGGCCGTAGTTGTCACCCTCGTCCAGCACCTGATTGATCAGGCTGGCAAGGGCGTCGCTGCGCAGCTTGAAGTTGATGAAGCCGGGTTTGGCCACCGTGACAGATTCCGCCTCCGGCAGCATTTCCCGCAGTTTCTCCGAGATGGACTCAGCGATCTCCACAGGATTTTTGTGCAGCTCGCGGGC
Organism: Candidatus Allofournierella merdavium; assembly: GCF_944382735.1. Lineage (NCBI taxonomy): Bacteria > Bacillati > Bacillota > Clostridia > Eubacteriales > Oscillospiraceae > Allofournierella > Candidatus Allofournierella merdavium. Next base: position 283,492 of record NZ_CALWND010000001.1, on the reverse strand, counting down.
CAGTTTCATCGCCACGCCGGTGGCGTAGTCGCCGTTCTGCGTGTTGCGGGGCACCTCCACCACCAGGGTCTCCGGGCCGGGCTCCAGGCCATACAGCTGCTGAATGGCCTGCTGGGTAACATCGTAAATCTTTCCTTCAAAATTGCTCATACCGGTTTATGCCTCCAAAGTCAATGGGATTATGAGATCAGGACACAAAGGCGTTAATTCCTCTTCGCGACCAGTTCCTCCAGGGTTTTACACATTTCGTCCGCCTCCTGCGGACCTCGCATGACCACCAGAACGGTGTTGTTTCCGGGCACACGGCCCACCAGCCGTTCGCTCTGATCCAGCACGTCCACAAAGGAACAGATCGCTTTTGCCATGCCGGGAAGCGTTTTGATGACGATAAAGTTGTCGACCTTATCAAAGGAACAGATGCCAAGCCGCGCAATGCTGGTCAGCCTGTCCTTGTTTTCTCCAGTGGCGTCCAGGCCGTTTACTGCGTAGCGGGACGCGCCGCCGGGCACACTGGATTTATATAAATGCAGGGCGCGAATATCACGGGAAAGGGTGGCCTGTGTACAGTGGACCCCTCGCTGCAGCAACAGTTCCATCAGTTGCTGCTGGGTTTCCACGGGCTGCGTGAGGATCAGCTCCAAAATCAATTTTTGCCGTTCTTCCCTCATGGGATACCTCCGCGGCCGTTACTGGCGGCCTGTAACACATTCCGCCAAACGAAATGCATGAATTTACACTGAGACAATTCTAAGCATATCGCCGAAAAGATGCTGTGTCAATACACTGGGGAGGATAAATTTTACATAATTTTAAAAACAGGACAAATGGGTTCATTCCGCGGGAGGGGTTTTCTTGCCGCCGCTCCGGCGGGCACCCTTGGATATCTTGCTCGTTTCGCTTCCGTCTGCCTTTTGAAGGGTGATGCGGTTGCGAAAATCCGAGGGGGTCATGCCCTTGAATTTGAAGAAATTGATGTTGAAGGTCTTGATGTTGTTATAGCCCACTTCAAAGGCAACGTCGATCACATAATAGTCGGTGGAAGCGAGCAGTTCGCAGGCGCGATTGATCCGCACAAAGTTCAGCAGCGCCTCAAAGTTCATGTTTGCGTAATACAGCATCAGGCGGTTCATCTCGGCCACCGAGATCCCAAAGTTGGATGCCACCTGGCTGGCGCTCAATTTTTCCAGCGAATAGTTTCTGTAGATGTAGTCGCTGATGGAAAACGCGACGCTTTTATTGGTGCGATTGAATTTTGTGGTGGATTTTCCGTAGATCTGACGGAACTTGATGGGGGTGACGCCAACCTTGGCGTTGAAATGCTTGGACAGATGTGAGGCGTCCACAAAGCCGGTGAGCGCGGCGATCTCGTCCAGTGTCAGGTCGGTGTATACGAGGAAATCCGACACCTTTTCAATGCGGATGCTGGTGAGCAGCTTGGTGAAGGTGGTGCCGGTGATCTCGGTGATCTTTTTGGAGAGGGTGGATTCCGAAATGAAGAACGCGCCGGCCACGCTGCTGAGCGAGAGTTTGTCGGTGGCGTGGGCGTAGATGTAGCCGAGAATGGAATTTTCCAGGGAAATATCCTTTTCATAGTCCTTTTCGCCGCGCACCGCCATCACATAGCGCCGGTAAAGGATCATCAGTTCCACCAGCTTGTTGGTGACATACAACTGGGAAAGAGGACGGTTGGGCGGGGTGATGTGGGAGGACTCCACTCCCAGTTCCGCCCGCAGCTGTTCGGCCAGAAGGTCGATGTAGTCCGCCTGCACCGAATCCAGATAGACCACCGGGTCCATGGCAAGGAACTGGAGCAGTTCCGAACTGTCCTCCTCCATGCCCGGCACGCCTTTCAGCATGGAATTGACATACTGGTAATCGTAGACGATCCGGATCAGCTGGATCGGGACGGACACCTCGGTGATCTCGGTGATGCTCCAGGGGGTGATGGCAATGAGCATGTTGGGCTTGATATCGTACCGCACGCCGCCGATCTCGATGACGCCCTGACCCTTTTTGATGTACAAAAAGCGCGCCGCCTGATGGATCAGGGGCTTGGTGGCTTCCTGAATGGCCTCGTAGTCGAAGGAGCAGATCGTCACGGGATCGTAAGCGTCCGAGAGGGACTCCTGCAGGGTTATCAGTCTGTTCAAAGTGCATCACCTGACCTTTTTCAATTTTCCTGGAAGGACAGGAAAGACCGGTCGTATCCTGTGATACGACCGGTTTTCCTATGGAAGAAAAATGCTGTTTCTTTGTTCAGCGCATGGTCAGCTCAGGATGAGCATAGCCACGGTGAGGACAACGCCCGCGATGACGGCGATGACAGCGAGCAGTTTCGCAGCCCATTTCACCCAGGTCTCGTAGGGGATGCGGGCCAGGGCCAGACCGCCCATGATGAACCCGCAGGTGGGGGTGAACAGGTTGACAAAGCCGTTGGCGGCAACGTTGATCATGATGGAAGTCTCCACGGACCAGCCCAGACCCGCCACGATGGGAGAAACGATGGGGGCGGACAGGCTCGCCAGGCCGGAGGAGGAAGGAACCAGGAAGCTCAGGCCGATGTGGAGCAGGTAATCCAGCAGACCGAAGATGGGGGCGGGCAGGCCGGAGGCGGACAGCGCGGTAACGGAGGCCTCCACCAGCCAGGTGCCCAGGCCGGTGCTGTTCATGATAACGGTGGTGGCACGGGCAAGGGCGATGACCAGGTTGACCGAGATCATGTCCGCGAAGCCGGCCACGACGCAGGGCATCAGCTTGCTCTTGTCGTCCAGGCCCACCAGGCCGATGATAATGCCCATGAGCAGGAACCAGGTGGCGGCGTCGTCGAACCACCAGTCACCAAAGGAGTTGCCGGTCAGCACGCGGGAGAAGCCCAGCGCGTTGTAGATGCCTTCGTTCAGAGAGCCCCAGGGGATGAAGCCCAGGATCATGATCACAAACGACAGGCCGAAGAGCACCAGCACGATCTTCTGGCGGCCGGTCAGCTTCACGCTGTCGCTGATCTCGGTGGAACCGCCATAAGCTTTTTTGCACTCGTCCAGCTGATCGGCGGTGAGGATGGAGCCTTTGCCCTCCTTCACCATCTTGGCATAACGGGTAACAAAGATAACAGAAACAAGGTAAGTAACCAGCCAGAGGATAAGGGCTTCCACATAGACGATGCCCATGTTCACTTCTGTGTTCATGGCTTTCATTGCGTCGCTAGCAGCGGCAACAGCAGCGCCGGTGGCGAAGGGGTTGATGGTGGAGCCCAGAACACCGGAGCCGGCGCCCAGCAGGACCGTGGCGGCACCGACCAGCGGGTCGAAACCGGCGGCCATCATCGTTGCGGCCAGCAGGATGTAGAAACCAACGGTCTCCTCACCCATGCCGTATGTAGTACCGCCGACAGAGAACAGGAACATCAGGATCCAGACCAGCGCCAACTCTTTGCCGTGGAGTTTCTTCACCAGCACATGAATGCCGGTCTCCAGGGCGCCGGTGGCGTTCAGAATGGACAGGAATGCGCCAAGGCAGAACACGAACCCGATCACGTCGCCGGCGTTGTGCCAGCCGTTGATGGGGGCCATCAGGATATCGTTGAGGGTAGCGCCGGTAACGGCGGCCAGCTCACCGGTCTCTGCGTCGGTGTAGGTCTGACCACTGGTGACCCAGGTGGCGATCGACACCAGCAGCAGCACTGCGATCAGAATCGCAAACGTGCTGAGCGAACGGCGTTTTTTCTTGTTGCCCATACTCTATTTCTCCTCTTTTCATCAAGCGATTTTGGTGTCGGAGCGATTACGGTTGGATGACGGTACCGGTCTTTCCTTCCAGAGCCTCCGCGGCCCGGGTGAGGGAAGTGATGAGGGCGACGCCTCCGTTGGTATTCCCCTTGACAAAATCCATGCAGGACTGCACTTTAGGCAGCATGCTGCCGGGAGCAAACTGACCCTGCCCAATGTACTCTTCGGCCTCGGCCAGCGTCATGGAGGGAAGTTCTTTTTGATCGGGCTTGTTGAAATTGATGCACACGCGGTCCACAGCGGTGAGGATGATCAGCTCGTCGGCCTTCACGTCCCGCGCCAGCAGCGCGCTGGCACGGTCCTTGTCGATGACTGCCGCCACGCCCTCCAGGCCCTCGTCGGTCTCCACCACGGGGATGCCGCCGCCGCCGACGGTGATGACGATCACGCCGGCCGAGACGAGCTGCTCCACGATGTCCAGCTCAACGATGCGCTGGGGGATGGGGGAGGGGACCACCCGGCGGTAACCCCGCCCGGCGTCCTCCACGAAGATGAATCCCTTTTCCGCGGCGATGGCGTCCGCTTCCTCTTTGGAGTAGAAGCTGCCAACGGGCTTGGTGGGCTTGGCAAAGCCGGGGTCGGCTTTGTCCACCACCACCTGCGTCACCACGGTGGCGCAGGCTTTGCGGATGCCGCGCGCCTTCAGCTCGGCCTGGATGGCCTGCTGCAGGTGATAGCCGATGTACCCCTGGGTCATGGCTCCGCACTCGGGGAAGGGCATATACGGGGTATTGCCTCCCTTGTTCGCGGAGAACTCCATGGCCAGGTTGATCATGCCCACCTGGGGGCCGTTGCCATGACCGATGATCACATCATAGCCCTTTTCCACCAGGTCGACAATGGGTTTGGCAGTCTCTTTTACCAGTTTGAGCTGCTCTTCGGGGGTGTTTCCCAGGGCGTTGCCCCCCAGCGCCACGACGATTCTCTTTCCCATGGGCTTACTTCAGAGTCGCGTACATCACAGCCTTGATGGTGTGCATACGGTTCTCTGCCTCGTCGAACTGGCGGGCCTGCTTGCCCAGGAACACATCGTCGGTGACCTCCATGGCGGGCAGACCGAACTTCTGATAGATGTCCTCGCCGATGGTGGTCTCGCGGTCGTGGAAGGAGGGCAGGCAGTGCAGGAAGATGGCGGTGGGCTTGGCCATGGCCATGACTTCCTTGTTCACCTGATAGGGACGCAGCAGCTTGATGCGCTCGGCCCAGATGTCGTCGGGCTCGCCCATGGAGACCCAGATGTCGGTGTAGAGGATGTCGCAGTTCTCGGCGCCCTTCTTCACGTCGTCGGTGAACTCCAGCACGGCGCCGGTCTCGGCGGCAACGGCCTGGCACTTGGCGACCAGTTCGGGAGAGGGCATCAGGTCCTTCGGACCGCAGGCGCAGAAGTGCATGCCCAGCTTGGCGCTGACCACCATCAGAGAGTTGGCCACGTTGTTGCGGGCGTCACCGAAGAAGGTGAGCTTGCGGCCGCGCAGATCGCCGAACTCCTCGCGGGCGGTCATGATGTCGGCCAGCATCTGGGTGGGATGGAACATATCGGTCAGGCCGTTCCACACGGGCACGCCGGAGTAACGGGCCAGATCCTCCACCACGGACTGCTTGAAGCCGCGGTACTCGATGCCGTCGTACATACGGCCCAGCACCTTGGCGGTGTCCGCCAGGGACTCCTTCTTGCCCATCTGGGAAGAGCCGGGATCCAGGAAGGTGACACCCATGCCCAGATCGCGGGCGCCCACTTCGAAGGCGCAGCGGGTGCGGGTGGAAGTCTTCTCGAAGAGCAGAACGACCTGCTTGCCGGTCAGCCATTTGTGCTCCACACCGTTGTTCTTCATCCGCTTGAACTCAGCGGACAGGTCCAGCAGATAGTTGATCTCTTCGGGGGTGAAATCAAGCAAAGTCAGAAAACTCCGACCTCTAATATTTACGCCCATTGATAAATCCTCCTTGAACTTCTTGAATATGGTTTTATGTTGTGCAACTGACCGGCGCTTATTCCGCGCGGATCAGAGGCATGGACATACAACGGGGGCCGCCGCGTCCGCGGGACAGCTCGGCGGAAGGCATCTCCAGCACATTGATGCCGTTTTCACGCAGGATGGCGTTGGTCACATCGTTGCGCTGGTAGACCACGATCTTGCCCGGGGCGATGCACAGGGTGTTGGAACCGTCGTTCCACTGCTCGCGGGCCGCAGCGATCAGGTCGTCGCCGCCGCAGTAGATCAGGTGGGCTTTGCCCACATGAGTGTACTTCTCGAGAATGGTCTCCAGGTCGGAATCCACCCGTTTGATCTGCAGATCGGAGGGATCGTCGGCGCCCGGGGTGATCTCGTAGACGGTCAGGGGGCCCAGGATGGCGGGATGCACGGTGTACTTATCCACGTCGATCTGGGTGAACACGGTATCCAGATGCATGAACGCACGGCAGGCCGGAATGTCGAAGGCCAGAACGGTGCGGATCTTGGCATTGGGATCGGTGAACAGGTTGCGGGCCACGATCTCGATGGCGTCGGGGCTGGTGCGCTGGGAAATGCCGATGGCCAGGGTGTCCTCGGTCAGGTTCAGCACGTCGCCGCCCTCGATGTTGGCGTGGAAGTCGCGGTCGTAGTAGCGGGTGATCAGGCCCTCAAAATCAGGATGATATTTGAAGATGTAATCGGCATAGATGGTCTCGCGGCAGCGGGTGGGGAAGCGCATCTTGTGCAGCGTCACGCCGGTGCCCACGGAGGCGAAGGGATCGCGGGTGAAGTAGAGGTTGGGCATGGGATCGACGATCAGCTCATCGGCGGGGGCGATCAGGTCCTGCAGTGAGTAAGCGGAAGCGCCGCCCATCTCCTTCAGGGTGATGCCTTCCATGGTCTTTTCCACCAGGGCCTTGCCCTTGAAGTTGGTGACCAGGTAGTCATACAGTTTATCCTGCCAGCGCTTCGTCTTGATGTTGCCCTCGTACAGCCACTGGTACAGGAAGGGCTCCACCAGTTCGGGGTGCAGGTTGAGCACATCGGTCATCAGGTCTTCCAGATAGACCACTTCGGTGCCGTTGTCACGCAGGATCTGGGCGAACGCGTCGTGCTCCTGCTGGGCCACCTTCAGGAAGGGGATATCGTCGAACAGCAGTTCGGGAAGACGATCGGGGGTCAGATGCAGCAATTCCTTGCCAGGACGATGAAGAAGAACCTTTTTCAGAGGGTTGATCTCGCTGCGTACACAAATACCTTTCATGACGCCTCCTATAAATTGTACATAAAATTTTTGTTTTTGGATGTCACCCGCGCGCGTGAGTGGAACAGATCCATGAAGCACCTTTATAATAGCGCTTTTGGCAGGGTGGGATTGGACTTTTATAATAACACAGATTGTACGATTTTGCCAACTTTTATAGCCGATGAAAGAAAAAATTATTATACTTTACCAAAAGAAAGTGCATAAAATGCAGAATATGATGAATAAAGACGAACGGCGGGCACCAGTACAAACCAAATGCGGGAGTTGTCTGTTAAATAATATACATATTTTCGCCGGACAGACCGGCCCGGGCGGAGCGTTTGCGGAAAGAAGAAAGGGAGAAAGCGGTGGCCTTTTTCACGGGAACGCCCGCGCCCGGATGGTAGGTTTCTGAGCGAACACGTTACCAAAACGTATTGGCCGGGTGGGGGCGCGGCATATCGCGGTTTGTTGCGGGGGCGGACGCAAACAGAGGACGCAAAAGAAGGCGGCAGCGGGCGCCGCAGCGCGGATGGGGCCCTTTACCGCCGGATGCGCCAGGCGGGTACCGACGCGGCAATGCAAGAGCCCCCGCGCCGGGACACGGGTCTCAGCGCGGGGGCGTCGTTTTATGCAAGCTGTCGGACGTACCGGGCGGAGCGGCGGAACCGCCGGTACACATAGAGCGACAGCAGGACCGTGAGGCTGTCCGCGACCGCCTGGGCCCAGACCAGGCCGAACATCCCCACCAGGGCGTTCAGCAGGAACAGCATGGGAATGTTCAGCACCAGCCACCGGGTCACGCCCAAAAACAGGGCGATCCGTCCCTGGCCGAATGCCTGGAACAGGTACACGGTGAAGAAACTCGTGAACATGAGCGGGGTGGCCAGCACCCGGATGCGCAAAAACTGGGAAGCAAGCTCAACGGTTTGGGCGTCGGCAATGAAAAGATGGGCGAACTGCACGGCAAACAATTCGTACAAAAGGATGCTGACAGCCGCCACCAGCAGCCCGGTGCGGCGGGCAAGGCGAACGGTGTCTTCCATGCGCTGCCGGTTGCGGGCGGTGTAGTTGTAGGCCACCAGCGGCATCATGCCCTGGCAGATCCCGATGCCCACGTTCAGCGGGAACCGCTCCACCTTGAGCACGATGCCCACGGCGGCCAGCGCCAGGTCGCTGTACCCCACCATCAGCTTGTCGATGAACACATAGTCCAGATCGAACAGGAAGGAGGTGATGGCCGAGGGCACGCCCACGCCGAAGACCGAGACGATGCTTTGCCAGCGCGGGAAGCCGACGGCAGGGGAGAAGGTGATGACGGCGCCCCGGCCCATCCGAAGGAGCACGCCCGCAAAGTAGAGAAAGGCCACACAGTTGGAAAGGCAGGTGGCCAGGCCCGCGCCCAGCACCTGCTGGCCGTTGGGCAGCAGCACGAACATGAACAGCGGATCCAGGGCGATGTTCAGCACGCCTCCCAGAATGATGCCGGCGCTGGCCTGGTGGGACAGGCCGATGCTGCGGATCAGGTTGGACAGCACGTTGGAGAGCACAGTGGGGATGCCTCCCGCCACAATGACGCACAGGGCGTACTGGCGGGCGTAGGCGTAGGTGTTTTCCCCCGCGCCCAGCAGACTCAGAACGGGCTCCATAAAGACGGCGACCCCCACCGCGAACAGCGCCGCGATGGCAAGGCCCAGGTACAGCGAGAAGGCGCTCACCCGGCGGGCTTCCTCCGTCTCGGCCTGGCCCAGCAGCCGGGAGATCAGCGAGCCGCCGCCGATGCCCGCAAGGCCGGCCAGACACAGGGTGATGTTGAACACCGGCAGGATCAGCGAGGTGCCCGCCACCATATAGGGGTTGTTGGTCTGCCCCACAAAGAAGGTGTCCGCCATGTTGTAGATCAGCACGATCAACTGGCTGGCCACCGCGGGAAGGACCATTTTTGTCAGCGCGGAAGGGATGGGAAGATTCTGGAAGATGTCCTCCCGGGAAGAGGTTGCCTTTGACTGCATAGTAAACACCTGATGCTCCGGGGCCGGCGTCTTTGTGCGCGAAAGGCGTCGAGACCTGTATTTTTTGACCTTTAGTTTTTTATAATAGCACAGAAACGCAAATTTTGCCATTGCGGCCCGGCATACCGCCGCAGCCGCTCCGGAACAGCACCGCTCCCTCAGGCGCGCCTCACCCCTCCGGACTCTGCGCCCGGTGCAGGCAAAAGCGGTTCTTGCGAAAGGTCAAAATGCCCTCCCGCTGCATCCGGCCCAGCTCTTTGGACAGGGCGCTGCGCTCCACGTTCAGATAGTCCGCCAGCTGCTGCCGGTCAAAGGGAATGGAAAATTCGGTGGAGCCCCGCCGCACTGCCTCCGTGGACAGGTAGGTCATCACCCTGCCCCGCACCCCTTTGGTGGAGAGGCAGAACACCCGGGCGGACCAGGCAAGGTTTTTTTGGGCAAAAAGCAGCGTCAGGTTGCAAAGCAGCTTGGGATACCAGGACTTTTGCCGGTTGGCCTCGCCCAGCAGCGTGCTCAGCCGCAGAAAAAGCACCCGGCTGGGCTGCACGGCGGTGACGTCCACCATCATGGGCACGCCGCACAGGGCGTAGGTCTCGGCGAACACATGCCCCGCGGGGATGCTGTGCAGGATGACCCGGTTGCCCCACAGGTCAAGGTTTTCCACATGCACTTCGCCCGAGAGCAGGATGCCGAACTCGCCGGTCAGGTCTCCGGCGCGGAAGAGTACCGCCCCCTTCTCATAGTCCGCGGTGCGCAGGCACCCGCCGGCCAGCATGTCCCCGTATTCGCCGTCCGCGATGCCGCGGAACAGCGGCAGGGAAGAGAACTCCATAAAAATTCCTCATTTCGTGGTCAAAACAACATACTTTTGCTTGGAATTGTACTATACTCAAGGCACAAACACAAGGAGGATGAACGATGATCCGCAAAATCATTCAGATAGACCAGGAAAAATGCAACGGCTGCGGCGCCTGCGCGGCGGCCTGCCACGAGGGCGCCATCGGCATGGTGGACGGCAAGGCCCGCCTGCTGCGGGACGACTACTGCGACGGCCTGGGCGACTGCCTGCCCGCCTGCCCCACCGGCGCCATCACCTTTGTGGAGCGGGAGGCTGCCGCCTACGACGAGGCGGCGGTGAAAGCCAACCAGGCGGCGAAGGGCCGGCCGGTCCACGCCGGCTGCCCCGGCCAGCAGGCGCGGCAGCTGTGCCAGCAGCCCGCCGCCCCCGCCGCCCCTGTGGCCGCCGCGTCCCAGCTGGGCCAGTGGCCCTGCCAGATCAAGCTGGTGCCGGTCAACGCCCCCTATTTTGACGGGGCCAAGCTGCTGATCGCGGCCGACTGCACCGCCTTTGCCTACGCGAACCTGCACCAGGAGTTCATGCGGGGCAAGATCACCCTCATCGGCTGCCCCAAGCTGGACGGCGTGGATTACAGCGAAAAGCTGACGGCCATCCTGGCGAACAACGACATCCAAAGCGTGACCATCGTGCGCATGGAGGTGCCCTGCTGCGGCGGGCTGGAACTGGCGGCGAAGAAGGCGCTGCAGGCCAGCGGAAAGTTCATTCCCTGGCAGGTGACCACCATCTCGGTGGACGGCCGCATCCTGGACTGACGGCCGGGAACAAGCGAGACCGGAGATGTTTTGTACAGATGAAAATGAAGAATATCAGCATGGCTGAAGTATTGGTGCTGAAGGATCAGATCGCCTGCCAGGAGGGCCAGGTGGTGAGCAAAACGCTGGCACAGAACAGCGCGGTGAGCATCACCCTGTTCGCCTTCGCCAAGGCTGAGGAGATCAGCACCCACGAATCCGGCGGGGACGCCTTCGTCACCTGCCTGGAGGGGGTAGGCCGCATCACCATCGACGGTCGGGAGTACCGGCTGCGGGAAGGGGAGTCCATCGTGATGCCCGCGGGCCATCCCCATGCCGTCTACGGTGAGGAGGCGTTCAAGATGCTGCTGGTGGTCGTATTCTGAAAAAGGGCGGGCGGAGCAGGGAAGAGAAACGCCGGGCCGCAACACGGCCGGCCTGCGCGAGCCCCGCGCCGCACGCCTCACAAAAAGGGAGCCCGATGCCTTTCGGCATCGGGCTCCCTTTTTGCAGGTCAGGCATCGGCCCGGCGGGCCCGGGTCATACGTCACCGCCCTCCCGCAGCAGCTGCAGATACCGCTCCGCCGCGGGGGAAAAGACCTGGTACTTTTTCCAGACGATGTGCATCCCTGCCTCCCGCCGGGGTTCCAGCGGCCGGAAACAGAGCGCGCCATCCCCCGCTACGTTGATGATCCGGTCCAGGCACAGGGCGTAGCCCATGCCGTCCTCCACCATCAGAGAGCCGTTGAAGGCCAGGGTGTAGGTGCCCGCGATGTTCAGCTGCTCCACCCCGATGCCGAACCATTCAGGCAGCAGGGGCCCCTTGAGGACCTGCCGGGAGACCAGCAGGGGCGCGTGGATCAGATCCTCGGGCCGGACGGCCGTTTTTTCGGCCAGGGGGCTGTCCCGCCGCATCAGCACGCCCCACACGTCCCGGTAGGGCACCGGCAGCGCGTTGTACTTGGCGCGATCCACATGGTCGAACACCAGCCCGAAGTCGATGAGGCCCTTGTCCAGCAGTTCGCAGACCTCCATCCCGTCGCCGCTGATGATCTGAAAGCGCACCTCGGGCCAGCGGTGGCGCAGCTCCTGGGCCGCCCGGGTGAGAAAGTGCACCCCCACCGTCTCGCCGGCGCCCACGCTCACCTCGCCGGTGAGCAGGCCGTCCCCCAGCGAGACCTCACGCTCGGCCTTTTCCACCAGCTCCAGGATCTCCTCCGCCCGCTTGCGCAGCAGCATCCCCTCGCCGGTCAGCGAGACGCTGCGGCTGCCCCGCACCAACAGCGTCTGGCCCAGTTCCTCCTCCAATTCCCGGATCTGGCGGGAGAGGGTGGGCTGGGTGATGTGCAGGGCGTTGGCCGCGTTGGTGATGCTGCCCTCCCGGGCCACGGTGAGAAAGTAGCGCAGCAGCCGCAGTTCCATATCGATGAACCTCCCCTTTCTTTTCTCCATTATACCCCCGCAAATGGATGCCTGCAAGGCATGCTTTGGAATACAATATGGGTATTTGCTATTTCACATCCGGCGCGTTACACTGAAAACAGACAAAGCGGAGGAGGCGGGCAGGAATGGAGCGGCGATCCCGGCTGAGCAAGGAAACAAACGGCGTGGCCGTGTGTCACGAGGCCCTGGACCGGGACGAGATGGCCCGGGCGCTGCGGGACGCGGGCTGCACCGAGAAAGAGGCGGCGGCGCTGCTGGCCTGCGGTGGGGAGCCCCGCCGGCTGCTGGAACTTCTGGCGCGGCACCGGGCGGCGCTGCTGGACGAGGTGCACAAAAGCGAGAAGAAGATCGACTGTCTGGACTATCTGGTCTATCACATCAAACACAACAAACAACGGGAGGAATGAACATGCTGGGAAACTTTACCTACTGCAACCCCACGCGGCTGCACTTCGGCGAGCAGGCGCTGGATCAGCTGGCCGGCGAACTGGCGGGCTTCGGCAGCCGTGTGCTGCTGGCCTACGGCGGCGGTTCCATCAAGAAAAGCGGCCTCTACGGGCAGGTCACGGCCATCCTGAAGGCCTGCGGCAAGGAGGTCTTTGAGGTGCCGGGGGTCATGCCCAACCCCACGGTGGACAAACTCTACGAGGGCTGCCGTGTGGCCCGGCAAAACGATGTGGACCTGATCCTGGCGGTGGGCGGCGGCTCGGTGTGCGACTATGCCAAGGCAGTGTCTGTCTCCGCCTGGTGCGACGAGGATCCCTGGGATAAATACTACCTGCGCATGGAGGAGGTGTCCAACCGCATCATCCCGGTGGGCTGCGTGCTCACCATGGTGGGCACTGGCTCCGAGATGAACGGGGGCTCGGTCATCACCCACCCCGGCCAGAAGCGCAAGATCGGCCATGTGTTCGGCAGCAACGTGATGCCCCGGTTCTCCATCCTGAACCCGGCCCTCACCTTCACGGTGCCCATGAAGCAGATGGTGGCCGGCATCTACGACGCCTTCAACCACATCTGTGAGCAGTATTTCTCCGGCGAGGACGACAACACCACCGACTACATTGCCGAGGGGCTGATGCGCTCGCTGGTGGTCAGTTCCCGGGTGGCGGTGCGCCAGCCGGACAACTACGAGGCCCGCAGCAACATCATGTGGGCAGCCACCTGGGCGCTGAACACTCTGCTGGCCATGGGCAAATCCACCGACTGGGAGGTGCACATGATCGGCCAGTCCATCGGCGCGTTCACCAACGCGACCCACGGCATGACCCTCTCCGCCGTGTCGCTGGCCTATTACCGCTTCATTATGGCGGACGGGCTGCCCAAGTTCGGCCGCTTTGCCGTCAATGTCTGGGGCGTGGACCCGGCGGGCAAGAGCGCGAAGGAACTGGCGGAGGCGGGCCTGGAGGCGATGGAGCACTGGATGGAGGAACTGGGCGTGGCCCGGAACATCCGGGAACTGGGGGTCACTGAGGAGATGCTGGAGGGCATTGCCGACGGCACCTTCCTTTTGACCGGCGGCTACCGCACCCTGACCCGGGACGATGTGCTGAACATCCTGAAGGCGAGCATGTGAAAGGGAGGAAGCAGCAATGGCAGTGAAACAGACGGCAGGCCGGGATTCTCTGGGACAGTTCGCTCCGGAGTTTGCCCGTCTCAACGACGATGTGCTGTTCGGCGAGGTGTGGAGCAGGGAAGAGGCGCTCGGCCTGCGGGACCGCTCCCTGGTCACGGTGGTGGCGCTGATGGCGCAGGGGCTGGTGGACGAATCCTTCCGTTACCACCTGACCACCGCGAAACACAACGGCATCACCCGGGGGGAGATCGCCGAGATCCTCACCCACGCGGCCTTCTACGCCGGCTGGCCGAAGGCGTGGGCAGCCTTCCGCATGGCGAAGGACGTCTGGGCCGACGGGGAGGGCGGCGACGGAAAAGCCCGCCACCAGAGGGAGATGGTGTTTCCCATCGGCGCGCCCAACGACGCCTACGCCCAATACTTTGTGGGCCAAAGTTACCTGGCGCCCCTCTCCACCAGCCAGGTGGGGGCCTATAACGTGACCTTTGAGCCGGGCTGCCGCAACAACTGGCACATCCACCACGCGAAGAGCGGCGGCGGCCAGGTGCTGCTCTGCCTGGCTGGCCGGGGCTGGTACCAGGAGGAGGGCAAGGCGGCCCGGGAACTGCGCCCCGGCGACGTGGTGAACATCCCCGCGGGGGTGAAACACTGGCATGGCGCCGCGGCGGACAGCTGGTTCTCCCATCTGGCGCTGGAGGTGCCCGGCGAGGAGACCCGGAACGAGTGGTGCGAGCCGGTGAGCGAGGCGCAGTATCGGGCGCTGGGATAAAAGGAGGAAAGGCCATGAGCAAACGGGTACTTGTCATCTCCACCAGCCTGCGGCCCGGCTCCAATCCCGAGCTGCTGGCGCGGCAGTTCGCCCAGGGGGCGCAGGAGGCGGGGCACACGGTGGAAATGATCTCGCTGGCGGGCAGAGACATCCGCTTCTGCAAGGGCTGCCTTGCCTGCCAGACCACCGGCCGCTGCGTCATCCGCGATGACGCGGACACCATCGTGCAGGAAAAGATGCTCCATGCCGATGTGCTGGCCTTCGCCACCCCCATCTACTACTATGGGATGAGCGGCCAGATGAAGACCCTGCTGGACCGGGCGAACCCGCTCTATTCCGCCGACTATGCCTTTCGGCAGGTATGGCTGCTGGCCTGTGCCGCCGAGGAGGGGGACGAGGTCTGGCAGCGGGCCGCCGCGGGCCTGGGCGGCTGGATCGAGTGCTTTCCCAAGGCCAGGCTGGCCGGGGTCATTTTTGGCGGCGGCGTCACCGGGCCGGGCGAAGTGCAAAGCGGCGCGGCCATGCGGCAAGCCCTGGACGCGGGGCGGTCGCTGTGAGCCGGGCAGGATGGCCGGGGCGGCTGCGGCGTGTGCTCCCGGCGCTGGCATTGACGCTGTTTCTGGCAGGATGCGGCGGGGGCGACCCGCCGCCGGCGCTGCCGGACTCCGCGCCCGACCAGACGGCCGCACCCTTTGTGTCAGATTCGCTGCCGCCGAAGGATGCCGACGGGGCGCAGCCGGAGGGCGGAGGATCGGGCAGCCGGAAAGACGCCCCGCAGGGCACCGATGAACCGGGCGCGGCCGGGTCCGCCGCCCCGCAGGAGGAGGAATCAGCAGTGTTGTACATCCAGATCGGGGACAAAACGTTCACCGCGGCGCTGGAACAAAACCCTTCCGCCCGGGCGCTGGCGGCGCTGCTGGAGGAGGGTCCCGTTACCATTGAGGCGGAAAACTTCGGCGGCTTTGAAAAGGTGGGCGCGCTGCCCCAGGCGCTGCCCCGCAGCGATGTGCAGACCACCGCGCAGCCCGGCGACGTGATGCTCTATCAGGGGGATTCCATCGTGCTGTTCTATGGCAGCAACAGCTGGGCTTACACAAAGCTGGGCCGTATCACCGACACCGCAGGGCTGGAAGAAGCCCTCTCCGGTGACGAGACATCCCTGACCCTCTCGCTGGAGCCCTGAGGGACGCGGCGCACACGGGCGGATCACCGCGCACGGCTTCCCCCAAGACTGCCGCGCATAGCCGCCGCCTCGGCTGCATACCCTACAAGGGGGGAATGCAGCATGAAACAATCATTTCCATGGAAGACCTACGCCGGCTGGATCCTTCTGGCCGAGGCGGTGGGCGGCCTTTCCGGCTGGCTGACGCGGGAGGGGGCGCGGCGATACAGCGAAAGCGTTGCCCAGCCGCCCCTCTCGCCGCCACCCATCGTCTTTCCCGTTGTCTGGGGCATTCTGTTCGCGCTGATGGGGGTCAGCGCGGCGCGCATCTGGCTGGCGCCTGCCTCCCATGACCGGCGGCTGGGCCTAGGGCTGTTTTTCGGGCAGCTGGGCTTCAACTTTCTTTGGAGCATCATCTTCTTTAATCTCCAGTGGTTCGGGTTCGCCCTGTTGTGGCTGATCGTGCTGTGGGCGCTCATCGCGGCCATGGTGCTGGTTTTCTGTCGGACGGATGTGGCGGCGGCAGGTCTGCAGCTGCCCTATCTTCTGTGGGTGGCCTTCGCGGGGTATCTCAACGCCGGGGTTTGGCTGCTCAATATGTAAAAAAGGATGGACCCGGCCGGGTCCATCCTTTTTTGCTCACATCTCGATGCCGGTGCGGGCGGGCAGCCCGCTCTGAAAGTAGTGCCGTACCTCGCCCATCTCGGTGACCAGATCCGCCCGCTGGCACACGGCTTCGGCGGCCCAGCGCCCGGTGAACACCAGTTCGGTGCGCTCCGGGCGCTCGTTCATCAGCCGCAGCAGGTCGTTGGTGGTCAGCAGGCCCAGATGCTCCGCCACCAGGATCTCGTCCAGCACCACCAGGTCGTACCGGCCGCTGCGCAGCGCCGCCCGGGCCTTCTCGTAACCTGCCCGTGCGCAGGCGGCGTCCCGCTCGCGGTCCGGGCCGGAGAGCTCCTCGCCGCTGCCGTATTGTTCCGCCGTGACGGCGTGGCTCAAAAACTCCTTCAGTGCCCGCGCCTCGCTGGTCGAGCCATGCTTCATGAACTGGCCGAAGTAACTCTCCATTCCCGCGCCGGCGGCCCGCAGCATCAGCCCCAGCGCCGCGGTGGTCTTGCCCTTGCCGTTGCCGGTATACACCTGCACCTTGCCCACAGAAAGCTTGTTCATAACGCTCCTCCTTGCCGGGGATGGTTTTCCCGGCTGTTTTGCACAGCGCCGCCCAAAAAAAAGCGGGCCGCCCGGTCACGGAGGGCCGGGAAACCCGCGCGTTCGCCCCGTGCCGGCGGTCAGGGCAGACGCCGAACAGGGCTATCGTATCACAGAGATGCAGAAAAATCAATCGGATCGGCCCGTCGGCTCACAGCAGACGCTGTTCCGGCAGGCAGGCGGCCAACTCGTCCCGGGCGGCCTGGGCGGCCTGGTACATGTCAGAGGAGATGAAGCGGCCCACATCCGAGGCCAGCGCCCGGAGCGTGCGGTCCAGCCGGTCGGGGTACCCATGGAAATAGTTCATGTACCCCATGCAGCGGGTGGCGGTGCGCACCAGCTGCGCGCTCAGGGGCAGCGGGCCGGGAAGCGCTTCTGTGGGATAGCCGGTCCCATCGTAATTTTTGTGATGCAGATAGGTGATCTCGGCGGCGTAGCGGGCCAGCGGCTGTCCGCTGCTGGGCCCGGTGGTGAACAGGGCGTGGCCCAGGGTGATGTGGCGGAAGTAGATCTCCTGCCCCGCGCCGCCCTGATCCTGCCCCTGTTCGATCACACTGTCGGGGATCCCCAGCAGGCCCACGTCGCAATAGGTGGCGGCCCGGCCGATCAGGCGGGCGTCCTCCTCGGTGAGCCCGCAGCCCGGGTCTGTTTTCCGCAGGCCGTTGGCAAAGGCCTCGGTGATGCGGCTGAGCACATGGTACTTGTCGGAGGCCAGGCCGGGCCGGGCCTGGAAAAACAATTCCAGCAACCGGTCCCAGTAGTCCTCCGTGAGGGGCAGGCCCGCCGGGTCCGGCGTGTCGGAATCTGCCTCCGGCCGGCCGTCCGCGTCGTCCAGGATCGTGGTGCCGGAGGGCCAGGTGCGCCGTACCGCGGCGCAGACCCGCTCCTGCAGGGTCAGCGGATCCACCGGCTTCACCAGAAAATCGGTGGCGCCCTTGGCCACCGCGGTCAGCACGTTCTCCTCCTTTGCGTCGGAGGTGACCAGAATCACCGGAAGTTCCGCCGTTTCCTGGTTGGCCTGCAGCTGCTGCAGCACCTGGAAGCCCGCGCCCCGGCGCCCCAGGCAGATGTCCAACAGCACCACACAGACACTCTTGGGATCGCGATGGATGCGGGCGAGAGCGGGGCGCGCCTCCTCAAAGCACTCCACATGGAACAGTTGCTTGAAGATTGCGCGCATGACAGTCAGGTCCAAAGGCGATTCGTCGATCACCAGCAAAGTATCTCGGGCCATGGGGGTCCTCCTTTTGGGAAAATGAATCGTTGAAACGGCGGGAACCGTCCGGTGGGGCGATGATCGCCAGGGAAATGGGGCCGGCGGGAGGGCACGGCCCAACGCTGCTCAAAGGCGGCCCGGACGAAAAACGCCACGGCAGCAAAGCGCACAAACGCCGGAACCCCTGTTTCAGGGCTCCGGCATCTGTTTTTCCGCAAGCGGGGCGGTGTGCTCCGCCAGGACCGATTCCAGCTCGGCCACCAGCAGGGCGGGCGCCGTGTCCGCCGCGTTCTGGTTGATACTTGCTGCCTTTTGCAACTCACTGCGCAGGATCAGCACATCTTTCGGCGCGCTGACGCCGATGTTCACCTGGCCGCTCGACTCCACAGAAAGGATCGTGATGCTGATCTCATCCCCGATCATCAGTGACTCACCGGCTTTTCGACTGAGGACCAGCAATCACTCCACCTCCCCGTTGGAAAATTCGTCCAAACGATGACGCATATGATAGGCGTCGGTGTCCAGAATGACCTGAACGGCGCGATGGAGATCGGGGTTGACCACCACGGGGCAGCGCAGATTGACCGTGCTCTCGCCCACGGGTTCACGGGCCACGCACATCACATAATAGCACAGTTCATGGCTTTGGGAGACACCCATCAACTTGAGCTCTTCAGGGGAGAGCACCGGCGCGTAGTCCGGCTTCAGAGAGAAGGGGTTCATCAGGATGAACGCGGGCGAAGGGCCGGCAACGCTTTGCAGGCAAAGCATATTCCCATTGCTGCCGGAGAAGGGGAGGAGCAGAAAACGCTTTTCCGCCTCAAACCCGAACAGACCGTTGGGAAACTCCAGCACGTCCGCCTCGTTGTAATCAATGCGTCCAAAATATTTTGTGTCCAGCTGCAAAGCGGTTCCTCCTCTTGTGGGTGCGCCGGGATCAGGCGTTCACGTCCACAGGCTCATAATCGGGGTCAGAGGAAGGCGGCACATAAAGAGGCCCGCCAACGTATTTGATGATCACGTCGGGGCGCTGCGTCATGGTGAACTCGATGTCGCCGGGCACAAAGGTGAAACTCATCTTTTCCATGCGCCAGTCGAAATTCAGTTTGTCCATCTCGTAGCGGATGCTCATCTCGCCGCCGTCCCAGCTGATGTCGGGGCTGGCGCCGGGCAGGAAGTTGATGTTCAGATTGGTCATCTGCCCGAGGTTCTGCTGTTTGGCCAGTTGGGGGATAACGTCCTGATCAATGCGCGCTTCCATCATCATACGGCCCTCCCGTGCAAGAACGGCGGTGGCCTGGTAGGCGCCTTCCACGCCGGCCTGCGCCTGCTGGCGCATTACAGTGGCGGTGGTGGGCATCACGGAATTGCGGGCCTCGAAGGTGTCGATGTTCACGCGGATGGGCTGGCTGCGGATGCTCAGGCCGCCCTTGTCGCGGGAGATCTCCATCTGAGCGGTCCCTCGGGCATATTCCAGACGTGCCGGGGTGATCTTCATTTCGATCTCGATGGGGACCGTTTTGATCTCAATAAGAGGATACATGACACCGAAAACTCCTTTCATGCGCAATGCGCGGATTCATCGGTCCCGGACCCCTGCTTAATTCAGGTAATCCATCAGGGACTGGGGTACTACATTGGCGCCGACCTGCAGGGCGGCGTTGAAGCTGGTCTGCATCGCGACAAGAGCCAGGATGGCTTCCGTCTGGTCCACCTTCTCGATGCTCACCAGCTCGTTGTTGAGGGCGGAGAGGGAGCTTTCCAGCTGCGATTTGTTGGTCTCCAGATACTTCGACTGGGTGTCCAGCACAACGTGCTGCGCGCTCAGCTCCTCCTGCGCGGCGTTGAACTTGTCCAGCAGCCGCTCGGCATCCGCCTGATTGCCGGCAGGGCCCCACTCCATCGTATCCTCGTTGAAGCCCTTGAAGATCTCGGACAGGCGCACCATGATGGAGACGATGTTGGTGGGATCGCCGTCCGCGTCCACGCCGTAGCCGCCGATCAGATCGGTGCCGGAGATGGCGGCGTCAAAGGCGGTGGAGTCCAGCACCTGACCGTTCCCGTCCAGCGTGAAACCGATGCCGATGTCCACATACAGATGCTCGTCGGACCATTTCTGCAGCATTTCGGCGTTGGTGTAGTTGCCGGTAGCGGGAGGGTCTTTGGGAACGGGCTTGCCGTTTTCGTCCTTGTACTCCTGCTTCAGCGTGTTCGGGTCGTCGATGCGCACGCCCCGGTAGGTGACATAGGTCTTGTCGCCCTCGGTCTCCAGCGCGAAGGGCGGGTTCTGGGTGTCCGCGCCGTTGAACAAAAACTGGTTGTCATAGCGGCCGTTCAGGCTCTGGATCATCGCCTCCGCGCCGGAATAGATGATGTCGCCCTGGGTGTTCGCCGTGCTCAGGTTGGTCTTGTTCAGCGCCTTCAGGATGGGCGCCTTGGCCAGGTCGTTGGTCAGTTTGTCGATCATGTCGTCGGCCACGTCCCAGGCGGTAGAGAACTTGTTCAGCACGGTGGTGTTGTTGGCGTACTGGGCGTTGGTGGCGTTGAGGGAACTGTGGATCTTGAACGCCCGGGTGGCCGCGGCGGGGTCGGCCGCGTAGGAGTCGAAGTTGCGGCCGGTCATCATGGTGTTCATGGCCGCATACAGCTGGTTGGTGGTCTTCAGAAGGTTTTTCTGATAGGTATACAGGGTGGAATTGGTCGTTACGCGCATCATAGTTCAATCACCTCGAAAAAAGCGGGAGCGCAGCGTTAAACGGTCCCGTTGATCAGAGAGTCCAAAGCTTCTTCCATCACGGTCAGCAGGCGGCAGGCGGCGGTGTAAGCCTTCTGATAGGTCATCAGGCTGGTCGCCTCGTCGTTCAGGTCCACACCCATGACGCCCTCCCGGTCCACGTAAATGTCGTTCGCGGTGATGGTGTAGTTGTTGAGCACGGAATCCGTGGCCATCTGGTCCTTCGCCAGGGTGGACTGGATCTTCAGGAGCATATCCTCAAAGGTGCCCTGATAGGGGTCGCCCTGCGCGTCGCCCACGATGTCCTTGGGGTTAAACGACTGCTTTTCATCGAAAAGAGCAAGGAACTTCGCCAGATTGGACACATCGCCGCTGGCCGCGTGGGCATCGGCGGTGGCCTGGATGGAGATCGTCTCGTTCAGCCAGCCCTGCGACACCGAGATGTTGGAGGCGTTGATGGTGATCGTGTTGCCGCCAACGGTCTGTTGGTCGTCATTGGTGTTGCTGCTGATGCTGAACAGGTTGCCCGCGCCGTCAAGGCCGGTCTGGTTCAGCGCGTTCATCTGGGTGGCAAACTCAAAGGCCAGCGAATCCAGCATCTTCTGGTAGTAGGGGATGCCCCGCTTCGACGCGGCGTCGGGATCCATCGCGGCATCCGCCGCGCTGGAGAAATCGCCCTCCTCGGTGAGCAGTTCCCGAATGGACTGGAGCGAGCCATACAGGTCGGTGTCGCCGATGTTCGCGCCCATGTCACCCACAAGCTGCTTCTGCCCGAGGGGATCGGTGAGCGGACCCAGCGTCAGCAGGTAGTTGTCGTTGGGCGCTTTCTGCGCGTCGGCGGCGTTGAGGGTGGGATCGCCGTTGACGTCCAGATAGGGCTCGTTGCCCGGGCCCGCAGACAGCGTCGGGTCATAGGCGGGGTTGCGGGCCAGGATCTCCGTGTCCTGGTTGAACTGGGCGGCATACTCGCCGTCCACCAGCGTGTTCTTGTCGCCGGTGGCCAGGCGGATGGTGAGCTTTTCGATCTCGGTGCCGGTGCCGATGGGCTCCATGGAATAAGTCACGTCCACCTTTACGTACTGGCTCAACTCGTCCAGAAGGCGGTTGCGCTCGTCCCGCAGTTCCAGGCCCGGATCGCCCCGGATATCGGAATTGCGGATGGAGACGTTCAGATCCCGGATGTTGCTCAGCAGGCTGTTGACGTAATCTACCTGCTGGTTGAACTTGTCCTCGTAGGTGGTTTTCAGGCCCGCGAGCTTCTCCGCAGAGGAATGGAAGAAGGTGGTCAGCGCCTCGGCGGAGGAGCGGATCAGGGGATCATAGGTGCCCACACCGCCGGTGATGGCATTGCTGATGAGGTCGCGCAGGTCGTTCAGCTGGCTGAGGATCACGCCGTCGTCCTGCTCCAGATCGCCCTTGCCCACTTCGTCCAGAATGGTGGCCAGATCGTTCAGGCCCGCCAGTTTGGTGTTGGCGGAGCCCACATCCGAAGTGGCTTTGCGGTAGGAGATATCCAGGCCCAGATCGCGTATCTGGTCAACGCCCGCGATCACGGCGCCCTGGCCGATCCGGGGGTTATAGATGGAGGCATACCGGTCGTTCACCGAGGGGATCAGGCTGACCTGATTCAACCGCTGGCGGGTATAGCCGGGGGTGTTGATGTTGGTGATATTGTTGCCGGTCACGTCCAGACCCTTCTGGGCGGCGTAGATGCCGAGACGAACCGTGGTAAAAGATCCAAATGTGCCCATGTCATGCTCCTCTCAAACTCGAAGATCGGTTTGCGCCGAGCGGGCGGCGGATGTATCCTGCCGCTTTTCCTGGCGACGATCCAGCTCCTGTTGGATGTGACGCAGATCGGATTCCATCAAGGTGCGGGCAGCGTTTTGCGCGCTGGCGAGCACCTGGTAACTGCGGAGCACGTCCTGTGTGATCTCACTGGCCTGCCGGCGGAATTCGGCGGGGCAGTGATCCGGCAACTCCCGCAGGGAAGCATCCGGCAACCCCAGCTGTGATAGCAGATCGGCCCGCTTGTGCTCGCGGCCGCGCAGATCCAGCGCCGCCGCCTGTTCCTCTTTGATGCACTGATCCAACGCGTCAAAATCAGCCGTTTGGATGGCGGTGAGTTTGCGCTGCTCCAGCGCCGTCAACGAATCCAGGCATTTTTGCAGATCGGCCAGGAAGGAAAGATATTTCTGAAACTCCATAGGCAATCAGCCGCCCTCCTTCATCAAAAGCATCCGGGCGGCGATCTCCCGGGGGTTCGGCTGGTAGGTCCCGTCGCTCACCTGCTGGCGCAGATGCTCCAGATCCTGCGCGCTCACCCGGGAGCGGATCTCCTGGGACATGTGCCCCACCGCCTGTTTCACCCGTTTTTCCGTTGCGTCCAGGCAGGAGGAAAACTGAAACTGATCGTATCGCTGACCCTGACTAACAGTGGCGGAAGTGTCGGGTTTTCTGCTGTAAGAGGCAATGCCGCCCACGGTGCACCCAGTGCCGGCGCCGATTCGCAGTATTGACATCGAAAGCCCTCCCTCTCATTGTATTTGCAGCGTCCGCGCACCACCTGTGCGCGGACGCGCCAAGATTCCTTTCAATCTATATATCGGCCTGAAACGCAGGAAAAATAAGTGGTTGGCGCAAAAACTGAAAAAAGTGCTTGACAATTTTTTTTCGATGGATTATGTTTTTCGTTTTTTGGCCGATATAAGAAATAGAGGAGAATCGTTCCTGTTACCAATTACAATGTGCCGGGGCGCGTCAACACGACCGGCCGGATACGAAAGGGGAAAATAGTTCATGCATTACGAAGTGACTCCCGACCTGGTTACCGGCAATAACCTGATCGACTCGGAACATCGTCAGCTGTTCGCCGCGGTGAACGATCTGATGGATGCCTGCTCTCGCGGCGAGGGCCGCGCCAAGATTGAAAACACCGTGCGGTTTTTGATCGATTATGTGGCCAAGCATTTCCGGGATGAGGAGGATCTGCAGGTGCGCAGCAAGTACCCTGCTTATCCCACCCACAAGGTTTTCCACGACGGATATCGCCGTCAGCTGAGCGATACCGCCCGGGAACTGCTGCAGCAGGGCCCCACGGTGAAGGCGCTGGGCGACCTGAACCGGGTGGTGGGCGTGCTTGTTTCCCACATCCGCACCGAGGATAAGCGCCTGGCAAAGCATGTGAAGGAGCAGGGCAAGTAATCCGTTCATACATAAAAAAGCCAAAAGCCGCCGGCCAGTTTCCTGGCCGGCGGCTTCTTTATGTACGATGAAAGATCAGTTGCCGGAAGGATCCGCACTCACATCGGGGTCGGCATCCTGCCGCAGGGTGAAGCGGCCCACCTGCTCTTTGAGCAGTTGAGACTGGCCGGACAACTCCTCGCTGGCGGCAGCGGATTCCTCCGCGGTGGCCGAGTTGGTCTGCACGACAGAAGAGATCTGGTCGGTGCCTTCGGTGACCTGATGGATGGATTCGGTTTCGCTGACGATGTTTTCCGCCACCTTGTTCATCAGGCCCACGGCTTCCTTGGCGAGTTCCACGGTCTTGTCCAGCGCTTTGCTCACCTCGTCGGTCAGCTGGCTGCCGCGGGTCACATTGTTCATGGAGCGCTCGATCATTTCCTTGGTCTGCTTGGCGGCCTGGTCAGACTTGGAGGCGAGGCTGCGCACCTCGTCCGCCACAACGGCGAAGCCCTTGCCGGCGCTGCCGGCCCGCGCGGCCTCGACTGCGGCGTTCAACGCGAGGATGTTGGTCTGGAAGGCAATGTTTTCGATGGCCTCGATGATCTGGCCGATCTCCTGATGTCCCTTCAGGATGTCCGTCATGGCGGCTTTCAACTCGCCCATCTTCTCGTTGCTGGCAACGACCTGACCGCCGGCCAGGTTGGATTTATCCTGCGCCTGCTTGGCGGCCTCGGCGTTCTCGGCGGCGGAGGTGTTGATATCGTTGATGGTGGCGGAAAGCTCCTGCACCGCGCTGGCCTGCTCGGTAGCGCCCTGGGCCAGGGCCTGCGCGCCGGAAGACACCTGCTCGGAACCGGCGGAGACCTGCTCGGCGGCGGTGTAGATCTGGCTCATGGTGTCGCTCAGCTGGGTGGCCAGGCTGCGCAGGATGACCAGCAGCTGGGACATATCGCCCACATACAGGTCGTGGTGCTGCGAGCGTACGTTCAGGTTGCCGTTGGACATTTCGCCCAGCAGGTAACCGATATCCTCCACCAGGCCGCGCAGCACCCGGACGATCTCGCCGGTGGCCTCGGAGAGCATGCCGATCTCATCCTTGCGGCGGAACTCGGGAATGGGAGAGGACAGGTCGCCCGCCTGCAGCTGCTGGATGCGCTGCACACAAGCGCTGATGGGCTTGCCGATGCTGCCCGAGATCTGCATCGCCAGGAAGACGGTGACGATGATCATCACCACCACCAGGGCAACGATGACCGCGATGTTGCGGTAGGTGGAGGCCATAAAGTCGGAAGTGTTGGCGCTCACACCCACGCTCCAGCCGTCGGTGCCGGACACCGGGCCATAGGCGAGGTACTTGGAGACGCCGCCAATGGTGTAGGTGCCGAAACCGGTCTCACCCTGGCGCATGGCCGCATGCAGGGCGGCAAGGGCGGAAAGGCTGGAATCCGTCTGGGCCTCCTGCTCGATGTTCTGATTGCCAACGGTGTCCATGGTCACATCGGCAATGGTGTTGCCATCCTTGTCCAGCATATAGGCGCCGCTGTTCTCGCTGACCTTGATGGTCGCCATGATGTCATTGAGGAAGGTCTCCTTGGGCACCATGTACACCACACCGGCGATCTGGCCGCCGGGGATGCCGTCCTGCCACAGGGGCGCGGCGACCATGAGGGAGAGTTCACCGGTGATCTTGCTCACGGTGGGCGTGGAGATCCAGGTGTTGCCCTGAATGGCCTGCTGGAAGTATTCCCGGTCGGAATAATTGTTGCCGTCGAACAGGCTGAGACCCGTGGTGGTGAGCACATTGCCGCGCACCATACCATACTCGTCGACCCACTGGTCCAGAATGGCCTGCTTCTGCTCCACCGTGGTCTCCGGGGCAGTCAGGGTGGGCACCATGCCCAGCGCCTCGACCGAGTTGGTGTATGACTGGATCTGATAGGACACATGCTGTGAAGCCTCAGATGCCAGCGCGAGCATACTCTGCTGCAGCGTGGTCTGGCTGCTGAAATAGCTCATGGCGATGCCGGCGCCGCCGCAGATGACGGCCGCCGCCGCGGTCATGGCCAGAAAACAGACCAGGATCTTCTGTCGAATGCTTTTCATGGTTACAAGACTCCCTCCAGGTATTGAGATAGAGTTTACACAGCATCTATTAATTCTTATCGACATTTTTTCACAAAAGAAAAGAGGAAGCGCGGGAAATAATGAAATTTTTTTAAACAATTTTACCCCAGGGGGGACGCCTCGCCCGTTGTGCGGTCCAGCAGGTATACCTGCTGGTCGGGCAGGGTGAGAAGGTAGCTGTGCTGGATCTGGTGGGTCTGGGCGAGATAGACATTCACACACAGGCAGGGCCGGTCGTCCAGCATTACTATGCCGTCCTGCGGGATGACATTGTAATCATCCATGCTGCCCGTGAGGCCAAGATAGGCGGGAGACAGGCTTTTTACATAGGCTACTGCCTCTTCCAGGGTGACCGTGTCGGGCTGCGGCCAGGAGAGATCGGCAGTCTGCACCAGGGAAGGGGTGACCGAACAGGAGGACTCCTCCCACTGGATGCTCAGCACGAACGTCTGTGCAGGGTCGGTGGCGCTGCGGATCGCCGCGGCCTGACCGGACGCGGCGGTAAAATCCGCGGTGCCGCCCGTCTGTGCATCGGCGCCGATCTGGCACTCATAGTCCGTCTCCAGGGCCTCGGTATATGCCTGGGCGGTGCCGGCGCCGTCGGAAAGGCCCGAATAAACATAGGTGATGGTCTCGCCGTCCTCGCCCACCGACTGCTGGAACTGGAACCCTTCGTCCAGCGTGACCAGCGCGTTCAGGGAGGGAAGGCTGTCTTCACCCACAACATAAACCTGCGGCGGTTCCTGCTTTTCAGAACCGCCGCAGGCCGTCAGCAGCGCTGCCAACAGCAGCGCTGCCGCTTTTGTCATACGTTTCATGGAACGTTCACCTCGTCCTCATATCCAATACTGATTTGGTCGCCCTCCTGAAGGACCTGCTGGAAGAGGCAGTCGGAACCGTTCACCTGCAGGGCCACCGGGCCCCGCGCGTTCTTGAAATCAATTCCGGAAAGTTCCAGAAGATCCATCACATAGTGGGGGGTCCCATCTTTTTTGGGGGGGAGAGTCACATCGCGGCCGTTCAGCCGCACCTTGCAGGGGCGGCCGGCCGGAACGGCAGGCAGCGGCTCAGCCGCCTCCGGCGCCGTGGCATGCCCGGCGGCGCGGCCATCCGACTCAGCGGTGGCCGCGGGCGATCCGGCCCCGGGGAGCCCGTGCGCTTCTGCCGTCACGGCGGCGGATGTGCCCACGTCTGCGGGGGCGGCAGCCTCCGCAGAGGCTGCCGCCGTGCCCGGTTCCACAGGCGCGGCAGCCGGCGCGGGTGCGCTTGCCGGGGAAAGAACACCGGCTTCATCCCTCTCGGGGTGCGGACCGGCCCCGGCAGTTTCCGTCGCCTGGCCCGCCAGATCGGCAGGGGAGGCGTCTGTGGCCGCAGCAGGGCGGTCGCCTGACGCGAGCGCCGTGCCGAGGGTCACCACGAACGCGCCGGAAGGCACGGGCGCGTCGGGCGAGGGCCGCTCGCCGTTGATGGTGAGGCGATCGACCTTCAGGCGGCGGGCCAGCTGTTCCGCGGTGAAGCGGCAGTCCTCGCCGGCCTGCGCCGGGGTAAATTCCACCACATCGCCCGGATGGACGATGGCGGAGGGCTGCGCCTCCGCGCCGTTGATGACCAGACGGGCGGGCAGGGCGGGCTGCCCGTAAAAGACGGTGCGCCGCCCGTCCACCTGGATCACCAGCGGTCTGCCGATCCGCCCCAGCAGGTCAAAATAGGTATACCCGTTCATCATCAGCAGATCCATGGCGGAGAGGTCCCCGCTGCGGAAGAGTTTGGCAGGCGCGCCGTTGAGGGTGACGCGGCAGCTGTCGCTGACCAGGCCCAGCCCCGCCGAGACAGCAATGCCCAGCGGGGTGGTGTATTCCGGGTCGTCCAGATCGATGACGTCGGAGCAGGAGGTGGTTTTGAAATGTCCGCCGGCCACTGCCACCCGCTTGGGGTCCATGTCCAGGGCGGACGCCACCGCGGCCTGCAGGCCGGCAAGTTTGCTGCCGCCGCCGGCCAGAAACAGGGCGGAGGGAGCCGCGCCGTTGAGGTCGAGCACATGCTGGGCGATCTCCCGTGCCAGCAGTTCTATGGCCGGGCCCAGCGCCGCCTGCACCTGGGAGAGGGAGCAGGTCTGCTCCTGGCCCAGGATGTCGGTGAAAGTGATTTTTTCGGCCTGCGATAACTGCGCCTTGATGGATTCGGCGGAGTTGTAGTCCACCAGGTATTCCCGCATCAAAGCTTCGGTGATCTCGTCGCCGGCAACGGTGGCCATGGTGTAGCCCACCACGCTGCCATCGCGGCAAACAGCGATATCAGAGGTGCCCGCCCCGATGTCCACAAGGCAGAGGTTCAGCAGGCGCAGGTCGGCCGGAATGGCCGCGTTCAGCGCGGCGATGGGCTCCAGTGTCAGGCTGGCCACCTCCAGGCCCGCCCGGCGCATTACCGCATAGAGGCTGTCGATCACGCCGCCGGGCAGAAAGGTGGCTACCACCTGGGCCTCGATGACGCGGCCGGTATGCCCCAGAAGGCTGGTCAAAGGGTATCCGTCCAGCCGATACTGGGTGGCGGTATACCCCACCAGAAGAAGCTGCTGGCCGTTTTCCTCATCGGTGTGGATGGAGCGTTCCGCCTCGGCCACGGCGGCGGCTTCCAGCTGCGCAACGGTGGCCTCGGTCACCACTTCCGGGGCAGGCAGTTCCCGGGTGCCGCAGCCCTGCGCGGTGCGCAGGGCACGGCCGGCGGCGGCCACACAGGCCCGTTCCAGCCGGCAGCCCGCGTCCTGTTCCAATCGGTCGGTCACAGTCCGCACCGCGGCAGCCACCTGGGCGATATCCTCGATCTGGCCGTCCATCATCACCCGGTGGGCGTGAAGAAGTTTCTCCATGGCCAGAATGCGGACGCGTCCGTCTTCCCGGCGGCCGAGCATGCCGATGACGCTTCTCGTGCCGATGTCCAGGGCATAGATCAGATCCTGTCCTTGGCGGGGAAGGGGGGAGGTCGCAGTCGGTTCAGGCATCGCGCCGACAACTCCTTTCGTGAAATGCGGGGCACATCCCCGGACTTATGGAGATCAATACTTGCTGAAGCGGCTCTCCTCCGCCGCAGGCTGCTCAGCGGCCGGGGCAGCGGTGAAATGGCTGGCGGCCGGCTGAGTGGCGGCGGGCTGGCTGGCGGGTTCCGGCTCAAGGGAGTACCCGGAAGCGCCCCGCAGCTGGAAGCGCTGGACCATCTGCTTCATCATGACCGCCTGGGAGGAGAGCTCCTCGCTGGCGGCGGCGGACTCCTCGCTGGTGGCGGAGTTGGTCTGCACCACAGAGGAGATCTGGTCCACACCGGTGGTCAGCTGATCGATGGCCTCGGCCTCGCTGATGGTGCTCTCGGCCAGCTTCTCCATGTAGTCGATGGCAACGCCGGCGTACTCCACGGTCTTCTGCATGTTGACATCCACGTCCTCCGCCAGTTCGCCGCCGTGCTCCACGGCGGTCATGGAGGACTCGATCAGCTTCTTGGTCTGCTTGGCGGCGTGGTCAGACTTGGAGGCCAGGTTGCGCACCTCGTCCGCCACCACGGCGAAGCCCTTGCCGGCGCTGCCGGCGCGGGCGGCCTCAACGGCGGCGTTCAGCGCCAGGATGTTGGTCTGGAAGGCGATGTTCTCGATGGTCTCGATGATCTTGCCGATGTCCTTCTGGCCGGTGAGGATCTCGCCCATGGCCCGGCGCATCTCCTGCATACGCTCGTTGCTGATGCGCACCTGCTCGGCGGCCTGGTCGGCGCGCTCCTTGGCGGTCTGGGCGGTCTTGCGGTTCTCCTTGGCGGCGTTGTCCAGGTCGTTGATGGTGGCGGACAGCTCCTCCACGGCGCTGGCCTGCTCGGTGGAGCCCTGGGCCAGGGCCTGCGAGCCGCTGGACACCTGGTCGGCGCCGGCGGCCACCTGATCGGCGGCCTGCAGGATGCTGCTCATGGTGTCGTTCAGCTGGTCCAGCAGATAGTCGATGTTCTCCTTGATGGGGGCCAGCTCGCCGGGATACTGCTGGGTGACTTCGCAGGACAGATCGCCGTCGGCCAGCCGCTTGGTGATGCTGACGATGTCCTCAATGGCGTTGTGCAGGGTCTGCTGAGAGCTGCGCACCGCGTTGCAGATGCCGCCGATCTCGTCCTTGGACTCATAGTCCAGCTCGTAGGACAGATCGCCCTGGCTGAACGCCACGACGGCCGCTTCCGCTTTGCGCAGGGGCACCACGATGGAACGCACGGTGTACAGGTTCAGGCTGATGCCCACCACAATGCTCACCGCCACCAGCACGCACAGAATGATCATGTCGCGGGTGGTGCGGCTCTGCAGGCCGGACACCAGAGTGGCGGTATCAGCGTTCAGCTGGTCGATCAGGCTCTGGCCGGTGGTCACCGCCTGGTTCAGCTTGGGCGTGCACTGGTTCTGGATCAGCTGGCTGGCACGGGCGGTGTCGCCGGTCTGAAGCGCGGAGGAGATGTCGCCAAAGGAGGACTCCCAGTCCTGCACGGCCTGCACATACTGGCCGGCCAGACCGTCGCTGCCGGTGTACAGGCTCTGAATGGTCTCCAGGTTCGTGTCGAGGGCGGTCATGGTCGTCTCGATCTCATTCACGGTGGAAGAATTGTAGCCGAACAGGGCCATATCCCGCAGCTGGCGGGCGATGGAGTTGACGTTCATCTCGCTCTCCAGAACGGCCTCGGTGATGGTGACCTGTTCGTTGAGAATGCCGTTAAACTGGCTGCGGGTGGAAAGGATGGTGCTGATGGACACAACGATCATCACCAGCGACAGCAGCAGGGTGATTCCCACCGACAAAAGAATTTTGGTGGCAACACGCTTGTTCTTCATAAGTATTTCCTCCTGATATTCAGTGAATGTGTTTGTCCGGCCAAGGGTCCTGTGCGGTCATATGAACCTGTTGGGATCCGGGGCAAGAGCAGGCCCCACATCGCCGTAGCGTCCCTTTTGCACGTCGCCGCGAATGGTGCCGTCCACCAAAGTGATGACCCGGCGCCGCATGAGATTGACGAACTTTTTTGCGTGGGAGGCCATGATGATGGTAATGCCGTGGCGGTTCAACTCGGACAAAAATAGAAACATATCCCAGACGGTGTCGTCGTCCAGATTGGCGGTGAGTTCGTCCAGGACAAGAATCTCCGGATTGTTGATGATGGCCCGGGCCAGTTCCACCCGGCGGCATTCGCCGGTGGAAAGCTCCACCGGATACCGCCCGGCCACGTCGCCGAGACCAACCATACTCAAAGATTTTCGCACCCGATCGGCGGGGGGCTGATGGGTCCGTTTCTGGCCGAGCAAAGCGGCCAGGGTGAGATTCTCCTCAATGGTCCGCTTGCGGGCCAGCGAGGGGAACTGGGGCACATAGCCGAAACACAGCCGCCGGCGGACCCACTGACGGCGGGCCATCCGGGTGACGTTGATGTCGTTGAGAAAAACATTGCCCGTTGTGGGCTGTATCTGACAGGCGATCAGATCCAGCAGGGTGCTTTTTCCCGCGCCGCTGCTGCCTGTCACAAAAACGAACTCCCCCCGTTCGATGGTGAGATCCACCGACCGGACCGCATGAACGACCTGGCGCTCATGCTCCTGGGGGAAGTCCTTGCCGACTGATTCTAAACGTATCTGGGGCATATATCACTCCTCCGGGCTGCGGGGCCGAAACCGGCCGCGCCCGGTGATTGGACGCCGACGGACTGCGGTGTTGCCGTGTCAATCGTCCTTGCCGGCGTAAAACGAAGCGGAACCGCCGAACCGGCGGCTGACGGACTGGTCGGCCCGACAAATCTTCTCCAGCAGGTTCCGGTTGGTGTTTACCTGTTTGAGCAGGGCCTGCACCTTGTCCGGCGGCTCATCGCCCGGCTTGCCGGTCAGCAGCAGCCGCAGACGTGCGCCGTCCTGCGCGGGAAGTTCCGCACAGTGACGGCGCAACGCAGCTTTATAGCCGAGCATCCGGTCGATCTCCTCCTGCCGCATGGAGAGGAACAGACGCACCGACACCTGATCCTGACGGCTCACCGCATCGGCCAGCTGGCTGGTCAGATCGTCAAGTTCGATCAGGCTGGTGTGCATCTGGCGCTCCACCGCGCAGGCAAAAGACAAGGTCTGTTCACTCAGCATACCGTGCTCCCATCATCGTTCCGTGGCGTTTTTTTCGGCGGTGCGGAAACTTTCGCGCAGTTCACAGGCCATGCGCTTGACCCGCTCCAGTTCCGTTTTGTTCCGCCCGCTCTTTACCCGGCTGAGTTCGTAGCAGAAATATTCATACAGCCGCGTGAGCTGGGCGCTGATGGGGTACTGCCGGTCCAGGGTGTCGTCCAGATAATGAACCACGTCCACCGAGCGGTCCACCGCGCTTTCGAAAACGGTGTAGTCCTCTTTGTCAAGGGCCAGTTCCGCCTGGGTCAGCCGTTTGACCAGCTCATCGTAAACCAGCAGCAGCAGTTCGCCGGGGGTCATGGTGCTCAGCGCGTCTTCCCGGTAGTGCTGATAGCCTCGCATATCCATGGGATGTGCTCCTTTCCGGCCGGCGCGATCAGCCGCCCAGCAGGCCGGACAGCGCCGAACTCTGGGAATTCATCTGGTTGATCAGCAGTTCCAGCTGGGTAAATTTGTTGGTGTAGTAATCCACCTGGTTGGACATCTTGTCCTGCCATTTGGTGATCTCCTCTTCCACGTCCTTCATCTGGTCCAGGATGGTGTTGTCCAGCGCGGCGG
This sequence comes from Candidatus Allofournierella merdavium, assembly GCF_944382735.1. NCBI lineage: Bacteria > Bacillati > Bacillota > Clostridia > Eubacteriales > Oscillospiraceae > Allofournierella > Candidatus Allofournierella merdavium. The sequence goes on along the minus strand of NZ_CALWND010000001.1, from coordinate 250,758 downwards.
TGGGGGAGTACTTGGAACCGGCCTTCTCGATCAGGATGCCCTTCACGTCGCCGGTGGTGGAGGCATACCGGTCGGTGATGGACTTGATGGAGGCCATCAGGCCGTCGGTGGCGGCGCCGTTCTCCTTGGACTTGGTGAAAGCCTGCTGCACCTTGTCCGGGTCGCTCTCCAGCGCCTCGCGCAGGGTCTGCTCGTTCAGGGTGATGGTGGTCAGGCCGTCGGAATAGGCGGTCTCGATGCCGATGGAGCGCAGGGTCACGCCGTCCGCGCCGCTGGAGGTGATGGCGTTGCGAAGATCATTATACAGCGAAGACAGGTCGCTGTCCATAAAGAGGATGCCGGTCTTGGCCTTCTCTTCGTAGTTTTCGATGGCGGAATCGGTCATGTCCGACTTGTCGTCATCGGTGAGCGGCTCGTACTTCGAACCGTCGGACTTCTGCAGCGGCATGTCGGAGTAGGCGCTCTTCACCGCCTTGATGACCTCGTTCAGGTCGTTCACCATCTTCTTGACGGCCTCCACGATGGTGTCCGCGTCGGTCTTGCTGGTGAAGGTCACGCTCTGGTCGGCGCCAAGATCCTTGACGGTGTCAACGGTGGTCTTCTCGTTGAAGGTGCCGTTCACGGTAACGCTCATGCCGTCCAGATCGAAGGTGTTGGAGGCGCGGGTGAACTCCTTGGTCTGCCCGTTGATGGTGGCGATGAAAGTGGCGTCCGTGCCCTGGGTATAGTTCGCCCCGCTGGGATCCGGCTTGCCGAACAGTTTCTCGCCCAGGCCGACGCCGCCGCCCTCGGGGGTGCCGATATCCACCCGCCCGCCGGAGCCGGTGTCCTTGGCGGTGAAGACGAACTGGCCGGTGGTCTTGGAGTAACTCACGTTCACGCCGGCCTCGGTGTTGGCGTTGATGTTGTTGATGATGGTGTTCAGCTCGGTGTCGCGGGTGTAGGTGCCGATCTTCACGTCGTTGATCACCAGGTCGAAGCCCTGCAGCCGCTGGCCGTCCTGGCCCAGGCGGTAGCCGTCCTTGTCCACGGCGTTGCCTTCCGCGTCCACATACTTGCCGGGCACCACATTGCCGTTGGCGTCCTTCTTCTGGGAGACCTTGCCCACGGCCATCAGGTCATAGCCGCCCGCCAGTTCGTCGAACTTGATGCCCAGCTCGCCCAGGGTCTTGGTGGTGTCCAGATAGGAAGTGATGCCCCCGCTGATGCCCAGCGCCTCACCCACGCCGTCATCGGCGCTGGTGACGGCCAGGTTGGAGCCGTCCGCCACGGCGAAGGTCAGCTTGCCCTCCCCGTCAAAGTCGGTGGTGACCTTGTCCTTGCCGAAGGCCTTGTCCAGTTCGGCCTGCAGGGCGTCGCGGAACGCCTTGTTGGTCTCGTTGGGGTCGGCGTTGGTGGTGATCTTGGGCAGTTCGATGGTCTTGCTCTTGCCGTCCAGCGAGACGGTGATGCTCTTGCCGGCGAGGTAATCCGCCATGTGGACGTCTTCCACAAACGTGGTGCCCTGGAAACTGAAGGTGCCGGAGCCGCTGTCCACCACGCTGTCCAGATTGGAGATCATATCCTTCAGGCTGCCGGTGGCGCCCGCGATGGACACAGTGTTGCCGCCGCCGCTCTTATCGTAGAACGACACGCGGTTGCCCACGCTGTCCACGCTCACGCCGATCAGGCTGCCGGCGTCCACCATGGAGCCGCTGCTGGTGGAGATCTGCTGGTTGTTCAGCTTCTCCTCGATGGCGGCCTGCAGTTTGGCGGTGTCCAGCTGGCCGTTCTCGTCGGCAAAGCGCTCGGTGTCGGAGAAGTCGATGGTCACCTGGCGGTCGCCGTAGTTGATGGTCAGCGAGCCGGCCAGCTTGCTCAGCTGGAAGTCGCCGTTCAGATCCACCTTGCTGTTGCCGGTCACGTTGTAGCCGTCGGTGCTGTTGGGGTTGAGGTTGTTGCCGGAGACGGTGTAGCGGGTGGCGGTGGCCAGCTGCTTCACGGCGTTCAGCACCACAGTGCTGTTGGTCTTGCCGGAGGCGGACACCAGCGCGGCGTAGGCGCCGTTGGCGGTGGTTTTGACCGCGTTGTTGAAGAAGCTGGAACTCAGCAGGTTGGTATCGGAATAGACATAGGAGGCGTAGTTCCGGTCAAACTCCACCAGTTTGTCAGAAATGCTCTGGATGGCCTCCTGCTGCCACTGCAATTTTGTGTTTTTCTGCTGGAGCGACTGGATCTTCTGCTGGTAGCTCTGCACCACGCCGGAGATCAGCTGCTCGGTGTCCAGGCCGCTGGCCAGACCGGAAATGATGTTATAGGTGCGATTTCCGTAAATGCTGGACGAAGAGCTGGAGCCGCTCAGACTGTTGATGGATGCCATGGATAATACACTCCCTTCTGTATCTTAAAGAGAAACGGGGCCGGGCGCACAGGCCGCGGGCCGCGGCTTATTGACAAGGCCGAACCTTTTGAGTAAAATGACCTCGAAACAATAGACTAATGAAAAGAAACCGATGTTCTCTCAGTATCTATATCGTCCGCCGCAAGGGAAGATTTAAGTGTTTTTTGTAATTTTTTTGCGGCGTGCAGCAAGAGAGCCGCCCCCGGCAGGGCGGACAGTGAAAGGAAGGGGTAAAAATGGCGGCTTCGGTGATCGCCATCACCAATCAGAAAGGCGGCGTGGGCAAAACGACGACGGCGGCCGCGCTGCTGGCCAGCCTGCACCGGCGGGGCGCGCGGGTGCTGGGCGTCGACCTGGACCCCCAGGGCAGCCTGGGGTTCAGCCTGGGGCTGGACATCGAGCGATGCCTGACGGTGTACGAGGTGTTCCGGGGCGAGGTGGAGCCGCAGCAGGCCATCGCCCACACCGATTCCGGCGACATCCTGCCCTCCAACATCCTGCTGTCGGGCGCGGAGCTGGAGTTCAACCGCCCCGGGCGGGAGTTCCTGCTGAAGACCGCCCTGTCCAAGGTGGAACAGAACTATGACTATATCATCATCGACACGCCCCCGGCCCTGAACCTGCTCACGGTGAACGCCTATGTGGCGGCCCACAGCCTCATCATCCCCATGGCGCCGGAGGTGCTCAGCCTGCTGGGGGTGTCGCAGATCAAGGAGACCATCGAGGGCGTGCGGGAGTATTACAACCCCGGCCTGCGGGTGCTGGGCATCCTGCTCAACCGCTTCAGCGCCCGGTTCAACCTGAACCGGGAGGTGCTGGAAATGGCCTCCCAGATCGCCGCCCAGCTGGACACGGTGGTGTTTGAGACCAAGATCCGCACCAGCGTCACGGCGGCGGAAGCGCCCGCCCACGGGCAGAGCGTGGTGGACTATGCCCCGTCCTCCAACCCCGCGCGGGACTTTGAGGCCCTTTGCGACCAGGTGGCGGGCGCCCGCTTCCCCCGCAGCGGGAAAGGAGGCGCGCGCTGATGTCTGGCAAAAACAAGAAGGGCGGCCGCAGCAGCAAGACCGACCATGTGCTGAGCCTGCTGGGCGGCGCCGCGCCCGCGACCCGGGAGGAGGCTCCCGGCGCCTTGAAGCCGGCTCCCGGCACACCGCCGGCCGGCGAGGCGAAGCAGCCGGCCGACAACGCAGCGCAGCCGGCGGCCGACACGCAGGCTCCCGAACCGGCAAAGCAGCCCGCCCGGCGGGAGGGGGAGCACCTGATCGCGCCCATCCTGCAGGTGGAGAAGAACAACAGCGACGCGCTGTCCCGCACCATTCGGGACGCGCTGGCCGACTCGCTGGCTGAGAGCCTGGGGGAGGCAGCCCCGGCCCCCGCGCCGGCGGAAGCACCCGCCCCGGAGGAGGCAGCCCCGGCCCCCGCGCCGGCGGAAGCACCCGCCCCGGAGGAGGCAGCCCCGGCCCCCGCGCCGGCGGAAGCACCCGCCCCGGAGGAGGCGGCCCCGGCCCCCGCGTCGGCGGAAGAGCCCGTCCCGGAGGAGGTAGCCCCGGCCGCTGTGCCGGCGGAAGAACCCGCCCCGGAGGAGGCGGCCCCGGCCGCCGCGCCGGCGGAAGAGACCGCCCCGGAGGAGACGGCCCCGGCCCCTGCGCCGGCGGAAGAGCCGGCCCCCGAGACGGAGGAGCCGGCCCCTCGACCGGCGGCGGAAACGCCTGCCGCGCAGGAGGCTGCGCCGGCCCCCGGACCGGCGGAGGAAGAGCCCGCCCCGGAGCCTGTAACCTATGAGGCCGCGCCAGAAGAACCGGCCCCCACGCCGAAGCCTGCGGCGGAAGAGCCGGCCCCTGAGACGGAGGAGCCGGCCCCCACACCGAAGCCTGCGGCCGATGAGCCGGCCCCCGAAACGCCCTTCGCCCCCCGCGAGACCCGCCTGCCGGACGGCTCCGTCTGCCTGAACCTGATGGAACTGCTGGTGGACGAGCGGCTGGAGCGGTATGTGCGGATGTTCGGGCTTTGCACCTGCCCCCGCTGCATGGCGGACGCCCGCGCCCTGGCGCTCACCCGGCTGCCGGCCAAGTATGTGGTGCTCTCCGGCTCCGCGGCCACACCCATGACCAGCCTCTACCGGGCAAAGTATGAATCCATGGTGGTGGCGCAGGTCATCCAGGCGTGCAAAACGGTGATGGAATCGCCCCGGCACACGCTGTGAGCCCTTTTGAAAAACCTCCCTTCCCCCCGCTTTGGGGCGGAAGGGAATTTTTTTGAAATTTTTTTTGGGCGAGGGCTTAACTTTTGCCCCCAACGGGCCGACATATGCAGTGAAGGGATTCGGAGCCGCGGCTTTGGTCCCTCACCCAGGCGCCCGGATGTTCCCGTAAAGGCCTGCGGGGGCAAAAGGGCCGGAAAAACGGCAGTGGGAAGGAACCCGCTGTCAGCGAACCATTTTTCAAGGAGGAAAAATTGTTATGCGTATTCAGAATAACATCATGGCGATGAACGCCTACCGCAACTACACCAACAACACTTCCGCGCTGTCCAAGAACCTGGAGAAGCTGTCTTCCGGTTATAAGATCAACCGCGCCGGCGACGACGCTGCCGGCCTGGCCATCAGCGAGAAGATGCGTGCGCAGATCACCGGCCTGGAAGGCGCTCAGAAGAACGCGAAGGACGGCATCTCCCTGGTGCAGACCGCTGAGGGCGCTCTGACCGAAGTGCACGACATGCTGAACCGTATGTACTCCCTGGCTGAGCAGTCCGCCAACGGCACCTACGAGAACGAGACCGACCGTGCCCAGCTGCAGAAGGAAGTCAGCAACCTGAAGGACGAGATCGACCGTATCGCCAAGAGCTCCAACTTCAACGGCATCAAGCTGCTGGACGGCTCTCTGGCTGAGACCAAGGTGGACATCACTACCGCCAGCCTCAATGGCAGTAACACCATCAACACGGTCAATGCTTCCAAAACCACCAGCACCGTCACGATTGGCGCAGGCAATGATGGCACGGAACAGGAGCTGACCGTGGAGTACACCGACGCCAACGGCAAGCTGCAGACCACCACGGTGACCTACACTGCCAGCACCACTGCTGCCGATAACGCGGCTGCCATGAAGGATGCCCTGCTGAAAGACAGCGCTCTGAGCGGTCTGTTCAACATCACCACCAATGGCACCACCCTGCAGTTTGAGGCGAAGGAGGCCGGCGACAGCGGCATCAAGATCACCGGCATCACCGCGGATGATGCCGCCACCGCCATTACCGCCGGTAGCCTCGCGGTCAACGACGGCGCCAGCGCCTATCAGTCCGTTGCGGCGGGCATCGCTACGGGTGGCACGAATCAGGACCTGGAGGCCGGCGACTACATCACCATCAACGGCACCACCTATGAGTTCGTGGCAAAAGCGGACGATGAAACCACCAACAAGAACGCCGTGAAGGTGGTTCTCGGCTCCACCGATTCCAACACCGTCGCCAACCTGAACAAGCTGCTGAAGGAAGAGGGCATCGAGGCCACTATCAATGGCACCGCCATTGACTTTAAGTCCATCCAGGACGGCGCCGGCCTGAGCCTGCAGATCGGTGACACCGGCGAGGACTTCAACCAGCTGACCGTTTCCATCAAGGACTGCCACACCGCCGCGATGGGCATCGCCGATCTGGACATCGGCACCCAGGCGGGCGCCAAGGCCGCTCTGGCGACCATCGAGAACGCCATCAACTACATCTCCGACGTCCGCGGCGGTCTGGGCGCTACCCAGAACCGTCTGGACCACACCATCAACAACCTGTCCGTGATGCAGGAGAACATCCAGGATGCCGAGTCCTCCATCCGCGACACCGACATCGCCGAGGAAATGATGTCCTACACCAAGAACAACATCCTCATCCAGTCCGCTCAGGCCATGCTGGCCCAGGCCAACCAGGTGCCGCAGGGCGTGCTGCAGCTGATGCAGTAAGCTCTTTGCACCGCGGGAGGAAGTTCGTTCTTCTCCATCGGCAAAGAGGGGGCGCGCCCGTTGGGGCGCGCCCCTTTTTTTGTCGGCCCGGCGCGGTGCTTCAGCCTGTTTCCAGCGCTGGAGCCCCGCGCCGGGCCGACAAACCCATCCCGCCCGCACCGGGCGCACGAAAGGAATGATCTTGTTATGAGCCAGCCGATCCTGTCCATCGGCATCATCTTTAAAAACGACATCCGCTGCATCGAGCGGTGTTTAAGTTCCCTTGCGCCGCTGCGCAAGGCCCTGCCCTGCCAACTGGTGATGGCGGACACCGGCTCCGCCGACGGCAGCCGGGCAGTGGCGGAAAAGTACGCCGACGTGCTGTTCGATTTTCCCTGGGTGAACGACTTTGCCGCCGCCCGCAATGCCGTGCTGGACCGGTGCACCGGCGACTGGTGTCTCACGGTGGACACCGACGAGTGGCTGGACCCGGACATCGGGGAACTGGAGTCTTTTCTCAAGAGCGCCGAGCGGGAAAAGTTCGAAGTGGGCAGCCTGATCCAGCGAAATTATTACGACAAGCAGCTGCGCGATTATGGGGACTTCTTCGCCATGCGGCTGGCGCAACGGCGCGGCGGCCAATTGCGCTATACGGGGGCCATTCATGAGGTGTTCTCCTTTCCGTATGAGGCGCGCCCACAGCACATCGTGCTCTCCCGAACGATCCTTCATCACGACGGGTATGCGGAAATGACTCCTGGATATATGCGGGACAAACACCGGCGCAACATGGCGCTGCTGCGGAATGAACTGAAACGGACGCCGCAGGACCTGCGCATATTGGGCTACTGCATGGATTCCGCCGAAACGCCGGAAGAAAAGCTGGACTACGCCCGGCAGGCCTATACCATTCTGCGCGGCGCGCAGGGAGCGCCGCAGGTGGACCGCATCCTTGCCTACCAGAAGTGCATGAGGGTCTTTTACAACAACAAGAAGTTTGACCGTGTGCGGGAATGCTACAACACCTGGAAGGCGTACAGCCCGGAATCGGCCCTGCTGCGGCTGGACGGCGAGACCCTGGCGGCCGCGGCGGCTTACTATCAGGACGATTACCAGGCAACGATGGAGCACCTGGAAAACCGCCGGCAGGCGCTGGAGGAAATGGAAAGCCGCGCCGATCTGCGGCGGAGCGACCGGCTCTATGCCCAGTATGACACCACCGACCGGCGCTGGCGCAGCGATTTGCAGGCGGTCGCGTTCCACGCCCTTTGCGTTTTGCAGCGCTACGGCGAGGCGGATGAACTGCTTCGGGAGGCAAAACCCGGGGAACTGCGGACAAAGGACCGGGGCTTTGTGGTGATGGAACTGCTCAAACACCCGGAGCAGCTGCCGTCGGGGGCTGTTTTCCTGCGCCGCTGCTGGGAATTTTACCAGGATGAGGCGGCCTGGCAAGAAGCCGGCGAGGATTTCGACCGCCTGCAGGTGTTTGGAGATTTCATCTCGATGCTGCTGAACTATCTGGACCGCACCGGTCCGGAGGGTTGGGCCCTGCTGGCGGGCATGGGGGACACCGCCCCCGGCCGCAGCGCCCGCATTGTGCAGAGCAACGACGCTGAAACCATCGCCGGGGAGTGGGCACAGGTCACCGATTGGCGGCAGATGTTCCCCCAGGCCTACCTGCACACCCTGGAACTGCGGCTGCCCCTGCCGGAGAGCTTTTATCAGCAGAATGCCGAGCAACTGGCGGCGCTGGCGGCGGAACTGGGAAAACGGGTGCTGCTGCCCCGCGCGGCGCTGGACTGGCTCTCCCACATCGACCCGCCCGCCACCCCGGGCCAGCTTGCCTGGCAGCTGGACCTGGCCACCGTCGCCCTGCGCGCCCCCGGCTGGAACAAGGACGTGCCGGTGGGGCAGGGCCTCTGCGAACAGTACGCCGTCCTCTCTGCCACCTGGCTGGACAATGTCTACAACCCGGAACTGCTCAACGCCGGGGACATCGCTGTGCTGCCGGGGATGCACCGTTTTGCCTGGCAGCTGCGGCAGGCGCTGGCCGCATGGGAAAAGGGCGATGAACTGGGTTATGTCCGCGGCCTGGGCGCCGCGCTGGACGCCGCCCCCGCCATGAAGGAGACGGTGGATTTTCTGCTGGAGCACAAACCCAAAACCGCCGCCCAGCGCCAGCTGGAAGAATTGGCCGAACAGGTGAAGGCGATCCTGTCCCGCTATGCGCCGGACGACCCGGCGGTGGCGGCGCTCAAGGCGAGCCCCGCATATCAGAAAGTGGCCCCGCTGCTGAAGGAAGCGGTTGCCGCGGCGGCGCCACAGGAAACGACGCCGGTCTCGCCCAAACCCCTGGAGGAGGCGCTGGCCGGCACCCGGCAGGAGATCGCCGCCTCGGCCTTGAAAAGTCTCGGCCGCTGGGGCGCGGATGCCCAAAAAGTGCGGTTGGACTACTGGAAAAAGTTCCCGCTGTGGGGCAAGAACGAAGGGGAAGTGACGGCGAACCTCTCCGCCGCCCTTTCGGAACACGGACAGGACTTCCGCTGGCTGTTCGGCCGCCTGGGGGACGAGCAGTCCCGCCGGGTGCTCACCGCGGTGGTGCGCAACTGGCGATACTATGAGATGGAGCCGCTGGAGCGGGTGGCCGACAACGAAAACGACGATTACTTCGACCGGGCCCTCCTGCACTGCGATGAAAACGAGGTGGTGGCCGATCTGGGCGCTTATGTGGGCGATACCTTCCTCTCCTATGTGAAAAATTACGGCAGTATGGCCTACCGCCGCTATTACTGCTATGAGATCACGAAGGAGAGTTTTGATGTCCTGCGCAGGGTCACGGCGGCCTACCCCCGGGTGGTGCTGCGCCGCAAAGGGGCGGGGGCCGCGCCGGGCGTCATGAAGATGGAGACCGGGGCGGATGCTTCCGCCAACGGCCTCGCCGAAAACACGGGCGCGGCCGGGGCCGATACGGTGGACATCGTGCCGCTGGATCAGGACATCACCGAGCCCCTCACCCTCATCAAGATGGATATCGAAGGGATGGAGCAGGCGGCGCTGCAAGGCTGCGCGGGGCACATCCGGCAGGAGCGGCCCAAGCTGGCTCTCTCGGTCTACCACAATTTTGAGGACATCTGGAAGCTGCCCCGCATGATCGACGAGATGGCCCCGGGGTACCGCTTTTACCTGCGCTACCATGGAGGAGATGCATGGCCCAGCGAGATCACCCTGCTGGCTCTGCCCCCGGAAGAAAATAGCGCGGAAAACGAAGGAGGAGCACGATGACTGACAACCGTGACAAATTGCTGCAGACCATCCCGCGGCTGTTCTCGCTCTGCGCCACCATCCGGGAGGCGGCGGCCCACGGGGCGGCCCGGCCCGCGTCGGCCGACGCCATGAAGGAGGATGCGGCGGCGGGCATCCGGGCGGTGGAGGAGGCGGCGCGGCAGCTTTGCCCCAACGAGCCGCCCGCCCCGGCGGCGCTGGATGAACTTGCGGGGGCGCAGGGGGAACAGATAGGCGACTTTGTCAGCGCCTGGTTCTCCGACGTCATGGGGCCGTTTCTGCTGCGGCAGTTCCAGACAGCCCTGCGCAGAGAATGGAGTCTCTCGCAACCGGACGCCCAAAGCATCGCCCACTGGGTGCTGCGGGAACTGCCCGCCCTGCCCGCCACCAAAAAGGACCTGCTGCTGGAGATCGGGATGCACTGTGCCGACAGCGCCCCGGAATTTGCCTGGAATTTGATGATGCAGGTGGCGGGCTCCCTCACGCCGGAGGAGCAAAAGAAAAAGTTTCCTCACTGGGTTGGTGAACCCTATCAGGAAGGGCGCCATCCGCAGACTGAGCTGAAGCGCTGCCCCATCTGCGGCGGCGAAGGGGCCCCTTATCTGGCCGCCTTCTCCGGGCGCATGGACGATTTCGACACCCTGTTCCAGCCCGCGAAGCTGTGGATGCGCTGCGAAAAATGCGGCAACCTCTACACCCGCTGGTTCCCCACGGAGTTTCTCAAGCTGGGCGCCGCACCCAGGGTGCTGGCGCCCGTGCCGGGCCATGTAGTGGTTCGGGAGGTGGACGGTCGTGCCTTGCGCATCTGGAGCGACATCCTCAACAAGATACGGGCGCACACCGCCGGCCGTTCGCTGCTGGAGGTGGGCGTGGGGCAGGGGCACCTGATCGCGGTGGCGCAGGAGATGGGCTACGACGTCACGGCGGTGGAGCTGCTGGAGCAAGAGGCGCAGACCACCGCTGACCTGCTGCAGCTGCCGGTGATCTGCGGCGACTTCCTCCATCTGGAAGAAGACCGTCAGGTGGACATCATCACCATGGGGGATGTGCTGGAGCATCTGCAGCGCCCGGCGGAGGGGCTGAAAAAGGCAGCCGCCCTGCTGAAAGACGGCGGCGTGCTTTGGCTGTCCACCCCCAATTTTGAAAGCAGCTTCACCCGCATGATGAAAACCTTCGACCCCATGTGGTGCGAGCCCTATCACATTACCTATTTCTCCCGTGCGGGGCTTTTGCCGCTGCTGGAGCAGGCGGGCTTTGAACTGCTGGAATACTCGGTGAGCAACCGCTACAACGGGTCCATGGAACTGCTTTTGCGCAAAAAAGAGCAATGAAAAACGCGGGGGCGTTTCCCAAATGGGAAACGCCCCCGCGTTTGCTCGTTTGTTTATTTGCCGGTGCGCAGGTGCTGCATCAGCACCGAGGCGATGTTGTCGCAGGAGGCCTGCACCATCACCGCGCCGATCTCCTGCGCCACGCCGGGCATCCCGTACACCACGCAGGAATCCTTGTCCTGCCCGATGGTGTAGGCGCCGGCCTTGCGCATCTCCAGCAGGCCGGAGGCGCCGTCGCGGCCCATGCCGGTCATGATAATGCCCACCATGGGGCACTTCACCTGGGCGGCCATGGAGGTGAACAGCGCGTCCACCGACGGGCGGTGCCCGCTGACCTTTTCGCCCGGCTGGCAGGCCAGGGTGTAGCGGCTGCCCATGCGCACCACCCGCGCCTGAAGGTCCGCCGGGGCCACCAGGGCAAGGCCGCGATGGATCTCGTCGCCGTTCACGGCCTCCCGCACCTCCATCGCGCACAGCTTGTCAAGGCGCTGGGCGTACATCTTGGTGAATCCCGGCGGCATGTGCTGCACGATCACCATGCCGGGGATATCCGCCGGCAGCCGCTTGAGCACCTCCAGCGTGGCCTCGGTGCCGCCGGTGGAAGCGCCCAGCCCGATGATGGTGTGGTCCAGGTCCATGGCGCAGCCGCCGCCCAGCGCGGCGGGCGACGTCAAAGGCGCGGCGGGCGCGGCCGAAGCTGGCGCGCCGGCGGAGGGGGCCGCCGCGGCAGGCGCGGCGGCGGGTTTGCGGCGCACCACCTTTGCGCAGGACGCCACCACGATCTTTTGTGAAAGCGAGCGGAAGAAGGAATCCTTGCTCTCGGTGCCGTCGGGCTTGCGCACAAAGTCCACCGCGCCGGCGGCCAGCGCGTCAAACACGCGCAGGTTCAAACTGGACACCAAAATCACCGGCAGGGGATGCTCCGGCAGCAGCTTGGCCAGAAAATCGATGCCGCTCACACCGGGCATCTCCACATCCAGCGTCATCACGTCCGGTTGCAGGCGTTGGATCTTGGCCGTGGCGTCCAGCGCGTTGATGGCATATCCCACCACCTCGATGTTGGGGTACGCTTCCAGACCTTTGATGAGAAAAGTGCGGGCCACGGCGGAATCGTCCACCACCAGCACCCGTATCTTCTTTTGGTTTGGCATCATCAGGGTTTCTTCACTCCTTGCATTGCATGGGACGAGGCGTTTACCTTGCGGTAAATGGCCGGCGACACCATCCGGAACAGGGGCGTCTGCCCCAGCGATTCCGAATGGCTGATAAACAGATAGCCGCCCGGGGTAAGGGCGTCGTAAAAACGCCGCACCAGCGCGTCCCGGGTGCTTTGGTCAAAATAGATCATCACATTCCGGCAGAAGATCACGTCGAATTTCAGCCGGAATTTAATGGGGTCCATCAGGTTGAAGGTGCGGAAAATAACATTGTCACGGATGGCCGGCGCCACGGTGTACTGGCCCGGGCGATCCTGGCTGGGCACAAAATAGCGGTGCAGCCATTCAGAGGGCATATCCGCGGGCGGCTGATAGACCGCCGCCTTGGCCTTGGCCATTGCCTGCTGCGAAATGTCGGTGGCAAGGATGCGGGTGTCCCACTGGGGGGCCTGGGGACCAAAAAATTCCTTCAGGTAGATGGACAGGGTATAGGGCTCCTCGCCGCTGGAACAGCCGGCGCTCCAGATGGCCAGCACCTTGTCGCGCTGATGGCGCTGTGCCAGTTCGGGCAGGATCGTCTTCTGAAAGTAGGTGAAGTGATCCTTTTCCCGCAGGAAATAAGTATAATTCGTGGTCAGCTTGTTGAGCACCAGTTCCAGATCCTGCGGATCCTTCTCCTTGAACAGCTTTTCCAGAAAGGTGCGGAAGTCCGTGTATCCCTGCACCTTCAGCGACTGGGAGAGCCGGCTGGTAATAAGCTGGCGCTTTTTGCTCAGGTCGATCCCGTAATTCTTGTGAATAAACTGGACCAGACGCTGAAAATCGGCATCCGTGATGGTCAGGTCGTGTAACAGCATCGCCATGGCAACCTGCCTCCTTAGGTGTGCTCCAGAAGACGCGCACAATCAAAGGCGAGCATGGTCTGCCCGTCCTCCAGCGAGTACATCCCGCACACCAGTTCCCGGGAACTGCGGGGGGGAACAGGCAGCAGGGCGGAGGTGTCGATGTCCACCATCTTCTGCACCTGATCCACCAGGATGCCCACCTCGGAATCATTTTCCTGCAGGATCATCATGCAGTTGCTCGCACAGTCCTGATGGGACAGCAGCTGATGGATGTCCACAATGGGAATGATCTGCCCGCGCAGGTTGATGATGCCGCGCACATAGTCGGGCACCAGGGGCAGGCGGGTGACGGTGTGGCCGGTGATGATCTCCACCACCGCCTCCGCAGGCACGCCGAACAGCAGCCCGTCGGACAAAAACAGCAGATATTTTTCGGTCTTGGCCGCGTTCGCGGCCTCAGGGGACTGATCGTCGGCCTCGGAGGCCTGATCGGTCTGGAACAAAACGTCCTCTTGCGTCATGGTTCTTCTCTCCTTTACTGGGCGTAGGTGTACAGGTTGGACACATCCAGGATGATGCTGATGTTGCCGTCGCCCAGAATGGTGCATCCGGCGATGCCGCTGGATTTGACATTGAAGCGATTCAGGTAGCCCGGCAGGGGCTTCACCACCACCTGCTGCTCGCCCAGCAGTTCATCCACAAACAGGCAGTAGGACTTTTCGCCCGCCTCCAGCCAGATCAGGATGCCGTCGGCCACGCTGGTCACGCCGCCGTCGATCTGATACAGATCCCCCATCCGGATGACCGGGTAGAAATTGCCCATGCATTTGAACATCTCGCCGCCGGAAGCGTCGCGGATCAGGTCGTTTTCGGAGATCTTGAAGGACTGACGGATGTTCAGAATGGGGATGGTGAAGATGGAGCCGCCCACCGACACCTCCATGCCGTCCATAATGGCCATGGTCAGGGGGATCTTCAGGGTGGTGGTCATGCCCTGGCCCGGCTCACTGGTGATGTACACCGTGCCGCCCACGTCCTCCACATTCCGCTTCACCACGTCCATGCCCACGCCGCGGCCGGAGAACTCGGTCACCTCCGTGTTGGTGGAAAAGCCCGGCGCCATAAGGAAGTTCAGGATGTCCTTGTGGGAGTACTCCACATCAGGCTGGGCCAGCCCGTTGCGGATGGCCTTGTTCAGCACCGCGTCGTAGTTGACGCCCTGGCCGTCGTCCTTGATCTCGATGATCACCTCGCTGCCGGTGTGCCGCGCGGAGAGCACGATGGTGCCCACCGGGTCTTTCCCGGCGTCGATGCGCTGCTGCACGTCCTCCTCGATGCCGTGATCCATGGAGTTGCGCACGATGTGCATGATGGGGTCGCCGATGCTGTCCACAATGGTCTTGTCCACCTCGGTGTCCTCGCCCTCCAGCACCAGCCGCGCCTGCTTGTTCAGCTTCTTGCACATGTCGCGCACGATCCGGTGCATCTTCTGGAAGGTGCCGGACACGGGCACCATCCGCAGCGACATGGAGACGTCCTGCAACTCGTCGGTGAGCTTGCGCAGCTGCCGGGCCGACTTGGTGAAGGTGTCCAGCTTGAGGCCCTTCAGGTCCGGCGAGGCGGTGACCATCGACTCGGTGATCACGATCTCGCCCACCACGGCCGCCAGCTGATCCAGCTTGCTCAGGTTCACGCTGATGAGGCTCTCCTTGTGGTGCTGCTGGGGCGCGGGCTCCGCCTTGGAAGCGGCGCTCGGCGCGGCCTTCTTCTCGGCTTTTGGAGCCGCCGGCGCGGCCGGGGCGTCAGCTTTCGGCGCGGCCGCGGGTGCGGCCGCCGGGGCCGAGGCGGCCGGCGCTGCCTCGGCGGCGGGCCGGTCGATCGCCTGGTAGGACCGCACGGAGCCGGAGGAGGTCACGGCGTGGATGGCGTTGTCGCGCTGGGCCTGCTCGCGGAAGAAGATCAGAAAACCGGACTCGATGATCTGATCCGCGGTGGAGGGATTGGACTCCACGCCCTGCGGCTCGTAGGTGAAATCCTCCTCGCTGCAGATCTCTTTCACCGAGTTCACCAGCATGAGCGCGCGCAGGTTTTCCATGCCGCAGCCCTCGTCAAAAAAGACCTGCAGGCCGTAAGGGAACCCGCTGGGGCCGCCCGCCGGGGCGGCGGCCGCCGGCTGCGCCGCGGGCTGCTGGGCCGGGGCGGCGTCGGCTTTCGGGGCGGCCGCATCACCCGCAGCGGGGGCGGCGGGCGCCTGTTCCGGCTGGCCGCCCGAACGAATTTGGTCGATCAGTCTATTAACTTTTTGCAGCAGGGTGTCGATATCTTCAGTGAGCGGTTGCTCATTTTCGATGTGTTCCAATTCCCCGCGGAAAAAGTCGATGGTCTGGAACAAAAGGTCAAACAATTCCGGGCGCAGGCTCTCGGGCACCCCATCCATGGACTTGTCACGGATGATGGAGAACAGGTCTTCCGCCCGGTGAGCAATCGTCATCAGCGAGTTGTACTCCATCATGGCCGAAGAGCCCTTGATCGTGTGCATGATCCGGAAAATGGTGTTGACGTCGTCCTCCGAGAAGCTGTCCTGCTGTTCAGCAGCCAGAACGATACTGTCCAGCTGTTCCAGCAGAGAATTGGTCTCGTACAAAAAGGCATCCAGAATGCTTTCGTTGCCGGTACTCATGAAAAACGGCACGCTCCTTCCTTGGCGTTGGACTTTCCTATAAATGATTATCGACCGCGAAATTTGAAAAATTAAGAGCAACAGTTAAAATATCCGGGCGCCCGGGCCGGCCTTGTGCCGGCGGCCGCGGCGCAACGAGAGGTGGAGCAAGCAATGGCAGATCTTTTAGGCGCGACGAATCGCGTCCCGGGTTACGACGGTGTGAACAACAACCGCCCGCAGCCCGCCCCGGCGCGGCCCAGCGACCCGCAGGTGCAAAACGTGCCGGACCCTGCCCGGGTCACCCGGGCCGACGGGCGCACCGAGCAGCAGGACGCGGGCAACGCCCTCCAGTCGGACGTGCTGCGGTATGATTCCAACCTGCAAACCTTCCTGGAACAGCTTCGGCAGATGCCGGAACTGGCACAGGTCATGGAAAAGGCGCTGCTTCAGCTGCGGGGAGTGGTCTCCACGCCCGGCCTGCAGCAGGGCGTGGCGAAGGAACTGGCGGAATTTCTGCAGATGCTGCAGCTGGACGCGGACGGCTTTCGCCAGATGTTCATGGAGCAGGTGCAGGCGGGCAACCGGTTTTCAGGGGCCCTGTTCTCGCTGCTGCGTCAGACCTACCATGTGCTCAACGGCGAGCAGGCGCGGGTGGCCGTGCTGGAATTCGCAAAGCGCTACATCGACTATTCCGCCACGGGCCACATCGGGAAAAGCATGCTGAGCCTTCTGAAACAGATGCCCGGCTATCTGCCCCAGAGCTGGCGCGGCCGCCTGGAGGAGATGACGGCGCGGCTGGAAAACGGCCTGGCCGCCGGCGCCCGGGCTGAAAACCTCGCCCTGCTCCAGCAGGAGATCATTCCCTATCTGGGCAATTATGTGGAGCGCTCCCACGATCTCGGCGCGCTGCGGGCGCTGCTGAACCTTCTGGTGCTCAGCACCGCCCGCTATGAGAACGGCGCCGAGGGGCCGCTGCTGCTGGCGTTCCGCCAGCTGGGAAGCTTTGGCGGGCTGCTGGGCGGGCTGAACAACCTGGACGACGCCGCGGTGCTGAAACTGCTGCGGGAAAACGATTTTGCCCGCGCGGCGGACAGCGCCTTTGCCCAGGGGTTCGCAAAGGCCGCGGATCAGGCGCTGCGCGGCACCTTCGGGCCGGACGCGCGGGATTCCTTTGCCCAGGTCATCCACTCGCTGCTCATCAACGAAAGCGTGTATATGCCGCTGAATCACATGTTCTTTCCGGTGGAATGGAACGGCAAGATGATGTACTCCGAGCTGTGGGTGGACCCCGACGCCGAGGACGAGAACTCCGGCAAGGAAAGCCCCGGCGACAAAATCCAATTCCTGTTCAAACTGGATCTGGAGTCCCTGGGCTTTCTGGAGATCACCCTGGCCGCCCGGGGCGAACAGGTGGATCTGCACATCTATGGGCCGGACGGCGTGAGCGCAAACAACGAGATCATCGCGGGGGATATGGAGAAGATCCTGGCCCGCCATCAACTCAAGGGAAACAGCATCCAGGTCACAAAGCTGGAAACGCCGCTGTCGCTGACGCAGGTGTTTCCAAATCTGTTTGAAGGGAAGCGGGGCGTCAATGTCAAAGTCTGAAACACCCGCCGCCAAGCCCGCGGGGCGGGCCGCGGCGCTGCAATACCGCCCGCAGGACGGCGCGCCGGTGATCGTGGCCTCGGGAATGGGGCATATCGCCGAAAAGATCGTGGAGGTGGCGCAGGACAGCGGCGTACCGGTCTATGAGGACACCTCCCTCGCCACGGTGCTCACCCAGATGGAACTGGGCCGGGAGATCCCGGAGGAACTGTATCAGGCGGTGGTGGACATCTACCTGTATTTTCTGAATTTTGATCCTGCGGACCCGGAAAAGTTCCGCCGGGAAAACAAGACCGAGTGATGCACAGGAGCATGGAGTATGGCAGACAAATATCTTATCCTTGACAGCCACGGCAACGCCGTGGCCCACGGCGTTTCGGATTACCGCCCGCAGGGCGGCGAGTGGCGCATGGCCATCGACGACGGCGACGTGGAGGAGATCGCGAAGCACACCGTCATCTGTCTGGTGGGCGATTCCGACGCCGTGCCCGCCATGGAGGCGAAGATCGTCCGGCGCGAAGGCAACATGGTGGTGCTGACGCCCTTGCGGCCGCTGAACCAGTCGGTGCGGAAAAACCTGCGTATTCTGACGAGCTTTTCCAGCTTCATCTACCCGCGCACCGGGCAGTGGAAGGGCCGGGAACCCATCATCAGCCGGGATCTGAGCTGCGGCGGCCTTGCGTTCCTGTGCCGCCGTGAACTGCAGGTGGGGGAGAGGGTGCAGGTGGTCATTCCGATCACCAGCCAGCCCCTGCTGCTGGATATGGAGATCCTGCGCTGTTCCAAAGGGCAGGAAGGCGGATATCTGTATGCCGCCCAGTTCCTCGATATGCTTCGGGAAGAGGAGAGCATGGTGCGGGAGGCTGTGTTCAGCCTGCAATTGCGCAACAACTGAACTTGCCGGTGAATGTTCCCGGCAACCGTACAGACCGGCCTGTCCGACGGGGTGAACCGTCGGGCGGGCCGGCCTGTCTTGCGCTCTGCGGGCATCCGGCGGGTTTTGGGGGATCTCCCGCAAAGTGCAATATATATAAATAAGGTATAAAAAAATTCCATTGATTCCCGCGCGCAACTACATCTATTTAATAACGAAAACCGCCCAGGAGTAAAAATGCACAAGACGCTGGGCGTTTGTGAAATAAATTTCACGGAAAAAAACACAAAATGTGAAATTGCCAAGAAGAGTACGGCATATTTTATGGACGTACTTGCAAAGTGGTGCGCTTTGCGATACAATAATGGAGTTAAAAAGGAGTCGAATTTCGCCGGATAATCCGGGCGGCAAGCGGCTTTCGGGAATCCCGGGAAAGCTGGCCGCCGGGAATGTGCGGCGAACCCATACAAGATGAAGAAGGTGTGCCGGAAAATGGATTTTTTATCAAGCAATGCGTCGCTGATGCTTCAGCGCTCTATGGATTATCTGTGGACCAAACAAAGCTGCATTCTGGATAACATTGCGAACGTGGAAACGCCCGGTTACAAAACCAAGTATGCCACGTTCGAGGAGTCGCTGCAGCAGGCCATCCAGGCGGCTGACCGCAAAAACGGAACGTCCCGCGGGATGCGCGCGGCCATCGAAAACGCGAATCTTTCGGTGCAGGAGGCGCAGGAGAGCACCCGTCTGGACGACAACGGCGTGAACGTGACGGAGCAGATGGTGGAACTCTCCCGCAACGGGTATCAGATGCAGTATGTACTGGACGCCATCAACAGCGATTTCTCGCTGCTTCGCTCGGCCATCAAGGGATAAGGAGGGGTAGGAAATGGCTTTTTTGAATTCCATGAGCGTGGTCGGGTCCGGACTTACCGCCCAGCAGCTTCGGCTGGACGTCATTTCCGAAAACATCACCAACCAGAACACCACCCGCACCGAGGCGGGCGGCCCTTACCGGCGCAAAGTCGTCACGCTCCAGTCGCAGGACGACCTGACCCCCTTCCAGCAGGCGCTGGTGCGCGCCCGCGGCGGCCGCACCGACAAGGGCGGCGTGGCCGTGACAGCCATTGAGGAAGACCCCTCCGATTTCAAGCTGGTCTACGATCCCACCAACCCGGACGCCAACGCCCAGGGGTATGTGGAGATGCCCAACGTGGATCTGGTCAAGGAGATCGCCGACGCCATGGCGGCCTCCCAGGCATATTCGGCAAATGTCACCGCGTTCAACGTTCTCAAGCAGGTGGCGGCCAAGGGGCTGGACATCGGCAAGTGATCAGCCGGGCACAGACGGTATAGAAAAGAGGAAACAGGCAAATGACGAACCTTCAATCCATCACCCCCATCCAGGCGCTGCAGTCGTCCCGCAATGTGGCGGACACAATGGCGGGCATCAGCGCGGCGGGCGGACAGCCCTCCATGTTTTCCCAGATCTTTGAGTCCATGGTGAACAACGTAAAGGAAACCGAAGCGGCCAAGAACGAAGCGTATTACGCCCTCGCCACCGGCCAGCTGGACAACCCTGCCGAAGCAACCATCGCCGCTACGCAGGCGTCCCTCGCCTCCGATCTGCTGATCCAGATGAGGAACCGTGCGCTGGATGCCTATAGTGAATTGATGCGTATCAGTCTGTAATCAACGCAGGCTGATTTGTTTTGGGAGGAGAACATGGCAGACAAAGCAAAAAAGACTGCCGAGGCGGTCTTGCAGCGGTGGAAATCCCTCTCCCGCAAGGTCAAGACCCTGATTGGGTGCGGCGCGCTGGCCATCCTCGCGGCGGTGGTGATCGTGGCGGTCGTGCTGAACAATCAACCTTATGCCACCCTGTTTACCGGGCTGAGCCAGACCGATCTGTCCGCGATCTCGACCTATTTTTCCGAAAACGGGATCACCGACTACAAAGTGGAGGACAACACCATCCTGGTGCCGCAGGCGCAGGAGGCGTCCCTGAAGGCGCAGGTGCTGGTGGCGGGATACCCCTCTTCCGGCTATGGATACGATACATATCTGGACAACGTGGGGAGCCTGACCACGGAGTCCGAGCGCAATCAGCTGACCCTTTACGGCCTGCAGGACCGCCTTGCGGCGGTCATCCGCAATTTTGAAGGCGTGAAGGACGCCGTGGTCTTTCTCACCCCCGGCGAGGACCACACCTATGTGCTGGACAGCAGCAACGTGGTGGACGCCACCGCGGCGGTGCAGGTGACCATGCAGGACGGCAAGATGCTGGACGAAAAGCAGGTGGGCGCCATCCGCAACCTGGTGAGCCGCTGCCTCGCGGGGCTCAACGTGGAAAATGTGGACATCTCCGACACCTACGGCAACACCTATTCCAGCACCGGGAACATCACCGACCTGCGGGACGCGTCCGCCTTGAAGCTGTCGCTGGAAGAGCAGTGCAACAACAACATCCGCACCCGCGTCATGCAGGCGCTGATCCCGCTCTACGGCGCGGACAACGTGCAGGTGAGCGTGAACACCGTGGTGGATGTGGACCGCACTTATACCGACTCCACCGATTATTCGCTGGAGGACTGGGCCCAGGGCAAGGACGACGGGATCATCGGCTCCCAGATCTGGGACGATGAGATCGTCCGGGACGACGGCACCAACACCGGCGGCGTGGCGGGCACCACCACCAACGCGGATGTGAACACCTATGTGGAGGACCAGATCCAGCCGGATGGCACCGAGTCGATGTATTCCTCTTCCGGCCAGACCGACCGCCTGGTGGACACCACCAAGGAGCAGGTGGAGCATGTGGCCGGCTACATCAGCGATGTGATGGTATCGGTCACCATCAATTCCAACGTGGCCGGCGGCGCCAACGTGCAGGATCTGTACGACCATGTGGCCCGGGCGGCGGGGATCTCCAAGACCGACCAGGCCGACAAGATCTCCATTCTTGTCTCGCCCTTCTATCAGGACAGCACGCCGGTCATCGCCACACCGGAGGGCATGGAGCCCTGGATGTTCTACGCGGTCCTGATCGGCGGCGGGGTGCTGCTCTTGTTCCTGCTGATCCTGGTGCTGGTGCTTCGCCACCGTGCGAAAAAGGAGCGCCAGCTGGAGCAGGAGCCTGTGGCCGCGGCTGTGCCTGAGCAGGAGACCCCCGAACAGCCGGATATCCTGGAGATGCAGACCGAGAAGAGCATGGAGTTGAGAAAGGACGTCCGCCAGTTCGCGCAGGACAATCCGGAGATCGCGGCTCAGATGGTCAAAAATTGGCTGCGGGAGGGTGATCACACAACATGAAAGAGACACCAGCGCCCCCGGCGCAGGCAGCGGTCGCCCAGCCGAAGGCGTCCAAGCCCAAGAAAGAATTGACCCGGCAGCAGAAAGCGGCTGCGGTCATCATCTCCCTCGGCACGGAAAAGGCCTCCCAGCTGTATCAGTACATGGACCCGGAAGACGTGGAGCAGATCACCCTGGAGGTGGCCAAGCTCGGCTATGTGGACGCGGCCACCACCGAGGATGTGCTCAACGAGTATTACCAGATGTGCATGACCAACAAGGCCGTGACAGAGGGCGGGCTGGAATATGCCCGGGCCGTGCTGGAACGGGCGTTCGGCGCACAGACGGCGGACATGTTGCTGGACAAAGTGACCAAGTCGCTGAAGCAGCGGGAGTTCTCCTTCCTGAACAAGGCCGACGAAAAATCCCTCTATGCGGCCCTCCAGCATGAGCGGCCCCAGACCATCGCCCTGGTGCTCTCCTATGTGGACCCGGAGAAATCGGCGGCGGTGATCGACGAGCTGGACCCGGAACGCCAGGTGAAGGTGGTGGAGAGCATCGCCAATATGGAGAGCGCCTCGCCCGCCGCGGTGAAGATCATCGAGGCGGAGATGGAAAAGCAGTTCTCCAGCATCATGACCACCAACAACGTGAAGGTGGGCGGCGTGGATTATGTGGCCGATGTGATGAACAATCTGGACCGCGCCAGCGAGAAGAGCATCTTCGACCGCCTGTCCACCCACAACGCCGAGCTGGCCGACGAGATCCGCAAGCGGATGTTTGTCTTCGAGGACATCGTCACCATGGACGACCGGTCGGTCCAGCGCTTCGTGCGCGACTGCGACCCCAAGGACCTGGTGCTTGCCCTCAAGGGCGCCAACGAAGAGGTGGCCAACAAGATCTTCAGCAATGTTTCCACCCGTATGGCCCAGAGCATCCGGGACGATCTGGAAGTCACTGTCAACGTCCGCATCCGCGACGTGGAGGCGGCGCAGCAGCGCATCGTGGGCGTGATCCGGGACCTGGAGGAGAAGAACGAACTGATCATCCTCAAGGGCGGAAAGGACGATATCATTGCCTAATATCTTTAAAAACTTCCTGCGGCCGCAGGTGGACACCTACGCCTTCCCGCCGGCCGATGAGATCCAGGTGGAGGAGGAGCCCGCCTCCCCTCCGCCCCAGGAGGCGCCGCCCGAAGACGAGCAGCCCGCGGCCAAGGAACAGCCGGACGGTGAAACGTCCGATTCCGACCCGGGCCAGGGTGCGGCGGCGATGTTCTCCTACGCAAGGGTGCAGGCCGACGCCATTGTTGCGGAGGCCCGCCGCCAGAGCGAGGAGATCCTGGAAGAAGCCCGCCGGCAGGCCCGGCTGGAAGCCGAGGAGATCCAGGAGGACGCCCGTCAGCAGGGTTTCCGCCAGGGCTACGAGGACGGCCAGCGCAAGGCGCAGGTGGAGGGCCAGGCCCGGCTGGAGGAACAGATGCAGCAGCAGGCCGTTCAGGTCAAAGACTTTCTGGAGCAGGCGACCCAGGCCCGGGAGGACCTGCTCGCCAGCACGCAGGATGAACTGTGCGACCTGAGCATCGCGGTGGCGGAAAAGGTGATCCACGTCAGCCTGAAAAGCAGCCGCGAGGTGATCCTGCGCATGGTGCAGATGGCCACCGAACGGCTGCGCCGGCGGGACTGGGTGCGCATCTACATCGGCGGCTGCGACAGCCGGGAGCTGGCGCAGATCACCCCCAAGCTGATGGCATCGCTGGGCGGGCTGTCCGACAACATCAAGCTGATCCCGATGGCGAACGACGAGTCCGGCACCTGCATCATCGAGATGCCGGACGAGATCATCGACGCCAGCGCATCCACGCAGCTGGGCAATCTGAAAGACATTCTTCACGGCAGCTGAGAGGAGGCGAAGGCCTTGTTCGAAGAGATGATCCAGCGGGTGCGGCAGGCGCAGACCGTCAGCTACACCGGCAAGATCGAGAACATCGTGGGGATGTCGATCGAGGCCTCCGGCGGCCGGGCGGCGGTGGGGGATATCTGCCGCATCTACAACGGCGACTCCGGCGGTCAGGTGATGGCTGAGGTGGTCGGTTTCAAAAACGACCGGATGCTTCTCATGCCCTATTCCGATATGAGCGGCATCTCGGCGGGCAACTTCGTGCGCAACACCGGCCGGCGGCTGAGCCTGGAGATGGGCCCCTTTCTCAAGGGGCGGGTGATCAACGCCCTGGGCCAGCCCATCGACGGCAAAGGCCCCTTCAAGGGCGGCACCCCCTTCTGTGTGGACGGCAGTGCCTACATCAACCCCATGGCCCGCCCCCCCATCCGGGAGCGGCTGGAGTTCGGGGTCAAGGCCATCGACGGGATGCTCACCGTGGGCAAAGGGCAGAGGATCGGCATCTTCGCCGGTTCCGGTGTGGGCAAGAGCACCCTGATGGGCATGATCGCAAAACATGTGAAGGCGGACATCAACGTCATCGCGCTGGTGGGCGAACGCGGGCGCGAGGTCCTGGAATTCATGGAGAAGGACCTGGGCCCGGAGGGCATGAGCCGGTCGGTGCTGGTGGTGGCCACCTCCGACCAGCCGGCCATGCTGCGCAAGCGATGCCCGTCGGTGGCTACCGGCGTGGCCGAGTACTTCCGGGATCAGGGCCTGGACGTGCTGCTGATGATGGACTCCCTGACCCGATTCGCCATGGCCCAGCGTGAGATCGGCCTGGCGGTGGGGGAACCCCCGGTGGCCCGCGGCTACACGCCCTCCATCTACTCCGAGCTGCCCAAGCTGCTGGAGCGCAGCGGAAACTTCCAGCGCGGCTCCATCACCGGTGTGTACACCGTGCTGGTGGAGGGCGACGACACCAACGAGCCCATCGCGGACACCGTCCGCGGCATCCTGGACGGCCACATCGTGCTCTCCCGGCGGCTGGCCAACAGCAACCACTTCCCGGCCATCGACGTGAGCGCCAGCATTTCCCGTCTGATGACCGACATCGTCTCGCCGGAGCACCGGCAGCTGGCCGCCCGCATCCGGGACATCATGGGCGTCTACGAGAAAAACTCGGATCTGGTGTCCATCGGCGCCTACAAAGCGGGCACCAATCCCAAGCTGGACTACGCCCTGAGCAAGATCGACGGCATCGACCAGTTCCTGATGCAGGGGGTGAACGAAGGGTTCACCTACGAGCAGGACCTGGAGATGATGAGGGCGCTGCTGTAAAGGAGCAAAAGGACCGTGAAAAAGTTTCAGTTCTCTCTGGACGGCGTGTTGGGGTACCGTCAGCAGGTGCTGGAAGGTCGCCAGAACGAGTACGCCAAAGCCCTGGCGCAGGTGCGGGAGCAGCAGGACCGGGTGGACGACGCCACGGCCCGCTACCGGCAGCTGAACCGGCGGTTCCGCGAGGAGGCCGCCCGCGGCATCACCGCGGCTGACGCGATGGGGTTTGAAAACGGGCTGCGGGCCCTGGAAGCGGAGATCGCCCGGGAGACCCGCCTGCTGGAGGAATACCAGCAGGCAGCGGAGGAAAAACGGGCGCAGGTGCTTCAGGCTCACATGGACGCCACGATCCTGGAACGACTGAAGGAAAAGCAGAAGGACGCATACCAGAAAGAAGTGCAAAAGAGCGACGAGCGGTTCATAGACGATCTGGTCTCCGCCACACGGGCGGTGAAAAGCGATCCGTGAACCCTTGCGATACACTGAAAGGAGGTGAAACAAGATGCAAATGAACGATATGGTGTTGCAGATGGCCCTGATGAGCGCGTTGCAGCAGATGCAGGCTTCCGCGGTGCCCGGGCAGACCACCGATGCTTCCTCGCAGAAGACCAACTTCAAAGACCTGCTGGAGCAGCGACGGAACGACCTGACCACCGGATCGGACCGGCAGGACGTGGAAACGTCGCAGCCGGACCGGAACGAGACGGCGGAGCAGCCGCAGAACGGCAAGGAACCCGCCGCGACCGATGCGGAGCTCACGGCGCTGGCAGCCGGGCAGATGCTGATGGCAAACTGCTTTGTTCCGATGGAGCAGTTCGCCGCGGTGCAGCCGGAAGGCCTCGCTGAGACGGCGCCGGTCGAGATGCTCACGGCGGAGGGCGGCACCCTGCAGGCGGACGCCGCGCAGCTGCTGGGCGTTTCGACGCAGAGCGATGCGCAGCCTGTGCAGGCGGTGTTTACGGAGACCGTCTCCGGCGGAGAAGCGCAGACCACGCTGCCGCAGCAGGCGGCGGAGGCCGTGGCCCCCGCGGGCGACCAGGCCAACACAGCGCAGGACCTGGCGCAGCAGCTGACGCAGTCCGATCCCCGGCAGGAGAAAAACCAGCCGACGGAGGACGCCGCGGTGCAGAGCTGGCACACGCCGCTGTTCCGCGACGTGGAAGCGACCCCCGTGCGGGTGGGCGACGCCCCGGTGGACATGACGGCCC
This sequence comes from Candidatus Allofournierella merdavium, assembly GCF_944382735.1. Classification (NCBI taxonomy): domain Bacteria; kingdom Bacillati; phylum Bacillota; class Clostridia; order Eubacteriales; family Oscillospiraceae; genus Allofournierella; species Candidatus Allofournierella merdavium. Next base: position 224,972 of record NZ_CALWND010000001.1, on the reverse strand, counting down.
CGGCGCAGGATGTGGAAAACACCCTGGGCAGCGCGCTCAAGGGCGCGGTGGAACAGGGCGATCAGTTCCTGGAGATCCGCCTCAGCCCGGCCAACCTCGGCAACGTGGTGGCGGAATTCACCCGCAGCCCGGAAGGCGCGCTCCATGTGGTGCTCCGCGCTGAAACGGAGCAGGCCGCGAAGCTGCTCAGCAGCCATGCCTCGGCCCTGAGCCTGATGCTGCAGGACAGCAGCCACAGCGAAGTGCGGGTGGAAGTGCCGCAGCCGCAGCAGGAGCAGACCCCCTGGCAGCAGCCGGATCAAAACGGCGGCCAGCAGCAGCAACAGCAGCAACAGCAGCAGCGTCAGCAGAACGCGCCCCGTCGCGAGACGGAATCCTTCCTCCATCAGCTCCGGCTCGGGCTGGTGCAGATGGAAACGCAGGCCGTGTAAACGGCACAGGCAGGAGATGATAACATGGCAATCAATTCTACGTTCTTCCCGCTGGAAACCCTCGCGGCGAACAACACCTACGCCGCGGCGAAGTCGTCCAGCACCCCCACCGTGGAGGAGCTGCAAAGCTGGGGTTACACCGTCACCGACCCGGACGACGCGTTCGGCCTCGACTTCACGGATTTCCTTCAGCTGATGGTCCAGCAGCTGCAGAACCAGACCATCGACAGCGCAGCCGACACGTCGGATATGCTCAACCAGATGGTGCAGATGTCTGTGGTGCAGATGATGAGCAAGGTGCAGACCGGCCTGGACAACCTGACCGCCGCGAGCACGATGACCTACGCGGCCTCCCTGGTGGGCAAGACCGTCACCGTGGGCGTCTACAACAGCGAGGGCAAGATCGAGGAGATCGTTGGCACCGTGGATGGCACCGGCACCTATCAGAACACGCCGGTCATCTTTATCAACGGCGAGATGTACCCCCTGAGCAGCATCATGGCTGTGGGCCGGCTGCCGGAGGTCCCGGACGCCGGTGACGGCGGCGAGACCGGCGAGGGCGGCGACAACGTCGAGGGCGGCGACAACGTCGAAGGCGGCGAGAATGTCGGCGGCGGTGAAAATGTCGGCGGCGGCGAGAACGTCGGCGGCGGCGAGAACGTCGAGGGCGGAACGACCACCGAGGGCGGAACGACCACCGAAAACGGTGAAAGCGCTGCCGGCGGAGAAAACGGCACGCAGGTCTGATCCATCGAAACGTGTGAAGGAGGTATTCCCATGGTTGGACCGATCCAGACAGCGGGTCCGGGAAGGATCTCCGGGCAGACCGAAGCACGCAGAGCGCAGAACCCGCAGGAAAGCGGTTTTGGCGCCGTGTTCCAGCAGGAGTTGGAACGCGCGCAAACGCGGCAGGTCGCATTCTCCAAGCACGCGCTCAGCCGCGCGGAGGAGAGAGGGATCGAAGTGACCCCCACGCTGCTGGAAAAGTTGGGAGACTCGGTGGAACGGGCACAGGCCAAAGGCGCGACCAACATCCTCGCGCTGGATCAGAGCCTGGCGTTCATCGTGAACGTGCCGAACGGCCGGGTCATCACCGCTTTGTCCGAAGCGGAGATGAAGGACAGCATTTTTACAAACATTGACGGCGCCGTGTTCCTGTAAATTACAGAGGGCAGGACCGAAAGGAGGCTCTGGGGGCCGTGTGACTGACGGCTTCCCGGCGGCGCGCATATTCGGAAAGGAAGCAAAACTACTATGTCTATGACTGGCGCTATGAGCTCGGCGATCGCCGGCTTGAAAACGCATATGCAGGCGTTGAACGTCGTTGGCAACAACATCGCGAACGTGAATACTTACGGCTACAAGGCCCAGCGGATCACCTTTAAGGAGAGCATGTACAACACCCTCAGCTCCGGTTCCGCGGGCACGAACACCATGGGCAGCACCAACCCCCAGCAGATCGGTTACGGCTGCACCGTGGGCACCATCGACCTGGACATGACCTCCGGCGACCTGAGCGCCACCGGCCGTGATCTGGACTGTGCCATCAAGGGCGACGGGTTTTTCCTGGTGGGTCAGAAGGGCCTCAACATCAACAGCGCCGACGCGGTGAAGGGCCTCACCCTCACCCGCGTGGGCGACTTTGACTTCCGCGACGGCTACCTCGTCGACGGCCAGGGCAATGTGGTCTACGGCTTTTTGACCAGTGCGGTGGATCCCGCGGTGGGCGGCGCAGCCGGCACCACCATTGGCGGCACCAGCACCGCTCTGGTGCCCATCCATCTGCCCATGCGGGACGCTACCACCAACTCCGCAGTGTATGTGGGCGTCAACGGCCAGGGCGAGAACGTGGAGCCTGCCGCGAATGCGGTGAACGGCTACATCAACTACACCAACCTGTCCATCGACTCCAACGGCAAGATCGTCTGCACCAACGACGACACCGGTGAGGAGGTCGTGGTGGGCTACATCGCCCTCGGTTCGGTGGAGAACCCCAGCGGCGTGCTGCACACCGACGGCCCCTACTACACCGCGGGCGCCGCGGCGGGCTCCATCACCGTGAGCACCCCCAACAGCGCTGTGACCGGCTACCTCAACAACGGCAAGATCATGGCGGGCGCTGTGCCCGACCCGAACACCATGCTGCTGGCCAAGAGCGGCACCCGCCTCATGACCTCCTTCCTGGAGGGCTCCGGCACCGATCTTGCCACCGAGTTTTCCAACATGATCGTGTATCAGCGCGGCTACCAGGCCAACACCCGTATCGTTACCGTGACCGACACCATGCTGGAGGAATTGGTCAACATGAAGCGCTAAGGCGCTCCTGAACAGGGCTTAGCCGCCTGAGGCCGCGCCTCAGGCGGCGGCACTGCCCGGAGAAAGTGAGGGGTTTTGTGATCGAACTTCGGAAGATGAACAACGAGCGCTTTCTGGTGAATCACAATCAGATCGAGTGCATCGAGCTGATTCCCGAGTGCAAGATTGTGATGATGAACCACGACTACTATCTTGTGCAGGACACCGTGGAAGAGATCATCCAGAAGATCGCTGAGTACAATGCCAAGGTTCAGGACATCCACCGGGAGATCGCGGTGACCGACCGGCGCTGACCAGGCGCCGGCACGGCAGGATGTGTAGATAGACAGAAGGGATCGACGGTATGAACGTTGTATATTTGTTCGGTATTGTTTTAGCTGCTGCATTCACCATCTTCGGCATTATGATCAGCATCGGCATCAACCCCGGCCAGACGCCCATGTTCGATTTCAGTTTCACGCCGGCAAGCGTGTGGAACTTTGTGGACGTTTCCAGTGTCCTCATCGTGCTGGGCGGTACGCTGGCCGTGGTGATCGCCTGTTATCCGAAGCTGGCCAGGTCCATCCCCAGCCACATCAAGATCATGCTCCGCGCCAAGGCCTTTGATCCGTCGGCCTATGTGGAGCAGCTGGTGGAACTGGCCCAGATCGCGCGAAAGAACGGTCTGCTGGCCCTGGAGGAAAAGGCCAACGATCAGCCGGACCCCTTCTTCAAACAGGCGATCATGCTCATTGTGGATGCCAACGACCCCGACCGGGTGCGCAGCATCCTGGAGAACGACATCGAACAGACCTCCGCCCGCCATCAGGAGGTCGTGGCCATGTACGAGCGGGGATCCAACGCCGCGCCCGCCTTTGGTATGATCGGTACCCTGATCGGCCTGATCAACATGCTCAAAGGCCTGGATGGCGCGGACATGGAATCGCTGGGCCCCAACATGTCGGTGGCACTGGTCACCACCTTCTACGGCTCGTTTTTGGCCCATGTGATCTTCAACCCCATCGCGGCGAACCTCACCGCCCGGGATGAGGAGGAGGTGCTCTGCCGTCAGATCGTGGTGGAGGGCATCATGGCCATCCAGTCGGGCGAAAACCCCAAGTTCCTGCGCGAACGGCTCATGACCTTCATGAACCAGCGCCAGCGGGACATGCAGGGCGAGGCGGAAGGGCAGCCGGCCGAGGGCAAGGGAAAACGGCGCAAACGCAAATAACAATGCGCGCACGGAGAGGGGAGGTTAGGAGATGAAAAGAAAAAGCGGCGGAAGCGGCGGCGCGAACTGGATGGATACATACGGTGATATGGTGACCCTGCTGCTGTGCTTTTTTGTAATGCTCTATTCCATGTCCACCATGGACAAGGAAAAGTGGATCGCCCTGGTGCAGTCCTTCAATCCCAGCGCGGTGACGGAGGAAGTGTCCGGCGGTCTCGGTTCCGAGAACTCCGACGCAGAGGCGCTGACCCAGGCCCAGGTGGATGCCGACATCGAGGATCTGTATCAGTCGATGAAAAACTACATCGAGCAGGAGCAGCTCAGCACGCAGGTCAGCATCACCAAAGGCGGCGGCTATGTGTTCGTCTCCTTCGACAACACGGTGTTTTTCGACGGCGACAGCTACATCCTGCGGGATGACGGCAAGGTGGTGCTGGATCAGGTGGCGAAATCCATCGCCGATGTGAGCGGGTCGATCGATGAGATCCGGGTGCTGGGCCACACGGCGCAGGATGACCCGGTTTCGCCCAACAACCCGCGGAACGACCGGTTCCTGGCCACCAACCGCGCGGCGGTGGTGACGGTGTACCTTCAGGAGAAAAACATCATCGATCCCTCCCGGCTGGTGAGCGTGGGATACGGACAATGGCGGCCCGTGGCGGACAACGCCACACCGGAGGGGCGCGCCCAGAACCGGCGGGTGGAACTGCTGGTGACGGGACTAAATATGGAGAACGGCATCGGGGATGACATAGCCCAGTACTACACCATGCGTTCCGGCCAGGGCAGCGTCCTGACCGAGCCGCAGGTGACCGACGGAACAACCGGCGGGCAGGCTCAGGCGCAAACCGGTTCCGACCAGGAGGAATAACCATGGCGGAAGTGTTGTCACAAAGCCAGATCGACGCACTGCTCAGCGCGGCGCGCAGCGGCGAGATGAACCTGAACCGGTCCGACCAGGATTCGGAAAAGAAATACAGGAAATACGATTTTTACAGCCCGCGGAAGTTCACCAAGGACCGGCTGAAGATGATCAGCGGCATCTTCGAGAACTACACCCGCATCATCAACTCACGGCTCAACGGCCTGCTGCACACCACCAGTGAGATCTCGGTGGAGTCGGTGGAGGAACAGCGGTACTACGAGTTTTCCAACGCCCTGTCCGACGGCGACGTGCTGACATTGGCGGACGTGGAGATCCAGGGCAAGCGGGAGAGCGAAGAGGCCCCCGTGCTGATCCACCTGAGCACAGGCATGGCGCTGAACATGATGGACCGGCTGATGGGCGGCCAGGGCGACGCCACTTCCAAGGCGCCCGCCGGATACGGGTTCACCCCGCTGGAACTGAAACTCTACGAGACCATCGTGAAGGATCTGATCGCCACGCTGGGCGGCAGTTGGGAAAACTACATCGACCTGAATTTCGTGTTTCGCAGAGTTGAGTCAAACCCCACCCTTGTACAGCTGATCGGCCTGGACGAGACAGTGGTCATCATCGGCATCAGCATCAAGTTCCCAAATGCGTCCGGGCGGATGAACATCTGCCTGCCGGGAATGATGCTTACCAATATCTTCGCGCGCATTGCCGCCATGAATCAGGTGGGCCGCGGCGAAGGGGAGAAAAATTCCAAAGAGATCATGGACATCCTGCGGGATTCGCAGTTGGAGATCACGGCGGAATTGGGACGCACCCAGTTGAAGCTGTGGGACATCTACTATTTGAACGTGGGCGACGTGATCGACTTGGGACGCTCCACCAAGACCCCCGTGGATCTGTACATCGGCGGGCAGCCTTGGTTCAGCGGAAAGCTGGGCACCCAGGGAGGCAATATGGCGGTTAAGATTTGGGACACCTATCACGTCCAGACAAGAGAGGAGAAGTGAGGAGCATGGCTCAGAACATCTTTAATTCGATGGAGCTGGACGCCATCGGCGAAATCATGAATATCAGCCTGGGGTCCTCGGCGACCGCGGTGTCCAATATGCTGGATCACCGGGTGGACATCACCACCCCCTCCATCAGCGTGGTGAAGGCCAGCGAGTTCAGCATCGGCGATCTGGAACCTGCCATCGGCATCGAGATCCGCTATGTTTCCGGCCTGAAGGGCAGCAACATCATGTTGCTGAAGAAAAGCGACATCAAGATGATCGTGGACATCCTCATGGGCAGCGAAACGCCGGATGAGGAGTTCGAACTCAACGACCTGACGGTCAGCGCGGTGTGCGAGGTCATGAATCAGATGATGGGCGCGGCCTCCACCGCCCTGTCGGACTTCCTGGGATACCCGGTGAACATCTCCACCCCCCAGTCCTTTGAACTGAACGATATGGATCGGTTCAAAAAGGAGCATTTCGGCAGCGATGACGAAACGCTGGTCGTGGTCCGCTTCATGCTGAGCATCGAGAACATGCTCAAGAGCGAATTCGTCAACGTCATGTCGGTGGACCTGGCCCGCGAACTGCTGGCCGGTTTCGAGATGAACTTCGGCGTGATGCCCTCCGACGACAGCGCCTCCGCCCCGAAGTCCGCTCCGGCCCCGCAGGCTACTCCCGCGCCGGCCCCGCAGCCGGCCCCGGCTCCCCAGCCCGCGCCGGAAGCCGCTTCCTCCAACCGGGTGATGAGCCAGGAGGAGATCGAGCGGATGCTCAGCGGCATGAACGGCGGCCAGGCCCAGCCGGCGCCGGTGCAGCAGGCCCCGGTGCAGCAGGCTCCGGTGCAGCAGGTGCCGGTGCAGCAGCCGGTCTGGCAGACGCCGGAACCGAAACGGATCAACGCCACGCCGGTCACGCTTCCGGCGCTGGACGTGGAGAACCGGATCGGCAAGGAGCAGGCCGACAACCTGGAGCTGATCATGTCTGTGCCGCTGGAGATCTCGGTGGAGATCGGCCGCACGCGCCGGAAGGTGGAGGATATCCTCGCCTTCTCCAAGGGATCGCTGGTGGTGCTGGACAAACTGGCCGGCGACCAGGTGGATCTGTTCGTCAACGGGCTGTGTGTGGCCAAGGGCGATGTGGTCGTCATCGACGACAACTTCGGCATCCGCATTACCGAGGTGCTCAAGCACAGCGAGCTTTTGAACCTGACCTGACCTGTGCACGAATTTTCGGCACGGGATACAACAAAACAGTAAAAACAGTAAAGGGTGAAAATCATGGCTAAGATTTTGATTGTGGACGACGCGGCTTTTATGAGAAAGGTGATCCGGGACACTCTGACCAAAGAGGGCTACACCGACATCTACGAGGCTGTGGACGGGCAGGACGCGGTGGAAAAATACTTTGAGATCAAACCCGACCTGGTCCTGATGGACATCACGATGCCCAACATGGACGGTCTGGAAGCGCTCAAGGCCATCCGCGCCAAGGACAGCAACGCCAACGTGGTGATGTGCTCCGCCATGGGCCAGGAGGCCATGGTGGTGGAAGCCGTGCAGGCGGGCACCAAAGACTTCGTGGTGAAGCCCTTCAAGAGCGACCGTCTGCTGAAGACCGTCACCTCCATCGTGGGCGCGCCCTGACCGGGATGCACTGGGAGGTCATTCTTTCCCTGCTCTGGGCCTTGTTCGTGACCTGCCTGATCCTGGTGCTGGCGTACTTCGCCACCCGTTTCCTGGCAGGGCGCATGGCCGCGGGAGGCCTGGCCGGAGGCCGGCGTCTCAAGGTGCTGGAACAAACCGCCGTGGGCAAGGATCAAAAACTGCTGCTGGTGCGCCTGGATGACCGGGTGTACTTCCTGGCGGTCACGCCCGGCGGCGCCACCGTTCTGCGTGAGCTGACGGAGGAGGAAAACGCCGCGTGGCAGGCCAGCCGGCCATCGCCTTCGGCAGAGCCGGGCAGCTTCGCCCAGGCGCTGCGCCGGGTGCTGGAGCAGCGCAAAAAGTAAGGGGGGACAGGATACGGACGCACTGATCAATGTAAACGGCGAAAATGTCCAGACCCTCCAGATCCTGTTCATGACGACCATGGTGACGCTGTTGCCCTCCATGGTGGTCATGATGACATCCTTCACACGATACGTCATCTCCTTTTCCTTCCTGCGCTCGGCCATAGGCCTGCAGCAGAACCCGCCCAACATGGTGCTGGTGGGCATGGCGCTGTTTTTGACCCTGTTTACCATGTCGCCCACCATCAGCGAGATCCAGACCACCGCCTATGAACCGTACATGGCGGAGGAGATCACCCAGGACGAGTTTTTCGCCCGGGCCCAGATCCCTCTGAAGGAGTTTATGGCGCGCAACACCGAGGCCAGTTCGCTGGATATGTTCTGCCAGCTGGCCGGGGAGCAGCCGCCGGAAGACGCGCAGGGGGTGGAGGATCTGGCGCTGACCACGCTGGTGCCGGCGTTCATGACGTCGGAACTGAAGCGGGCCTTCCTGATCGGGTTTTATCTTTACATCCCCTTTTTGCTGATCGACGTGGTGGTCTCCTCGGCGCTGATGTCCATGGGCATGATCATGCTGCCGCCGTCCATGATCTCCATGCCGTTCAAACTTCTCCTGTTCATCACTTTGGATGGCTGGCAGCTGCTGTTCTCCACGCTGGTGCAGGGGTTCAATTAGAAAGCAAAGGAGGGAGACGCGGATGCAGCCTGTGGATATCCTGCGGGAAGGTGTTGGTGTGGCGCTGAAACTCGGCGCGCCCATGCTGATCCTGAGCATGCTTGTGGGCATTTTGGTGGCCATTTTCCAGGCGGTGACGCAGATCCACGAACAGTCCCTCTCCTTTATCCTGAAACTGATCGTGGTGGTCCTGATCCTGCTGGTGGGCGGCGGCTGGATGCTGGAAGTTCTCCAGGATTATTCCCGCTATCTGTTCACACTGATGTGAGGGTGCGGGGATGGACTGGTCGCAACTGTATCTTTACACGCTGATTTTTATGCGCACCAGCGGCTTTGTGCTGCTGAATCCGCTGTTGGGCCGGACCAGCCTGCCCAACCTGGTGCGGGCGGGCGTGGCCATGGTCCTCTCGATCTTTTTGTTCGGGGTGGTCGACCAGGCGCCCGCCGTGCCCGCGAATGTGCTGGAGTTCATGCTCCGGCTGCTGCTGGAACTGGGCGTGGGCTTTGTGCTCGGCTTTGTGATGCAGCTGTTTTTCATGGTCATCGAGGTGGGCGGCGAGGTCATCGACGGCCAGATGGGCCTGACCATGGCCCAGGTCTACGACTCCAGCAGCCAGGTGAACATGACGGTCACGGCCGCGCTGCTCAACGTGCTCATGGTCCTGACCTTTTTCGCGGAGAACGGCCATTACACCATGCTGCGCATCTTCCTGTCCTCCCAGCAGGTTGTGCCCTATGGCCAGGTGATGCTGGGGCAGCAGGCCGCTTCAGGCGTGACTGAGGTGTTCCTCTCCTGCATGATGCTGGCCGTCAAGCTATCGCTGCCGATCCTGGCGGCGGAACTGCTGGGCGAACTGGGCATGGGCATCCTGATGAAAGCCATCCCCCAGATCAACGCCTTTGTGATCAACATCGAGTTGAAGGTCATCATCGGCCTGGTCCTGTTCTTTTTGTTTCTCACTCCCATCAGCGAATTTTTGCTGGGCGTTGAGTCGGAGATGCTCAGGACCATGAGCCGTGTCCTGACGATGACCGTCGCTCCGGGATAGCCGGCAGGAGGTGAGGCAGGGTGGCTGACGGACAGAAGACTGAAAAAGCAACACCGAAACGCCGGGAAGACGAGCGAAAAAAAGGCAACATCTTCTTCAGCAACGACGCGGTGTCGGTGGCAGTGCTGTTGTCCGGCCTGGTCACGCTGTTCCTTCTGGCGGCAAACGCCGGCACAAGCATCCAGCGCTTTCTGCGCCGGTGCATCGGGCTGGCGCTGAGCCAGCAGACGCTGCCCACGCAGGGCGACCTGCAGGAACTGCAGATCCAATTCCTCAAGGCCTTTGCGCTGGCGGTGGGCCCCCTGCTGGCGATCACGGTGGTGGCGGGCATCGCGGCCACCTTCTTCCAGACGAAAATGCTGGTTTCGGGCGAGTCGCTGCGGCCCAAATTCAGCCGGATGAACCCTTTGCAGGGGCTCAAGCGGCTGCTCTCGGTGCGCAGCCTGGTGGAGGCGCTGAAAGGTACCCTGAAGATCGGCGTGCTCCTGTACATCATCTATCACTTTCTGGCAGGCGTGATAAACGCCTTTTCCAAATATCTCTTCACCGATATCGGCACCGCCTGCGCTCATCTTCTGGACCTGGGGTTTCAGATGTCCATGCAGATCGCAGTGGCGTTCGTGGTGCTGGCCGGCGCGGATATCTTTTACCAGTGGTGGGACTATGAGCGCCAGATCCGGATGTCCAAGCAGGAGATCAAGGAAGAGTACAAGCAGATGGAGGGCGATCCCCAGGTCAAAAGCAAGATCAAGGAGATCCAGCGCAAGATCGCCCAGTCGCGCATGATGCAAAAGGTGCCTCAGGCGGATGTGGTCATCCGAAACCCCACCCACTTCGCCGTGGCCCTGCGCTACAAGCCGGACCGGGACGCCGCGCCGGTGGTGCTGGCCAAGGGGCAGGATCATCTGGCGCTGCGCATCGTGCAGCTGGCGGAGGAAAACGGCGTGGCCGTGGTGGAGAATGTGCCCCTGGCCCGCGCGCTGTACGCCACCGCCGAACTGGACCGGGAGATCCCGCCGGAACTGTACGGCGCCGTGGCCGAGGTGCTGGTATACATCTACCGTATGAACGAGGGCGCCGCCGGCGGCAGTTAAGAGAAAGCGAGCAGCAAGGTACGTTATGAAGCGAATTTTCGACAATGCCATATCCCTGATGGTAGTGGTCATCGTTCTGTTTCTGGTGATCCCGCTGTCGGCGCCCGTGCTGGACGTGTTGATCGTGGTCAACATCTCCCTGTCCATCATGATCCTGATGATCACGATGAGCATCTCGGAGGCGCTGGAGTTTTCCATCTTTCCCTCACTGCTGTTGGTGACAACGCTGTTCCGACTGGGATTGAACGTGTCCTCCACCCGCCTGATCCTGCGGGACGGCGGCCAGGCGGGCGTGGTCATCAGCGCGTTCGGCCAGCTCATCACCCAGGGCAACATCGTCATCGGCGTGCTGATCTTCCTCATCATCGTGCTGGTGCAGTTCATCGTTATCACCAAAGGCGCCGAGCGCGTGTCGGAGGTGGCCGCCCGCTTCACCCTGGACGCCATGCCCGGCAAACAGATGGCCATCGACGCGGATCTGAGTTCCGGCCTGATCGATGAAAAAGAGGCGCGGCTGCGCCGCTACAAGATCCAGAAGGAGGCGGACTTCTACGGCGCCATGGACGGCGCCACCAAGATCGTCAAGGGCGACGCCATCATGTCGCTGATCATCACCGCCATCAACTTTGTGGCCGGCCTCATCATCGGCGTGGTCCAGGGCGGCGGCGACATCCAGACGGTGCTGAACGTCTACTCCATCGCCACCATCGGCGACGGCCTGGTCTCCCAGCTGCCCGCGCTGATGATCTCCACCGCCACCGGCATGATCGTCACCCGCTCGGTGTCCGACGGCAGCCTGAACACCGACGTCATCAGCCAGTTCAGGGCGCAGCCCCGGGCCATCCTGGCCACCGGCGTGATCCTGCTGCTGCTGGCGTTGTTCCCCGGCACCCCCACGCTGCCCCTTCTGCTGGTGGGCGTGGGCCTGGCCGCCGGCGGTCTGTACGGGGAGCGGTCGCTGGAGAAGGAAAGGGCACAGCAGCCCGCGCCGGAGGCGCCCGCGGAACCCGCGCCGGAATCCCCGGCCGCGGGCGAGGCGGAGTATTTCAAGGACATCAACAACGTTTACTCGCTGCTCACGGTGGAGCCCATCGAGATGGAATTCGGCTACAGCCTGATCCCCCTGGTGGACGAAGCCAGCGGCGGCAAACTCATCAGCCGCATCGTCATCTTCCGCCGCCAGTACGCGCAGGATATGGGCTTTGTGATCCCGTCCATCCGCCTGCACGACGGCGCGGGGCTGGGCACCAACCAGTACATCATCCGCATCCGCGGTGAGGAGGTGGCCCGGGGCGAGGTGCTGGTGGATTACTACCTGGCCCTGGAGCCGGCAAACCCCACCAGCCAGATCGACGGCATCGAGGCCATCGAGCCGGCCTATGGCATCCCCTCCCGGTGGATCCTGCCGGAGAACAAGGAGATGGCGGAGATCTACGGCTACACCGTGATCACGCCGCTCACCGTGATGCTCACCCACCTGTCCGAGACCATCAAGAAGCACGCCTACGAACTGCTGGGCCGCACCGAGGTCATGCAGCTGGTGGAGCATCTGAAAAAGACCGACCCGGACCTGGTGGCGGACGCCATCCCCAACATTATCACCTACGCGGGGCTGGAAAAGGTGCTGCGGAATCTGCTCAAGGAGGGGATCCCCATCCGGGACCTGGGCCTGATCCTGGAGGCGATCGTGGACGCCGGGCCCAATATCCGGGACATCGACCTCATCACCGAGCAGGTGCGCGCCCGGCTGAGCCGCACCATCAGCCGCCGCTTCTGCGAGAACGGGCAGCTGCGGGTGGTGACGCTGGACGCCGAGGTGGAGAAGAAGATCCTGGCGGCGCTCACCAAGAGCGATCAGGGCGTTTACCTGGCGCTGGGGCCGGACGTGATGCAGCAGGTCATGACCCAGCTGGGCGAGCTGCGCAAGAAGTTCCAGGAACTGTCCCAGACGCCGGTGGTGCTCACAAGCCAGGTCATCCGGATCTATCTGAGCCGGCTGATCGCCCAGTTCTATCCGGACATCTATGTGCTGTCCTTCAACGAGATCACCAGCAACATCCAGATCCAGGCGATCGGGAACATCACCCTGCAGCCCCAGACGGCGCAGGTATAAAAAGGAGGCGGGAGACCCATGGAAGAGACCCGGACGGCAACGGCTGTGCGCGACGGTTCACCGTCTCCCGCCGACCGCGAACAGGCGGAAAAGCTGGACGACCGCCAGCTGCTTTTGTTGTACCGCCAGACGGGCGACCAGGAACTGAAATGGATGCTGGCCATGCGCTATACGCCTCTGGTGCGGCGCATCGCGCTGCGGGCAAGCGGCCTGTACAGCAGTTTCGCCCAGCTGGACGACATCATCCAGGAAGGCCTTTTGGTGCTGCTCAACGCGGTGGATAAGTTCGACCCGGACAAGAACGTGAAGTTCGAGACCTTTGTCTCCGCCCGGCTGCGGGGCATGATCGTCGACCTGGCCCGCCGGCAGGACTGGCTGCCCCGGCAGGTGCGGCAGAAATCGGTGCGGCTGAACCGGGCAATCGACGAGCTGGCGATCCAGCTGGGGCGGATGCCCAGGAGCGATGAGGTGGCCCAGCACCTCGGCCTCACCCGGGAACAGTACGACGCGCTGCTCTCCGAGACGGCGGTGTCCAGCCTGGTCTCCTTCGAGGCTGTGCTGGACAGCTGCGGCAACGGGAGCGAGAAATTCCTGCCGCCCGGGGAGCAGCAGAGCAGCACCGAGGAGGAGTTCCAGGAGCGGGAACTCCATCAGGTGCTGGAACAGGGCATCGCCTCCCTGCGGGACAATGAAAAAATGGTCCTGTCGCTCTATTATGAAAAGGAACTGAACATGAAGGAGATCGCGCAGGTGCTGGGGGTCAGCGCCGCCCGTGTCTCTCAGATCCACAGCCGGGCGCTGCAGCGCCTGCGGGTCTACATGAAACAGTATGTGCAGGCATGATACGCCGGAAAGAAGGAATGGGTTATGACCAAGGGATTTTATCAGTTGACTTCCGGGATGCTGTCCCAGGGCAGGCGGCTGGACGTGGTGAGCAACAACATGACCAATCTGAGCACCGCCGGCTACAAGGCCGAGACCTACACCGACCGCACCTTTGAGGAGGTGCTCATCAGCCGGGTGGGCAACAAGGACAAGAGCGGCGCCACCGTGATCGGCGGCGAGAGTTACATCCTCGCCCCGGATCAGCTGTATGTGAACTACACCCAGGGCTCCATGAAGGAGACCGGCCTGGCGCTGGACTTTGCCATCCTGGGCGACGGGTTCTTTGCCATCCAGACCGACAACGGCGTGGAATACACCCGGTCGGGCAGCTTCTGCCTGGACAACGCGGGCCGGCTGTACCTGGAAGGGCACGGGCTGGTGCTGGGGGCCAACGGCCAGCCCATCACCCTCGCCACCGACCAGATCCAGGTGGACGGCAGCGGCAACATCTACACCCAGGACGGCGCCTTTCAGGGGCAGCTGGGTGTTTACACCTTTGCGGACAACGCCCAGCTGGAGAAGGGCACCAGCGGCCTGTTCCTGGCCGGCGGCCAGGCGGCGCAGGTGCAGGCGCAGCCCCGGGTGGCCTGGAAGTATGTGGAGGAGTCCAACGTGGACATGATCCAGGAGATGAGCCGGATGCTCACCGCGCAGCGGGCGCTGCAGAGCGGGGCACAGGTCCTCAAGCTGTACGATGCCCTTTTGACCAAGGCCACCACCGAAGTGGGCCGGATGTAACGGAAAGGAGCGGGAAAGATGCTGCAGGGATTTTACAGTGCCGTCACCGGCGCGCAGCAGCAGATGCTGCGCATGGATGTGCAGGCCAACAACATTTCCAATGTGAACACCAACGGGTACAAGGCCCAGGTGCCCGCGTTCCAGTCTCTGATGTACGGGATGCTGGGCGGCATCGACGGCGAACAGCTGCCCCGGGGCAGCGGCGCCTACCTGTCCGCCACCGGCACCAACCAGGCCGTCGGCTCCTACCGTCAGACGAACCGCACGCTGGACTACGCCATCGTGGGCGAGGGCTATTTCGCGCTGTATGAGCCGAGCACCGGGGAAGTGACCTACACCCGGGACGGCGCCTTCACCATGGCGGCCTTCCAGACGCAGAACGGCCCGGTGTACTATCTTTCCGACGGCGAGGGCCGTCAGGTGCTGGACGCCAACCGGCAGCCCATCCCGGTGACAGACCCCAATGCCAAACTGCCGGTGGGCGTGTTCACCATCCAGTATCAGGACGGCCTGCTGCGCACCGACAGCAGCCGATTTGCGGCGGGCGCCAAGAACGGCACCGTCACCGCCGTCAACAGCCAGGTGGAACAGGGGCTGCTGGAGGAATCCAACGTGGACCTGGCCACCGAACTGACCCAGGTGATCGAGGCGCAGCGCTCCTACAGCTATGTGCTGAAAATGGTGCAAACGGCCGACGAGGTGGAGAGCACTGTCATCGGCCTCACCAACGGATGAATCGAGGAATAAGCTATGAAACCTGTGAAAAAGTATGAGGATCTGAATGGCCTGGAACTGGACACCATTCGGGAGATCGGCAGCATCGGCACCGGAAACGCGGCCACCGCCCTTTCCAGCATGCTGGGCTGCCCGGTCCGCATCCAGATGCCGGAAGTGAGGATCATGGGCTACAACGAGGCGATCGACTGGATCGGCGGGCCCGAGATCATCACCGCGGGCGTGCTGGTGCACATGTCCGGCGAGGTCAACGGGATCATGCTCTCGGTGCAGCAGATGGAATTTGTCAATCTGGTGCTGGAAAAGATGGTGGGGCACACCGTGGAAAGCTACGAGCAGCTGTCGGAACTGGACCGCTCGGCACTGGTGGAGGTGGGCAACATCATGATCTCCACCTTTATCAACGCCCTGTCCGGCCTGGCGGACATCACCACCCACCTGACGGTGCCCGCCTTCGCGGTGGATATGCAGGGCGCCATCCTGACGGTGCCCATGGTGGAATTCGGCGGGCAGTCAGACTACATCATGACCATCGGCGCGGACTTCATCTGCGACGGCAAGGCGGTGCCCTGCCGGCTGCTGCTCTCGCCGGATATCCTTTCACTGAACTTTTTGCTGAAGAAATTGGGTGTGCTGGATGGATAACAAGCTGATTGTAGGGATCGCGGACATGAAGATGGCCCGACAGGACGGAATGCTCATCACCTATGCGCTGGGCTCCTGCATCGGGATCTGTCTGTACGATCCGCTGATCCAGCTGGCGGCGCTGGTCCACATCATGCTTCCGCTGAACATGGAGGCGGGCCGCAAGACGCCGCTGAAATACGCGGACACCGGCATCTGTGAAACGCTGCGCCAGATGGAGCTGCACGGCGGGGCCAAATCCCGGATCGTGGCCAAGATCGCCGGCGGGGCGCGGATGTTCGATGTGGCCGGCGCGGGCAATCTGGGAAACATCGGCCAGCGGAACATAGAGAGCACCCACATGATCCTTCGGCGGGAGGGCATCCGCCTGCTGCGGGAGGATGTGGGGGGCACGGTGGCCCGGACGTTGTTGTTTGACGCGGCCACCGGCCAGGCGTGTGTGCGCAGCTACGGAAAACCGGAGCTGATTTTTTAAAGGTTTGATTCACTAATTGCAGAAAGCGGGGATACGGCATGGCGCAAGAAGGAAGAAGCGGGATCTTGCTGGAGACTGGCACCAACGAGATCGAGATCATGGAGTTCACCATCGACGGGAACCTCTACGGGATCAATGTGGCCAAGGTACGCGAGATCATGATGTCGGCGGAAGTGAAACCGATGCCGCACACACACCCGGCGGTGGAGGGCATCTTCAAGCCCCGGGACACCGTCATCACCGTTGTGGACCTGCCCAAGTACCTCACCGGCAAGGAACACCCCCACCAGGAAAAAGACCTGTTCATCGTGACCAACTTCAACCAGATGCACGTGGCCTTCCGGGTGGACAGCGTGGTGGGCATCAGCCGTATCTCCTGGACCGACATCCAAAAGCCGGACAGCACCATCTCCGGCGGCGAGGACGGGGTGGCCACCGGCATCGCCCAGTGCGGCGACGACCTGGTGAGCATCCTGGACTTTGAGCGGATCGTGGCGGAGATCGCCCCCGAGACCAGCATCCAGATCAGCGAGGTGGAGGCGATGGGCAAACGCCAGCGCAACACCAGCCCGGTGTGGGTGGCGGAGGACTCGGTGCTGCTCACCCGCATGATCCGCGAGTCGCTGGAAAAAGCGGGCTACACCAACCTGCGCACCTTCCCCAACGGCGCCGAGCTGTGGGACGCTCTGGAAAAGTGCGCCGAGGAGGGGAACGTGGACGATCAGGTGGCCATCATCATCACCGATCTGGAGATGCCTCAGATGGACGGCCATCGCCTGACCAAACTCATCAAGAGCAGCAAGGAGTTCAAGCAGATCCCCGTGGTGATCTTCTCCTCGCTGATCACCGAGGAGATGCGCCGCAAGGGGCGTGAAGTGGGCGCCGACGAGCAGCTGAGCAAACCGGAGATCGCTCACCTCATTGGCATTCTGGACGAACTGCTGAGCCGCAGTCGGGCAAAACGGAAAGGGGGAGCGGACCAATGAGCAGCAAATACATCGTGCGCGTGCCCATCAAGGACCGGGACAATCACATCATCGGATATGAGATCCAGTATTACGGGGAGAACCACGCCTTCGGCGGGGAGGAGAGCACGTCCAACGACTTCGCGGCGGCGGACACCATCTACAACTTCCTGACCCTCAACACCGACAAGCTGCTGCGGGGCACGCTGAACTTCATGACCTTCACCACCACCCTGCTGATGAAGAAATCCCCCCGCCTGTTCGACAAGAACGAGCTGGTCATCCAGATCGACGACAGCGTCATCATTCACCCGCTGGCCATGCACATGATCCAGCAGTACGCCCGGGAGGGCTACAAGATCGCGGTCAACGAGTTCCAGTTCGCGCCGCGCTACCTGGCCATGCTGGACAGCATCGACTACATCAAGCTGAACTTCCAGACCATGCAGGAACTGACGCTGAAGAACATCATCGAGATCGCCCACAGCATGAATAAGCAGTGCATCGCCGTGGGCATCGACAACGAGCAGCTCTACCAGCAGGCGCTCAAACTCAAGGTGGACGCCCTGGAAGGCACCGTCGTGGCCGAAAAGATGACCCAGAAGACCCACAACAGCGGGTATCTGCAGAGCAACTTCTTCCGGCTGATGGTGGCGGTCATCAAAGATGAACCGGACATCGACGAGATCGAGCGCATCATCTCGGTGGATGCCACCCTCACCTACGGCCTTTTGCGCATCGCCAACTCCCGTTATTTCTCCCTGCGCAGCAAAGTGACCACCGTGCGGCAGGCCATCATGACCATCGGCCTGAACGAGCTCAAGCAGTGGGTCTACCTGCTCAGCGCCAGCAACGCGGAGAACCAGATGGACGAGGGCGCCGAAGAGTTCCTGCGCCTGTCGCTGATGCGGGCCAACTTTTGCAGCAGCCTGATGAACTACGCCAAGGATATGCCCATCACCAAGTCGGACGCTTATCTGATGGGGATGTTCTCCACCCTCAATTACCTCATCGACGCGCCGCTGGAGGAGATCCTGCAGCCGATTCCCGTCTGCCAGGAAGTGAAGGACGCCCTGCTGCACCACACCGGCCGCTGCGGCATGCTCTACGACCTGGCCCTGTGCTACGAGCGGGCGGACTGGACGCAGATCGACAGCCTCGCGGAGGAACTGCACATTCAGACCAACCTGCTTACCAGCCTGTACTTCAGCTGCATGGAGGATGTGAACCGCATCTGGGATGAGATCACCCAGGCGTCCGCCAGCCGGAAAGAGGCAGCGAAGGAAGCGGAAGCGGCCAAGGAGACTGAATCAGCCAAGGAGACCCCGGCGCAATGAGCAAACCGGGGTGCCCCGCCTGAAACGCAAAGAAACGAATGGGGGTCTGCCCTGCCGGCGTTTTCGCCGTGGGCAGGCCCCTCGTGCGCATTGCGGGGAAAACCAGCCAAAGTCGAAGCCAGAAAGGGGCAGAGGGCATTGGAGCCGGAAAACAAAAAAGTGATGCGTGAACAGCTGGAAGTGCTGAACCTTCTGGGCGACAGCGGCAACGATTATCTGTTCCTGTGGGACCTTGCATCCGGGCGCGTGTATTTTGCCGGGAACATCTGGCAGCGGTACGACCTGCCCAAAAACGAAGACGGCGGGTGCACCATGGACGACTGGTACAGGATCGTCTATAAAAACGACCTGCCCGCGCTGCGCCGGGAACTCAAGCTTGTCCGCCAGGGCAAGGCTGCCCGGTACAACAACGAATACCGTCTGGTGGACCGGGAGGGCAACCGCGTCTGGGTGAACTGCCGGGGCAGATGCCAGCTGGATGAACAGGGAAAACCGATCGCCCTGATCGGCCGTGTGTCCGACACGGCGCTGGAGCGGATGGTGGATCAGCTGACCGGCGCGTTCAATGCCACCCGGCTGACCGAAGACATGGACCGCATCCTTGCGTCGGAGATCCCCTGTTACCTGCTTCTCATGGGGGTGGACAATCTCAAGCACATCAACCTGCACTATGGGCGGGACTACGGCAGCCGCATCCTCTGCATGATCGCCGACACGCTGGAAGAACTTGTGGGGGTGGGCCTGCGCATCTACCGGGTCAACGGCGACTGTTTCGCGGCCAATCTGCCGGTGGAGGATCAGGCCGTGGTGGAGGACATCTATCGGAAACTTTGCGCGCGCATGGCGGAGTACTGCACCCTGTCCGCCGGCGTGGTGCCCTACACCGGCCATCAGAATGTGGACAGCAGCGTTCTGTACCAGTATGCCGAGGAAACGCTGGACAAGGCCAAGCGGATGGGCAAAAACACCCTCGCGGTCTTCTCCCAGAAAGATTATGAGGAGAAACTCTCCACGGTGGAACTGCAGGAGGAACTGCGCCGAAGCGTGCAGGAGGGCTTTTCCGGCTTTTCCGTGTACTATCAGCCCCAGATCCGCACCGACACCTATGAGCTGTTCGGCATGGAAGCGCTGCTGCGCTACCGGTCGCCCGCGCGGGGGCCGCTGAGCCCGGTGGAGTTCATCCCGGTCCTGGAACAGACGGGCCTGATCTGCCAGGTGGGGCTGTGGACGCTGAAAACGGCGATGGAGCAGTGCAGGATCTGGCGGAAAAACGTCGGGGAACTGCACGTCAGCGTCAACGTGTCCTATGTGCAGCTGAGCCAGGAGAACATTGAGGAGCAGGTGCTGGAACTTTTGTCAGACAGCGGCCTGCCGGGCGACGCGCTGACGCTGGAAGTCACCGAGAGCATGCAGCTGCAGGATTATTCCCGCTTCAACCGGCTGTTTTACCGCTGGAAACAGGCGGGCATCGAGATCTCGGTGGACGACTTCGGCACCGGCTATTCCAGCCTGGGATATCTGAAGAACCTGAACATCGACGAGATCAAGATCGACCGCTGCTTTGTGCGCGGCATCCAGTACAGCGCCTATAACTATCGCCTGCTCAGCAACATGCTGGAACTGGCCCGCTCCTCCCAGATCCGGGTGTGCTGTGAAGGGGTGGAGACCAGGGAAGAACTGGCCGCGCTGGAAGAATTGGGCCCGGACATCCTGCAGGGCTACCTGTTTGACAAGCCCCTTTCCGCAGCGGACTTTGCGCGAAACTACATCGAAGAGGGCACCGAGACATACAAAAGCAGCGCCGCCGTGCGCGAGGGGCTTCGGCAGGTGAAGTGGAGCGAGGAGCAGCTGCCCCGGGAGTTCCACGCCACCGCCGAGACAATGGACAACATTATGGGCGCGCTGGACGAGATCGTCTATGTCAGCGACCCCAAGACCTATGAATTGTATTATCTCAACCCGGCGGGCCGGCAGCTGACCGGCGTGTTTGATTACAACGGCCAGAAGTGCTACAAGGTGCTGCAGGGAAAGGACGATCCCTGTGAGTTCTGCACCAACAGCCTGCTGAACCGGGACCGCTTTTACTTCTGGGAGCTGGAGAACAAAAAGCTGAAACGGCATTTCCTGCTGAAGGATAAGCTGATCCCCTGGCAGGGCAAGCTGGCCCGCCTGGAACTGGCGGTGGACATCACCGAACGGGAAGTGCTCAGCCGGTCGGTGCGGGAAAAGCTGGATTTCGCGGAAAATGTGCTGGCCTGTGCCAAGGTGCTGGCGCAGGAGCCGGACATGAACCGGGCCACAAGGCAGATGCTGGCCTCGGTGGCGGAATTCTACCAGTCCGACCGGGCATACCTCTTTGAGCCCATCTCCATTTCCGAGGGACTGTGGAGCAACACCTGCGAGTGGTGCCGCGAGGGCGTTGCCCCGGAGCAGGCCAACCAGCAAAGGGTGCCCGCCATGGGCATGCAGCGCTGGATGGACCTCTTTGAAAAGGATACCTCGGTCATCGTTCCCAACGTGGAGGAACTGCGGGATGCGGATCCGAGCGAGTACAAGCGTCTGCACAGCCAGGGGGTCAGCCGGCTCATCGCCACCCCCATCCACAGCGAGGGGAAACTGGTGGGTTTCCTGGGGGTGGACAACCCCCGCCACTGTGTGCGGGACGATTCCATGATCCGCACCCTGTCGCTGTTCGTGGTGGATCGTTTCAGCAAAAACGAGACGGAGGAACGCCTGGGCGAATTGCTGGATCTCCACTACCGGGACGTCCTGAAGGACACCAACGTGGGGCTCTGGTTCATCCGGATGGATCCCAACGCCAACCGCCGGGAGATGTTCGCGGATGAGACCATGCGCCGCGTGCTGGGGATCGAGGGCGCCCTGTCGCCCCAAAAGTGCTACGAACACTGGTACAGCCGTGTCCACGAGAGCTACCGCGCGTACGTCAACCAGGCGGTTGAACAGATGCTCTATTCCGACCGGCCGGTGGAACTGGAATATCCCTGGCAACATCCCACCCGGGGCGAAGTGGTGGTGCGCTGCACCGGCATCCGCACAGCGGACACCGACCACATGATCTGCCTGGAGGGATACCATCGCATCGTCTCCGATATAGAGCGCCCGCAGTTTTTGCCTTCCCCCGCCAAGAGCGAGGTGTTCGAGTTCTGCGAGCGCAAAAAGGCGGCCTTTTTCCACACCGACAGAACTCTGCTGGCGGGGGAGGAAAAACACGAGGAAAACTTCCCGGAATGCTGGTTGCGGGAGAAGATCGTGCACCCCCATTTCGCCGAAAAATTCGCGGCCCTTTTCCGGAACGTGCCCCAAAACAAGGATGTGGACGGCATGGAACTGCTGATGCGCACCAAGCAGGGCACCTACGAGTGGTTCCAGCTTTCCACCCGCCACATGGGCGAGGAAGAACCGTACAGCGACACCATTCTCGTGCTGCTGGACACCGCGAACCGGGAGCGGGTGTTGCAGCTGGAAAATATGCGGATCCGTGAATTCTATCAGGCGAGCCTGAGCGAGGCCATCGCCTACGCGGAGGTGGATCTGGAGAGCGACACCCTGAAATCCGCGGGTGGATTGTGGGCCGGCTACGAACAGAAGTTCAGCGGCAGCGGAAAGAGCCTTTTGCGCTTCATGGAGGAGGCGGCCGCCAGCGATGTGCGCATCGGCCGGAACATGAAGAACCTGGAGAAGGCGGACAGCTGGAAGGCCCTGCTTGCCGGTGACGCCGTTACCCGGCGTTTTCGCTACCAGCGCCGGATCGATGGCGAGTGGCGCTGGACGGAACTGGTGGCGCACAGCTTTCGGGAGCAATGCACCGAAACCTCCTACGCGCTGTTGTACCTCAAGGACATCGACGCCCAGGTCCGCAAGGAGCAGGCGCAGAAGGAAGCGGCCAACCGCGACCCGCTGACGGGCGTTTTGAACCGGAATGCCTTTGAGTCCGCCGTGCGGGAGTACATGGAAGCCCCGGAGAGCCAGCGGCGGGGCGCGATGATCCTGCTGGACATCGACAACTTCAAAAATGTCAATGACCGGCTGGGCCACCCGGAAGGCGACAACGTCCTGCGGTATGTTACCAAGCTGCTCACCGCGACCTTCCGCCAGCAGGATGTGATCGGGCGTCTGGGCGGCGACGAATTTGTGGTGTTTGTGCAGGGCGCCATCACCCGGGAGATCCTGGATCAGCGCATGGAGCGCTTTAACGCGGCGCTGGGGGCGTATCCCAAAACGCCCATCAGCTGCAGCGCGGGGATCCTGTTTGTGCGCAGCGAAGGATTTTCCTACACCCGGGCCGTTCTCCTGTCGGACAAGGCCCTGTACGACAGCAAACAAAAGGGCAAACACCGGCACACCTACGCCGATCCCAACGGGACCGGCAGCCGGCAGGGATGAGCCCGCAGCCGGCCGGCGCTTCAGACGGCAGGGGGCCTGCGGCGCGCGGCTCCAGGCGAAGCCGCGCGCGTTAAGCGTCCGGCCCCCAATTGTGATCACACATCCTTATCGAAAGGGAGGCACAAAGCGGTGGAGAAAAACGAAACCGGGATCGGCCATTTGGTGAGCTTTTTCGAGGACCTGGATGAGATGGTCTATATCTCCGACCGGGAGACCAACGAACTGCTCTACATGAACCGGCATCTGCGCAATTCCCTGGGATACGGCAGCGGAGAGGAATACAAAGGGAAAAAATGCTATGAGGTGCTGCAGGGCGGCAAGGCCCCCTGTGTGTTCTGTACCAATCAATCGCTGCAAGAGGGAAAATTCCTTTCCTGGACCCACAAAAATCCGGTGCTCAACAAACGGTATCTCATCAAGGATACCTTTATGACCAGCGGCGAAAGACAATATCGGATCGAGATCGCCATCGACGTGGATTCCGAGGTCGTCTGCAATACGCCCTATTACTACGCCCGCAGCGAGACCATCCTCAACGAGTGCCTGCAGCGCGTCTTTTCCACCACAGACCCGGAGGAAGGGTTGGAAAAGGTGCTGGAATACCTGGGGGAGACCTTCCGGTGCGACCGGGTCTATGTGTTTGAACTCCGCGAAGACGACCAGATGGACAACACCTACGAGTGGTGCGCGCAGGATGTGATGCCGCAAAAGGACATCCTGCAAAGGATGCCCACCGCCGATTTCGACTGGTGGATCCGGCTTTTCAAGCTGAACAAGGTTTTGCTGATCGAAGACCTGGAGAAGATATGCGCCCAGTACCCGGTGGCCTACGCCATCCTCAAGCCCCAGAACATCTCTGCGCTGGCGGCAGGGCCGGTGAGCTCGGAGGGAAAGGTCGTGGGCTTTTTGGGGATGGACAACCCCAGCCGGGATATGATGACCCTGCTGCCCGCCCTCCTGAACGTGATCGGCTGCTTTGTGGCGGCGCTGCTGCGGCAGAGAGACCTGCTGAACCGGCTGAACGTGCTCAGCTTTCACGACCCTCTCACCGGGGTGTACAACCGCAACGCCCTGTCAGAGCACAGCGTCCGCTGCCAAAATCAGCTCAGCGCCGGCGTGATCTACTGCGACATCACCGGGCTCAAGCAGACCAACGATTCCCGGGGGCACAACGCGGGGGACCAGCTGATCCGCCATTGCAGCGACCTGCTGCGGGACACGCTGGAAACCCCCTGGATCTACCGCTCGGGCGGCGATGAGTTCGTGGCGGTGTTCTGTGACTGCGACGAGGAGACCTTCCGCCGGAATGTGAGCGCCCTGCACGAACGCATCCGGAAAGATGAGTGCCATATTGCGGTGGGGTATGCGTGGTCGGACCGGAAACCCTTCAGTCTGGACGCGCTCATCTCCCAGGCCGACCGGGTCATGTACCAGGACAAGCGGGAGTACTACGCCGCCAACAACCTTGTTCCCGGGGTGGACCGCAGGCGGCCCGGCGGAATGGAACTGCGGGAAGAGGAACAGAACAGTCGTCTGGGACATTTCCTGCGGGAGACATACCACGACGTTGTGTTCATGTTCGACTCGGTCTCCCGCCAGAATACCATGACCTATTTCTATTTTGGGGATACCCAGCGGGATTTGTATTATATTTCCGACAACATGCGGGATGAGTTCGGCTTTTCCGGCAATGTGGTCTCCGGCCTGCTGGACGAGTGGTCCAAGCGGATCAGCCTTCCTCAGCATCGGCAGCTGCACCGGAAAAAGATGCAGGAGCTGATGACCCGCAAGGAAATGGTGTACGACCTGCGCTACCAGGTGAAAAACGCGGCGGGGGAGAACATCTGGGTGCGCTGCTACGCCATGCTCAAGTGGAATGCCGACAAGACAAAGCCGCTGTTCTTCTCCGGCAGGATCACCCGCCAGGATGACGCCTTCGTGGTGGATCCGGTCACAAATTTCCCCCGGGCTTCCGCCATGCCCGCCCCCGATCCGCACCAGGCGACGAAATGTCTTGCCATCGGGTTCTGCCTGAACAGCGTCAGCGCGCTGAACAGTACGCGCGGGCGAAATTACAGCGACCGCATGATCCGCAGCATTGCCGACGAACTGACCGCAAAACTGTCGGATAAAATGTCTTTTTATCGTCTGGAGGGGCTGCGGTTCATCGGCCTGACAGAGGAAAACTGCTCCGGGGAAAAGGAGGAACTGGTGGGGTATATCCGCGCCATCGTGGACAATGAATACCGCGCCAGAGGGCTTTCCGTTCATCATCCCTGTTCCTTCGCACTGATGGAATACCCCCAGCCGAGCCTCTCCTTCACCGATTTCCTGGAAAATATGGTGTCCCTCATCAAGGTGGCCAAGCGCGATTCCCGGCAGACGTACATCGAGGATTCCATCACAAACATTGAAAAGATCCGGCAGATCTCCAACATGAAACTGACGCTGAGTTACGATGTGCTGCAGGAGATGGAGAATTTCCGCATTGTGGTGCAGCCTGTGGTGAGGGCGGCAAGCGGATCGGTGGTGGGCGGCGAGGTGCTGCTGCGGTGGATCTTTGAGGGCGAGGACGTCCCTCCAAGCACCTTTATCCCCATGCTGGAGAACGAGCACCTGATCCAGATCGCCGGACGCTGGGTGTTCGAACAGGCGGTGCGCACCTGCATGCGGCTGGTGGCCTGTGTCCCGGATTTTTACCTCACCTTCAACGTGAGCCTGTACCAGCTTTCCGACAGCCAGTTCACCGATTTCATGCGAAGGACGCTGGAGAAATACCATCTGGACGGTTCCCACCTGATCGCGGAAATGACCGAGAGCTTCATGGACGAACAGCCGGAAAAGCTGCGTCGCTTTGTGGAGGACTGCAAATCCATGGGCGTGCAGATCGCGCTGGACGATTTCGGTAGCGGCTACTCCTCCCTGCGGATGCTTCTGCAATATCCCTCCAACATGATCAAGCTGGACCGGTCGCTGCTGGCGGAGATGACCGAATCCGAGGACAAGATGAACTTCATCTCCAGCATCGTGTACGCCTGCCACCGGTTTGGCAAAAAGGTGTGCATGGAAGGGGTGGAGACCCATGTGCAGAACGATCTCATCAAGGAGGCCGGCTGCGACATGATCCAGGGGTATTTTTACTATCACCCCATGGAAGTGGAAGACCTGTACCGGCTGGTGTCCTCCGGGGAATCTCCCGTGCAGGATTGACCGCACAGCCCTGGCGCGGTGTGCTCACCGCCCGGAACAAACCGATATGACCCCGGCGGCCCCCCTGGCGCGGAAAGACCAATGCACCAGGGGGGCCGCCGTGTCCGGAGGGCGATGGGGGCAGGCAGGTGTTTCCAGCGGCCGCCCCCTTGTGCGGACCGCATTATTTTTGTACAATGGTCTGCGGCGCGCCCCGCGCCCGGCGGAACGGCGCGCTCATCAAACGCAAGGAGAACAAGATGGAACTGACCTTTGCCCTGCGGGGCAACATCCTTTATACACCTGCCTGCGGCCGGCTGGAACTGCGGCCGCAGCAATACCTGGTCTGTGAGAAGGGGCTCGTGGCGGGCATTTTTACAGAATTGCCCGAACGATTCCGGGGCATTCCCCTGCACGACCATGGCGATCGGCTCATCCTGCCCGGCCTGGTGGATCTGCACGTCCATGCCAGCCAGTACGCCTACCGGGGTCTGGGGATGGACATGGAACTGCTGGACTGGCTGGAACAAAACGCCTTTCCGGAGGAGGCGCGCTTTGCCGGCATGGACTATGCGGATGCCGCCTACCGGGTCTTTGCCGAGGAACTCACCCGCAGCGCCACCACCCGGGCCTGCGTTTTTGCCACGGTGCACCGGCCCGCCACCCTGCGGCTGATGGAACTGCTGGAAAAGGCCGGCCTGCGGGGGTTCGTGGGCAAGCTGAACATGGACTCCAACTGCCCGGACTATCTGCGGGAAACAACAGAGGGCTCACTGGCCGAGACCCGCCGCTGGCTGGAGGAGAGCGCCGGATTTTCCGGCGTGCGCCCGGCCATCACCCCCCGCTTCATTCCCAGCTGCTCCCAGCGGCTGATGGACGGCCTGGGGCAGCTGCGGCGGGAATACGGCGCCGCGATGCAGTCCCACCTGTCGGAGAACCTGTCCGAGATCGCCTGGGTCCGGCAGCTGCGCCCCGCAGCCCCTTTCTATGGCGCGGCGTATGCGCAGCCGGGGCTGTTCGGCGGCGAATGCCCCACCGTGATGGCCCATTGCATCTGGAGCGGCGAGGAGGAGCGGGCGCTGATGAAGGAGCGGGGCGTGTTCCTCGCCCACTGTCCCCAGTCCAACATGAACGTGTCCTCCGGCATTGCCCCCGTACGCGCCTGGCTGCGGGAAGGGCAGAAGGCGGGCCTGGGCAGCGATGTGGCCGGCGGCGCCCATCTGTCCATCTTCCGCGCCATGACCGACGCCATCCAGTGTTCCAAACTGCGCTGGCGCCTGGTGGACGACAGCCTGCCCGCCCTCACCCTGCCGGAAGCGCTCTATCTCGCCACCAAGGGCGGCGGGGCCTTCTTCGGCAAGGTGGGCAGCTTTGAGCCCGGCTATGAATTTGACGCGATCGTCATGGACGACGCCGGCCTGCCCACCACCCGGCAGTGCACCCTGGCCGAGCGGCTGGAGCGGGTGGTGTGGCTCTCCGACGGGCTGCCTCTGGCGAAATATGTGGCGGGACGCCGGCTCTTCTGAAGCCCCGGGCGCTGTCTTGCGGCCCACCGGCGGGGGCGGGAAGGGGGCGCGGTCGACGACCCGCCGGCAGCGTACAAGATTTTCACGCCCCTTTCGGCAGACAAGGCCCGCGCTTTGTGGTATCCTTGAAGGGACCGAAACAACCGCTCCCGCCCATGCCGGCGGGGCGGGCCGATAAAGGAGAACGCCCATGAACATCGCCCTCATCCTGGGAATGCTGCTGGTCTACACCGCCGCCCAGTGCCTGCTCATCCGAAAAGCCTGTTCGCCGAAAAAAAGTTATCTGGCGGAAAAGATCCTGTGCAGCCTGCTCTTTGTGGCGGTGGCCGCCGTTTCGGCGCGGGTGGGCAGCCGGCCGGAGGCGTTCGTGCATCTTGCGCCGGCCTTCGGCTGCTGTGTCGTGGGCGATGTGCTGCTGGCGATCTACAACCGGCGCCGCCGCCTGCCCTGGTTCGTGGCCGGAGGAGTGTGCTTTCTGGCAGGGCACGGGCTGTTCGTCTGGGGCCTGTGCCGCCTGCAGCCCGTGAGCTGGCCGGTGCCGGTCGCGGCGGTGGCCGGGGCGCTGGGCGTGCTGGCGCTGAGCCGGCTGCCCGGGATGCGCTTTGGCCGCCTGCTGCCCATGGCGGCGATCTATGCGTCCTTCGTGTCCGCCTTTCTGGGCAAGGGGTTCCAGCTGGCCCTGGGCCTGGGCCAGCCCTGGTGCTTTTTGGTGCTGGCGGGCGCGGCGCTGTTCTGGGTGTCGGACCTGCTGATTTTGTTTTTGTATTTCTACCGCACCTCCCATCCGGCGGTCCACGCCGCCAACCTGGCCACTTATTATTACGGGATGTTCCTGCTGGGGCTGAGCCTCGGCTTTTGACCGGCGGCCCGGAGGGCCGCAAAGCCACGGGCCCGCAAAAAGCGGCGCTTACGGCGGGTTGAGCCGCCGGAAGCGCCGCTTTTTATGCAAAGAAAAATTTACCCTTCAGCCTGCCCGCAGCGGGCAAAGGCGTCTTCCAGCGCCGCGCCGCCCTCCGGAAACGCCAGTTCAAAGGCTTCCCGGGCGGCGGGGGCCAGGGGCGCGAACTCCGCTTCAAGGCCCGCCCACCGGGGCACAAGGATCGTTACCTCAGCCACTTCCCGGGCGACCTTTTCGAGGAGCTGATCGCTGTTCATGCGCACCAGCCCCATCAGCAGGGTGCCGTAGCTGCCCCGGGCGCAGGTGCTCAGGTACAGCCGCACGGCGTGCACCAGTTCCCGGTGCAGCAGTGCCTGCGCGTCTCCGCCGCCCTCCGGCCGCAGCAGCGGGGCCAGCCGCCCCAGTTCCCGGGCGGCGGCCCGCGCTCGATGGGGGCCTGCCTTGCGCCAGTGGTCCAGGGTCAGCCAAAGGGCAATGTACCGGTCCGCCGGGGGCGCGTTCCGCCGGGGGCGCGTGTAGCGCCTTTCCCACAAAAGGCGCCGCAGTTCGTTCTCCGCCGTGTCCCCCTCGCCGGCGGCCAGGGCCTCTTCCAGCAGCTGCCGGCGGGTTTCGGGGTTAAACTCTTCATAATACCGCTCGGGCCAGGCGGTGCGGGTCTGTGTCGTCATGGCAAATCCTCCCCGCGGCGCGGGCTGCTTTTGGCCGCCCGCACAGCCGCGTTTCTCTGCATAAAGTATCCCATGCGGCGCAAAGAATGTCAATTGCCGGAAAAACCCCAAAAGACACCGTGCCCGCCCAGCCGTGCTTCCTTTGCTGCGCGCTGCCAGTATTTTCCCTTGACAAGGCGAGGGGAAATGTGCTATCCTGTATTGCGGTTAGTGAAAGCTAACTTTTTTTTCGACAGAGAGTTAGATATGACTAACAGTGCGCCGCGCGGCGCAGGGGGAGAGGAATATGATCGACAGACGGCTGATCGGCATGGTCGGCGAGAGCAAAAAATACATTGCGGCGGGGGTGGCCTTCCAGTGGGTGTCACTGGCGGCGAACATCCTGCTCACCGGGGCAGTCTGCCGCCTGCTGGCGGCCCTCTGGATGAAAACGGCCACGGCCGCCGACCTGCTGGCGCTGGGCTTGCTGGCCGCCGCGGTGCTGGCGGTGCGTTTCGGCTGCACGTTGGCCGCCGCGAACATGAGTTGGCGCGCCAGCAAAGCGGCCAAGGCAACATTGCGCCGGCGCATCTACGAAAAGCTGCTGCGGCTGGGCACGGCGGGCCGTGGGCAGCTGCGCACCAGCGAGGCGGTACAGGTGGCGGTGGAAGGGGTGGACCAGCTGGAGGTCTACTTCGGCCAGTATCTGCCCCAGTTTTTCTACGCCATGCTGGCGCCGCTGACCCTCTTCGCGGTGCTGGCCCCGGTGGATGCGGTGAGCGCGGCGGTGCTGCTGGTGTGCGTGCCGCTGATCCCGGTATCCATCGCGACGGTCCAGACCTGGGCCAAAAAGCTGCTGGGCCGTTACTGGGGGCAGTACACCGCTCTGGGCGACACCTTTCTGGAGAATCTGCAGGGGCTCACCACCCTGAAAATTTACGGCGCGGACGCGCAAAAGCACGCCGAGATGAACCGGCAGGCGGAACAGTTCCGCCGCATCACCATGAAGGTGCTCACCATGCAGCTGAACTCCATCACGATCATGGACCTGATCGCCTACGGCGGTGCGGCGGCGGGCATGGCCCTGGCGGTGGGCCGCTTTGCCGCGGGCAGGGTGAGCCTGGCGGGGGCGCTGTTCATCATCCTGCTGGCGGCGGAGTTCTTTTTGCCCATGCGGCTGCTGGGCAGTTTTTTCCATGTGGCCATGAACGGCATGGCCGCGGCCAAGCGCATCTTCCGCCTGCTGGACCTGCCGGAGCCCCGGGCGGGCGGCGCGGCCGCCCCCGCCGACTGCACCCTCCGGCTGCGGGATGTGGACTTTGCCTATGAGCCGGATCGGCCGGTGCTGCAAAACGTCTCCATGACCTTTCCCGCCGGCGGCTTCTGCGCGGTGGTGGGCGAGTCGGGCTGCGGCAAGTCCACCGTGGCCGCGCTGCTCACCGGCCGCCGCCCTGCCGACGGGGGCGACGTCACGCTGGGCGGGCAGCCCCTCGCGGACATCGACGAGGCCGGTCTGGCGCGCAGCATCACCTACATCTCCCACAACAGCTACCTGTTCAAAGGCACCGTGGCGGAAAACCTGCGCATGGCCCGGCCCGACGCGCCGGACGATGCCCTGTGGCAGGCGCTGGAGCAGGTGAATCTGGCGGACTTTGTGCGCGGTGAGGGCGGGCTGGACGCCCCGGTGGCGGAGAAGGGGGCAAACCTCTCCGGCGGCCAGTGCCAGCGCCTCGCGCTGGCCCGGGCCCTTCTGCACGACAGCCCCGTCTACATCTTTGACGAGGCCACCTCCAACATCGACGTGGAGAGCGAGAATGACATCATGGCCCGCATCACCGCGCTGGCAAAGACCAAAACGGTCATTCTCATTTCTCACCGGCTGGCCAACGTGGTCGGGGCCGACCGGCTCTTTGTGATGGAGGGCGGCCGGGTGGCGGAAGAGGGCAGCCACGAAAAATTGCTGGAACAGGGCGGGGTCTACGCCCGCCTGTGGAACGCCCAGCAGGAACTGGAACACTACGGCAGGGAGGACGCGGTATGAAAAAACAGAGAAGCGGCCTGGCCGTCATGGCCCGGCTCATCGGCCTGGTAAGGCCCCTGACGGGGTATATGCTGCTGGCCGTCCTGATGGGGCTGGCGGGCCATCTGTGCGCCTCCTTCATCACCATCTTCGGGGCGTTCGGCCTGGTGCGGGCGCTGGGGCTGGGAGGCCCGCTGCCTCTGCCCGCCCTCTTTGCCGGCGCGGCGGGCATGGCCCTGGCCCGGGGCCTGCTGCGCTACGGCGAGCAGGCGTGCAACCACTTCATTGCCTTCAAGCTGCTGGCCCTGCTGCGGGACAAGGTGTTCGCCGCCCTGCGCCGCCTGGCCCCCGCCAGGCTGGACGGGCGGGACAAGGGCGACCTGATCGCGGTCATCACCAGCGACATCGAGCTGCTGGAGGTGTTTTATGCCCACACCATCTCCCCGGCGGCCATCGCGCTGCTGTTCTCGGCCGGCATGGCGGCGTTCATCGGCGCGGTGCACCCGTTGCTGGGAGCCATCGCCCTGGCCGCCTACCTCACGGTGGGGCTGCTGGTTCCGCTGGCCACCAGCAGGGCCGCCGGCGGCGCGGGCGCGGACTTCCGCCGCCGGTCGGGGGAGCTCTCCGCCTTCGTGCTGGACAGCCTGCGGGGCCTGCCCGAGATCCTGCAGTACGGCGCGGGCGGCCGACGCCTGGCGGAGATGGAGCGCCGCACCGGGGAACTGGCGGCCCACGAGGGCCGGATGAAGCGCACGGCGGCGCTGAACGCCGCTGTCATCAACACCCTCATCCTTGCCTTCGATCTGGCGATGCTCTTCGCGGCGGCGCTGCTGTGCATGGCAGGCCGGCTGGATTTTGCCGGCGGGGCGGTGGCCACCGTGGCGCTGATGAGTTCCTTCGGCCCGGCGGTGGCGCTGGCGAACCTGGGCGCGGGGCTGCAAAACACCTTTGCCGCCGGCAACCGGGTGCTGGACATCCTGGAGGAGACCCCCGTCACCGCCGAGGTGGAGGGCCGCCCCGCCACCGCCTTCTCCGGCGCGCGGGTGGAGGATGTGACCTTCCGCTACGGCGACGAGGCGGTGCTGGACGGCCTTTCCCTGGAAGTGCCCGAAAACAGCGTCGTGGGCATCGCGGGCCGCAGCGGCAGCGGCAAGTCCACCCTGCTCAAGCTGCTGATGCGCTTCTGGCAGGCGCAGCAGGGGAGGGTGGAGATCTCCGGCCGGCCCATCGACGGGGTGAACACCGCCGACCTGCGGGCCATGGAGGCCTACGTCACCCAGGAGACCCACCTCTTCCGGGATTCCATCCGTGCCAACCTGCGGCTGGCAAAGCCCGACGCCACCGACGCCGAGATCGAGGACGCCTGCAAAAAGGCCTCGGTGCATGAATTTATCCAAAGCCTGCCCCAAGGCTACGATACCCCGGTGGGCGAGCTGGGGGAGACCCTCTCCGGCGGCGAGCGGCAGCGGCTGGGGCTGGCCCGGGCCTTTCTGCACGGCGCGCCCTTCCTTTTGCTGGACGAGCCCACCAGCAATCTGGACAGCCTGAACGAGGCGGTGATCCTGCGGGCGCTGGGGCGGGAGAGCGGGGACAGAACGGTGGTGCTGGTGAGCCACCGGCGCAGCACCCTGCGCATCGCCGACCGGGTGGTGAGCGTGGAGCATGGGAGGTTGAGCTGATGAACACCGCGAGCAAACGGCAGCGGGAAAAGCGGGTGGTGGAGGCGATGATCGCCCTCTACTGCCGTAAAAAGCACGGCGACCGGGGCGGCCTTTGCCCCGACTGCGCGGCCCTGCTGGAGTACGCCCGCCAGCGCAGCGAGGCCTGCCCCTTCATGGAGACCAAGACCTTCTGCTCCAACTGCAAGGTCCACTGCTACCGCCCGGAGATGCGGCAGAAGATACGGGATGTCATGCGGTTTTCGGGCCCCGGATGCTGCTGGTCCACCCGGTGCTGGCGGTGCGGCACCTCATCGAGAGCCGCAAAGAGAAAAAACGACAGGAGTGCATGGGATGAAACTGAAAAAAGCGATGTATCTGTGCCTGGGCTTTCTGGGCCTTGGACTGGGGGCGGTGGGGGCGGTGCTGCCCCTGCTGCCCGCCTTCCCGTTCCTTTTGCTGGCCGCTTTCGGCTTTGGCAAAAGCAGCGAAAGGCTAAACGCCTGGTTCAAAAATACCCGCCTTTACCGGGAGAACCTGGCCGACTATGTGGCGGGCAAGGGCATGACCCGCAAGACCAAGATCCGGGTGATGGTCACGGTGACCGCTTTGATGGCGGTGGGCTTTGCCATGATGCACGCCGTGCTCGCAGGCCGCATCGTGCTGGGCGGCGTGTGGGTGTTCCACATCCTCTACTTCACCTTCGGGGTGCGCACCATCCCCGCAGGGGAGGCCGCCCGGGATTGATTTCCCGCGGCAGTGTGTTACAATAGGGGCAGAAACTCGCCGGCCGCAGCGCCGGAAAAGGAGCGATGTCCATGCCCATTCTCAAGCTGATGCCCGCCTGCAAGGATTACCTGTGGGGCGGCAGCAAACTGCGGGAGGAATACAACATCCGATCCGACCTGGAGCCGCTGGCGGAGGCGTGGGTGCTCTCCTGCCACAAGGACGGCCCCAGCACGGTGGCCAACGGCCCCGACGCGGGCCTGACCCTGCCCGCCTACATCGAAAAGCACGGCAAAGAGGTGCTGGGCGCCAACTGCGCCCGGTTTGAGGAGTTTCCCATCCTGACCAAGTTCATCGACGCCAAGGGGGATCTGTCCATCCAGGTACACCCGGACAACGCCTATGCCCTGGCCCACGAGGGGCAGTTCGGCAAGACCGAGATGTGGTATGTGCTGGAGGCGGAGCCGGGCGCCTTTCTCTACTACGGTTTCAAGCACCCCATCACCAAAGAGGAGTACAAAGCACGCATCGAGAACAACACCCTGACCGAGGTGCTCAACGCCGCTCCGGTGCACCGGGGGGATGTGTTCTTCATCCCGGCGGGCACCCTGCACGCCATCTGCAAGGGCATTGTGATCGCCGAGATCCAGCAGAATTCCAACGTCACCTATCGGGTGTATGATTACGGCCGCCTGGGCGCGGACGGCAAGCCCCGGCAGCTGCATGTGGAGCAGGCGCTGGAGGTGACCCGGTGCGTCCCGCCAAGTCCCCAGGATTTCGGCGGCCATCTGGCGGCCTGCGAGTATTTCACGGCGGACCTGGCCCGGGGCGGCGCCGAAGGCATGTGCGATGAAAGTTCTTTCACCAGCCTGCTCATCACCGACGGCGCGGGCGCGCTCGCCTGCGGCGGCGAGGAACTGGCAGTGCGCAAGGGCGACAGCCTCTTTCTGCCCGCCGGCAGCGGCGAATGGAAGCTTACCGGCGCCATTTCGGCACTGGTGTGCCGGGTGCCGCCCCGGCATTGAGCCAGGTCTGGGCAAAATTTCAACATCCCACACGAAAGCCCCGCGAGATTTTCGCGGGGCTTTCGAATGTTTATACAGAAATTTCACAAAGAGACGGGATGTTGCACAAAAGATTTTTAACACTCTTGTGTTTTGATACAAAGTTGCCCGCAATGCGTTGACGTAGGATTTTGATATTGTATAATTGGTAACAAGGAATTAGTAAAGTCACTGGATAAACTGTTCAGATTGCCCTTTGCCGGCTGCGGAACCATAATCCGAGCGACCTTCCATTGCAACATTGCAAAAATTTTTTTCCACGCAGGTGCGCTCATGGCTTTCGCCCGGGTTATGTACCTGCCTGTTTTTATGGGGGCGAAGTCCGGGGCAAAAGGGGAAAAATGTATGCAGCGGGCGCAAAGCCCCCATCAGAAAGGAGGAAACGGACATGATCCCTGTTGGCATTTTCACCGGCTATTACCCCTGCACCATCGACGAGACCATCCGCCGCATCAAAGAACAGGGCTTCTCCTGTGTGCAGCTGGACGTCTCCTTCAAGGACTGCGACGCCACCAAGGGCGAGTTGACCGACGAGAAGGCAAAGGAGATCCGGGACAAATTCCGCGCGGCAAACCTGCCGGTGGTGGCCCTCTCCGCCTATACCAACTTCGTGCACCCCGACCCGGAGAAGCGGGCGGCCAACATCGCCTACTTCAAGGAGATGATCCGCTTTGCCCGCAAGCTGGGCTGCGGCTATGTGGCCAGTGAGACCGGCACCTACAATCCCGAGAGCGACTGGGTCTGGCACGACAAGAACGCCACCGAGGAGGCCTATCAGGAGGCGCTGGCCATCATCAAGGACTTGGTGGCCTGCGCCGAGGAGAACGGCGTGACCTTCATCGTGGAGAACTACATCAACAACGTCATCGGCAGCGTGGAACAGGTGGAGCGGCTGATGAAGGACGTGAACAGCCCCAATCTGGCGCTGATCTGCGACCCCACCAACTATTTCACCGGCGCCAACATCGGCAACATGGACGCCGAGCTGGAAAAGGTCTTTGACCGGCTGGCGCCCTATATGCGCATCGCCCACGCCAAGGACTGCAAGCTGGCCGAGGATGTGTCGGAAAAGCACGCGGATATCGACGCCGACGAGTCCCACTCCTTCCGCGGCTCCGGCGATGTGGAACTGCCCGCGGCCGGCCTGGGTTCCCTGAACTACGACCTGTATGTGCGGCTGCTGGCCAAGCACCATCCCAATATGCCGCTGATCATCGAGCACCTGGACGAGGGCGGTATCCCCCGCGCCAAGGAGTTCGTGGACGGTGTGCTGAAAAACGCGGGCGTATAAACGCCGCGGCGATCCATTCTAACGAGAGGCAGGAACACCCATGAAGTATTACCTCGGCATCGACCTCGGCGGCACCAACATCGCCACCGGCATCATCGACGAGAACTATCAGTTCGTGGCCCGGCACAGCGTGCCCACCAAGGGCACACGCCCCTTTGAGGTGGTGGTGCGGGACATCGCCGCCGCCGCCCGGGCGGTGCTGGAAAAGGCGGGCCTGACCGAGAAGGACATCGACTATGTGGGCATGGGCGCCCCCAGCACCATCGAGCCGGGCACCCAGCGCATCGTGTTCGCCAACAACCTTGGCTGGAAGAAGGCGGATCTGGTGGGCGAGTTTCAAAAGCACTGGGACATCCCGGTGCACATTGCCAACGACGCCGATTGCGCCGCCCTGGCGGAGTCCATCGCGGGTTCCGCAAAGGACTACGACAATGTGCTGATGCTGACCCTCGGCACCGGCGTGGGCGGCAGCTTCGTGATGAACAAAAAGATCTATCTGGGCGGCAACGGCTACGGCTGCGAGCCGGGGCACTCCATCCTTGTGTACAACGGCGTGCGGTGCACCTGCGGCCGGCGGGGCTGCCTGGAGGCCTATGCGTCGGTGACGGCGCTCATCCGCGAGACCATCGAGATGATGGCCGCCTGCCCCACCAGCCTGATGTGCGAACTTTGTGGCGGCAACATGAGCCGGGTGAACGGGCGCACCGCCTTTGACGCGGCAAAACAGGGCGACGAGGCCGCTCTGGAGGTGGTGCACAACTATGTGGAATACCTCTCCGCCGGCATCGGCAGCCTGGTCACGGCCTTCCGTCCCTCCGTGGTGATCCTGGGGGGAGGTTTGAGCAACGAGGGCGAATATCTTCTCGGGCCGGTGCGCCGCCGCGTGAGCGAGACGGTGTATGCCTCGGACCTGATGGACCCGCCCGCCATTCTCAAGGCAACTCTGGGGAACGACGCGGGGATCATCGGTGCCGCGCTGCTCGGCGCATAAAACCGATCGGAACTTTGGCGAAGGCCCCCACACAGATCTGTGGGGGCCTTTTGCGCAAAAGGGAGGGAGCGTGCATTGAAGGTGCGTTTTGGCATCATAGGCAGCAATTTTATCGTGGACTGGTTCCGCGCGGCAGCGGCCCTGTGCCCCGACTGCGAACTGGCGGCGGTGTATTCCCGCACGCAGGAGCGTGCGCAGAAACTGGCGCGGGAGTGGGGCGTGCCCCACGCCCATCACACACTGGAGAGCCTGGCCGCCGACGACACGGTGGACGCGGTGTACATCGCCAGCCCCAACGTCTGCCACGCCGACCAGGCCATCCGCATGATGCGCGCGGGCAAACATGTGCTCTGTGAAAAACCCATGGCCATCGACGCCGGCCAGCTGGCCCGGATGGAACAGGCCGCGCGGGAGAACGGCGTGGTGCTGCTGGAGGCCATGCGCAGCGCCCACGGCCCCATGGTGCCGGCTCTGCGCCGCGTCATGGAAAGGATCGGGCCCATCCGCACGGCGAGCTTCTCCTATTGCCAGTATTCCTCCCGGTATGACAAATGGAAGGCGGGCGTGGTGGAGAACGCCTTTGACCCGGCCATGGGCGGCGGTGCCCTCACCGACCTGGGGGTATACTGCGTGCACATGATGCTCATGCTGCTGGGCAAGCCCCGCTCCCTGACCGCCCACGCCTCGTTTTTGCCCGGTTCCATTGACGTGATGGGCGATCTTGCGGCCCGCTATCCCGGCTTTAGCGCCGGCCTTGTTTACAGCAAGATCCACGAGAGCCACTGTCCCTGTGAGGTGGCCGGCGAGCAGGGCACCCTTCAGTTCGGCCCGGTGGGCGCGCCCTGCTGGGCCCGCTGGAAGAAGCGGGGAGAGGAATGGCAAACGATAGAACTTGCCATTTACAAGGAAGACATGTATTATGAAATAGAAGATTTCATTGCTATGGTGCGGGGCGAACTGGACCCGGCCCCCTGGCGTGAATGGTCCCTGGCCGCGGCGCAGGTTCTGGATGCCGCCCGGCGGCAGACGGGGATCGATTACCGGCCGCACACCCCGCAGCCGGAAGAAACGAGGGATTTTGTATGATCGCATCGGAACGCAGCTTGTACATCCTGCGGGCGATCCATGAGCGAGGCGTGATCAATCTCAAGGAGGTGGCGGTGGAACTGGGCACTTCGGAGGCCACCATCCGCCGCGACCTGGAAAAACTGGAGCGGGCGGGCAAACTCACCCGGGTGCAGGGCGGCGCCACCAGCAACGGGGGCGGCGAGGAGACCGCGGACATGGGCGAGTTGGCCATGCGCAGTAAAATGCAGATCAACCATGCCGAAAAACTGGCCGTGGCCGCCGAGGCGGCCAAAAATGTGCAGGACGGCGACACCGTCTTTCTGGACTGCGGCACCTCCATCGCGCCACTGGGCGCCATCCTGCTGCGGCGCAAGGTGCGCATCGTCACATACAGCACCCTGCTGCTGAGCCAGGTGAAGATGCCCAAAGCCGAGCTGGTGATGCTGGGCGGGGTGTACGACCCCCATCACAGCATTTTCACCGGCACCATGGCCGAGCAGATGCTGCGCAGCTTTCGCTTCGAGCACGCCTTCATCGGGTGCTATGGGGTGTCGCTGGCCGAGGGCAAGTGCTACGACCTGGATATGGCCAGCACCAACATCAAGCTGATCGGCGCGGAAAACGCCGTGCACCGCTATCTGCTGCTGGACGACTCCAAGCTGGAAAAGCGGGGCTTTTACGGCTTCGCGGACCTCACCGCCTTCGATCACGTCTACTGCACCCGCCCGGCGGTGCCGGCGGAACTTCCGGAGAATTTTGTGCTCGTTCAAAAATGAACAAAAATGTTCAGTTTTGAAAAAACAAGTATTGAAAATGCAAACCGCTTGCGCTATAATGTGTATGAAAACACAGCGCGGCGGTTTGCATTTTTTTGCATCCGCGCGCAGGGCACAAACCTTATCACGGTGTGCCGCGGCCGGAACGGCGGCTTTCCGCCCGGGTGGTGGGGAAAGGAAGGAATCATGAAAACGCAGGACCCCAAAAAGCGCGCGATCCTTGAGAGCTTCAAAAACGGCCTGATCGTCTCCTGTCAGGTCCAGTGGGACGACCCCATCTACACCGACGACATGGTGGTGAAGATGGCCGAGGCGGCCCGCTGGGCGGGCGCGGTGGGCATCCGCGCCAACTCGCCGGAGCAGATCCGCGCCATCAAGGCGGCGGTGGACCTGCCCATGATCGGCCTGTACAAGATCTGGCACGACGACACCGACGTGTTCATCACCCCCACCCTGGAGGCGGCCCGGCAGGTGTGGGAGGTCGGCGCCGAGATCATCGCGCTGGACTGCACCGACCAGATCACCCACGAAGGCCGCCCCGCCTGGGAGCTGCTGCCGGTGGTGAAGAAGGAGATCCCCGAGGCGATCCTCTTCGCGGACGTCTCCAACTACAACGAGGCCAAGCGCGCCGTGGAACTGGGGGCGGACATCGTGGGCCCCACCCTTTACGGCTACACCAAGGAGACCGCCTCCATCGAGTATCCGGACCTGCGGGAGTTCGCCCGGATGTGCCGGGACATGGGCGACGAGGCCTACTTCGTGATGGAGGGGCATATCTACACGCCCGAGGACGCCATCAAATGCCTCTACCTGGGGGCGCACACCGTGGTGGTGGGCAGCGCCATCACCCGCCCGCACCTCACTGCCAAGCGCTTTGTGGACCTGATGAGCGGCTACCAGAGCAACTGGCGTGACGCGGAAAAGAGCAAGCACAACAAAAAGTGAGCACATACAAGCAAAAGAGGGGACCGATATGGCAAAATTCAATGTGGACGGCATTCAAAATGTGGAAGTCAGCAAAAAGCTGCCTCCCCAGATGTCTCCCAGCGAGCAGCTGGCGCTCATGCAGCGGTACACCGACACCCATCGGGCCTGTGAGGGTCTGAGCAAGGAGGAGCGGGAGGTGCGCTGCCTGCGGGTGTTGTATCCCGCGCTGCTGCGCCGGATGGAGCCGGGCGATCTGTTCCTGGGCCGGCTGGACTTTTTGCCCATCGGCTTCGGCTGCGTGACCTCCCTGGGCGGCGTGGGCCACTACTGCGTGTTCGGCAAGCTGAAAGCCATGCGGGAGATCCTGCCCACCGAAGCGGAAAAGCAGCAGCTGGACGGGCTGTATCAGTACTGGCTGGACCACGACTGCAAGACCATCTACTGCAACGAGGTGCTGATCGACGATGTGATCGGCCGCTTCATCGACTGTGAAACGCCGCTCATCGCCACGGCGCGGCTGTCCGGCATGATGCTGGACTACGAGGCCCTGCTCAGCGGCGGGGTGGACGGCCTGCGCTCGCGCGTCGACCAGGGCGCGGCGGCCAACGGCGAAAACGAGTTCTACAAGGCGTCCCGGCAGGCGCTGGACCTGTTCTGCACCTGCGCGGAGCATCTGCGCGGCGAGGCGCTGGAGACGGCCAAAACCGCCGACGGCCCCCGCGCCGCCCAGCTGAAGGCCATGGCCGGCGTGCTGGCGAACATCCAGCACGGCGCGCCGAAAACCTTCCCGGAGGCGCTGCAGCTGTTCTGGCTGTACGCGCTGATGGCGGGGGTCATCAACTACGGCCGCCTGGACGACCTGCTGGGGCCCTACCTTGCGGCGGACCTGGAAGCGGGCCGCCTCACCGAGGACGAGGCCTACGAGTACGTCAAGTGCCTGTGGCGGATGATCGAAAACCGCCGCACCACTGTCAACGGGCGGATCATCGTGGGCGGCTACGGCCGCAAGCACCCCCGCGAGGCGGACGTGTTCCTGCGGCTTGCCATGCGGGCGGCCACCGAACTGCGCTATGTGGAGCCCCAGTTCACCCTGCGGGTCACAAAGGATATGCCGGAGGAGATCTGGGACGCCGCCCTGGAGGCGCTGGGCCGCGGGGCCACCTATCCCACCCTGTACAACGACGACGTGAACGTGCCCGCGGTGGCCTACGCCATGCGGGTGGACGAGAAGACGGCGGAGCAGTATGTGCCCTTCGGCTGCGGCGAGTACGTCATCGCCGGCCAGAGCACCGGCACCCCCAACACCTGCATCAACCTGCTCAAGCTGCTGGAGATCGCCCTCAACGGGGGCATCGACCCCATGGACGGCAAGGACAAGAGCGACGGCGTGGCGCTGGCCCCGGCGGGCGAACTGCATACCTTTGAGGACTTGTGGGCGCAGTACACCCGCCTGCTGGATCACTACCTGGACCTCTCCGTCCACGCCCAGGTCCATTCCTACGAGGTCATGCGCCGCCAGGTGAGTTTTCTGTTCACCAGCCTGCTGATGGACGACTGCATCGCCCGGGGCAAGGCCGTGCTGGACGGCGGCGTGCGCTATCTGGGCGGCACCAACGAGACCTACGGCAACATCAACACCTCCGACGCACTGTGGGCCATCAAGGACCTGGTCTACGACCGCAAGAAGTACACCCTGCCGCAGCTGGTGGCCGCCGCCAACGCGGACTTTGCCGGCGCGGAGGACATCCGCACCGCCCTGTGGAAGTGCGACAAGTACGGCAACGACCTGGACACCGCCGACGGCATGGCCGACCGGCTGTATCAGTTCGTGGCAAACGGCGTGCGGGACCGGGGCATCGCCGCCGGGATGCAGTATTACCTCATCGTCATCAGCAACAACCAGCTGAACACCGAGTGGGGCCGGCGCACCGCCGCCTCGCTGGACGGGCGGCACGCGGGCCAGTACATGAACCCGGCCAACAACCCCCAGGGCGGCGCCAACACCCACGGCCCCACCGCCATGCTCAACTCGCTGGCCAAGTTCGACGCCCGGCTGCACGGCGCGTCGGTGCAGAACATCAAGTTCGCCACCCCCTTCTTCCGGGAGAACCGGGAGAAGATCAAGGCCCTGTTCAAGACCTACTTTGCCCGGGGCGGCTGTCACCTGATGGTCACGGTCATCGACCACGGCGTGCTGGAGGACGCGGTGGCCCACCCGGAGCGCTACCCCGACCTGATCGTGCGGGTCAGCGGTTTCTCGGCGGTGTTCGTCAACCTGGAGCCGGACATCCAGCAGGAGCTGATGAGCCGGGTGATGTATGAATGAGGGGCTCGCCATGATAAACACTCTCCGGGTGATGGATGTGGAGCGGTTCGCCACCAAGGACGGCCCCGGCATCCGCACCACCGTATTTTTAAAGGGGTGCCCGCTCCACTGTCCCTGGTGCGCGAATCCCGAATCCCAGAGCGCGTCGACCCAGCTTTTGTGGTTTGAGGCCAAATGCACCGCCTGCGGCGCCTGTGTGGCGGCCTGCGGGCAGGGCGCCCGCACCGGCGGGCCGGGGCAGAAGCCCTTGCTGGACCGGGCGAAGTGCCTGCGGTGCGGCGCCTGCGTGGAGGCCTGTCCCTCGGGGGCGCTGCAGCTTTCCGGTGCCGACCGCACCCCTGCTTCCCTGCTGGAGGAGGTGCTGCGGGACGCCGATTACTACGCGGCCTCCGGCGGCGGCGTCACCGTCTCCGGCGGCGAGCCGCTGACCCAGCCGGAGGCGCTGGCGGAATTTTTGTCCCTGTGCAAGGAACACGGCCTGCACACCGCCGTCGAGACCTGCGGGGCCTTTGCGCCCGCCGCGCTGGAGCGGTGCGCGCCCTGGCTGGACCTGTTCCTCTTCGACGTCAAGAGCGCCGACGCCCGCCGCCTGGCTGAGGTGACCGGCGCCGACCTTGCGGCCGTCACCGCGAACCTTCGGCGCGCCGGGGCGCTGGGCCGGGAGGTGGTGGCCCGCGTGCCGGTGATTCCCGGCTTCAACCACGACGAGGCGAGCATGAGGGCGATCTTCGCCCTGGCCCGCGACTGCGGGGTGGGGCGGCTGGACCTGCTGCCCTATCACACGCTGGGCAAAAACAAGTACGCCGCGCTGGGCCGGGCCTATGCCCTGGGGGATACGCCCATGCTCACCAGGGCCGAGGTGCAGCCCTGGCAGCAGCTGGCTGCCTCCCTGGGGCTGGACGCCCGGGTGGGCGGCTGAAAAACAAAACAAAGGCCGCCGCATCGGTTTGCCGATGCGGCGGCCTCTTTTACTGGGAAACCACGGTCACGCCTTGCCCTCGCGCATGGCCTTCGCCTCGGCGGGGGTGCAGTTCAGCACCACAGGGGTGGAACGGTAGCCGATGCCCATGCGGTCGATGCCCATGTCGATGAGCTCCAGGAAATGCTCGCGGGTGCGGATGCAGCCGGAGCCCTTGATCTTGCAGCGGCCCTGGGCGGCGTCCATCATGGCCTGGATCACCTCGCAGGTGGCGCCCTCGTTCTTGCCGCCGGTGAAGAAGCCGGTGCTGGTCTTCACGAAGTCGGCTCCCGCGGCGATGGCCACCTCGGTGGCCTTCTTCACCTCGTCCAGGGTCAGCGCGTCGGTCTCGAAGATCACCTTCACCGCCGTGCCGTACTTGTGGCACACGTCGCACACCGCCTTGATGTCGGCCTCCACATCGGCCCATCTGCCGCTGCGGATCCAGCCGAAGTTGGCCACGATGTCCAGCTCAAAGATCTTGCCGGTCTTGCAGTACTCCTCCGCCTGCAGCACCTTGGAGGCGGTGGTGGAAAGGCCGAAGGGGAAGTCGCACACCACGCAGATTTTGGTGTCGGTGCCCTCGCACATCTCGATGGCGATGGGCAGGGAGGCCGGGTTGATGCAGACGGTGCGGCAGCCGAAGTCGATGCCCTCCTGGATGTACTTGCGGATGTCCTCCTGGGTGAATTCCGGCTTCAGAACGGACTGGTCGATGTAGGCGGCCAGCTCGGCCACGGTCATGTCGGCGGCTTTCTTTGCAGGTTTCATGTTCGCGTTCATGTGCGGGGTGGATTGGCCTTCCAGGGGCGGGGCCGCACATCTCCTTTCACTGGTTCCAGCATAGCACAAGTGCACTACATTGTCAATGTAAATATGTAGTTTTACTACAAATCTCTTGCGGCCCGCTGGCGGGCAGGGTATAATATAAGGCAGAAACAGCAGGGGAGGGCGCGTCATGCAGGAGAGCGTCGGCAGGATCAAAAAGAACTACGCGCAGCTGCGCGCCTCGGAGCGCAAGGTGGCGGACTGGGTGCTGCGTTTCCCGAACAGGGTGCCGGAGATGACCATGGCCCAGCTGGCCGCGGCAGCGGGGGTCAGTGAGCCCACCGTGGCCCGCTTCGCGGAGGCGGCGGGCTTTGCCGGCTTCAGCGCGTTGAAGCTGGCCCTGGCCCGGGATGCGTCGCACCTGAGGCCGGACCGGCTGCTGGACGTGCACGTTCAGCCGGGGGACCGGCTGGACACCGTGCCGGGCAAGATGGTGTCGCTGGCGCTCAAAGCGCTGGAGGACACCCGCCGCACGCTGGACACCCGCAGCTACGAAAAGGCGGTGCGGGCGTTGGCGGCGGCCCGCCTCATCGACATCTACGGCGTGGGCAACTCCGCCGCCGTGGCGCAGGACATGGTGGTCAAACTGCTGCGCATCGGCCTTGCCTGCCGCGCCTATCCGGACAGCCACCTCCAGCAGATCTGCGCCTCGGCCCTGGGGGCGGGGGACGTGGCGGTGGGCATCTCCCACTCCGGCGCCACGCGGGACACGGTGGACGCCCTGGCCATCGCCCGCGCCAGAGGCGCCGCCACCATCGCCATCACCAACTTCCGGGGGGCGGAGATTCTGCGCCACGCGGACATCGCCCTGCTCACCGGCGACGTGGAGACGGCCTTCTACACCGAGACCATGTTCTCCCGTATCTCCCAGCTGGTCATCGTGGACAGCCTGTATATGGGCGTCATGCTGCAGGACTTCGACCGCTTCTCCGACACGCTGGAGGGGGTCAACCGGATGGTCAGCCGCAAGGTCTACCGGGAGGAGGAGAACGCGCCGTGAACGATCTGACCCGGGACGCCCGGGACTTCAACACCCTGGCGGACTTTCTGGCCCGGCGGGACGTGCCCC
This sequence comes from Candidatus Allofournierella merdavium, assembly GCF_944382735.1. Lineage (NCBI taxonomy): Bacteria > Bacillati > Bacillota > Clostridia > Eubacteriales > Oscillospiraceae > Allofournierella > Candidatus Allofournierella merdavium. Next base: position 180,054 of record NZ_CALWND010000001.1, on the reverse strand, counting down.
GGCTGGACGCCGCCACGCTGCAACAGGCGCTGGGCGCTCCCCGGGCGGACATGGTGCTGCTGTTCGGCGGCAGCCTGCCCGAGGGCTGCCGGCTGGCCGGGCGGCTGTGGCAGCAGGGCCTCGCCCGGCGGGTGATGACCATCGGCGGGGTGGGGCACACCACCGCCGCCTTCCTGGAGCGGTTCGAGAGCGCGCTGCCCGCCGGCCACAGTGCCACCGAGGGGGAGTGCATGAAGGAATACCTGCAAAGCGCCTTTTCCATCCCCGACGCGGACGTGCTGGTGGAGCGCGCCTCCGCCAACTGCGGCGAGAACGTGCGCTTTGCCCTGCGCATTTTGCAGGAGAAAAACGCCCTGCCCGCCACGGCCATTGTGCTCCACGATTCCACCCTGCAGCGGCGGATCGGCGCCACGCTGGACCGCTGGTGGCCGAAAGACGCCACCCGCTTTGTCCACTTCGCCGCCTATCGGGCAAGGCTGGAAGCGGGGGAGAGCGGCCTGGCCTTTGCGCCCAACCGCATCTGGGGCCTGTGGCAGCCGGAGCACTACATGAGCCTTCTCCTCAGCGAGATCCCCCGCCTGCGGGATGACGAACAGGGCTACGGCCCCCGGGGCCGGGGCTTCATCGCCCATGTTGACCTGCCGGCGGAGGTGGAGGCCGCCTGGCAGCGGCTGTCGGCGCGCTACGCCCGCCTGCTGCGTCCCCAGCCGCCCCGCACACCCTGTTGACAAACCCGCCGGCAGGGTGTATACTGTGGTCAATGCATCAAATATTTTTGATATGAGGTGAGGGGATGGAGGATTACCGGCAGGAAGCCAAGGTCTTTCGCGCTTTGTGCGACGAGAAGCGGCTGGCCATCCTGGCGCAGCTGCGAGGCGGGGAAAAGTGCGCCTGTGTGCTGCAGGAGCCGCTGGACCTGACCCAGTCGGGGCTGTCTTATCACATGAAGATCCTCTGCGAATCCGGCCTTGTGCAGAGCCGGCAGGAGGGCAAATGGACCCACTACCGCCTGAGCGAAGCGGGGCGGCGGCGGGCGCTGGAGCTGCTGGAGCGGCTCACCGCGCCCGACGACGCCCCCCAAAGCGGCGGGTGTACCTGCAAAAAAACGCCGTCGGTGTGACGGCGCTTTTTTGCCGACGAAACATCAAAAATATTTGATGTAACAACAGGAAAGCAGGTGTTGATTTGAATTTGTGGCAGTGGTTCCAGCAGCAGGTGCTGGGGATGCAGTGGCTGAACGAGGTCGTCGGCGCGGGACTGGGCGCCCTGGGGGTGGACACGGCGGGCCGTGTGGGGGCGAGCGTGCAGTTCTTTTTGTACGACACCATCAAGATCACGGTGCTGCTGTGCGTGCTGATCTTCGGCATTTCTTATATCCAGAGTTATTTCCCGCCGGAGCGCTCCAAGCGCATCCTGGGGCGGTTCCGGGGCCTTTGGGCAACGTGGCGGCGGCGCTGCTGGGCACGGTGACGCCCTTCTGCTCCTGCTCGTCCATCCCGCTGTTCATGGGCTTTACCGGGGCGGGGCTGCCGGTGGGGGTCACCTTCTCCTTCCTCATCTCCTCGCCCATGGTGGGTCTGGGCAGCCTGGTGCTGCTGACCAGCGTTTTTGGCGCGCGGGTGGCGGTGCTCTATGTGGCGCTGGGACTGGTGGTGGCCGTGGCCGGCGGCGCCCTCATTCAAAAATTGGGCATGGAGCGGTATGTGGAGCCGTTCATCCTGGCGGCGGGCGGCGTGGACGTCTCGCTGCCGGACCTGACAGTGCGGGACCGGCTGGCCTACGCCCGCGCCCAGATGACCGACACGCTGAAAAAGGTGTTCCCCTACATCCTGCTGGGCGTGGGCGTGGGGGCGGTCATCCACAACTGGATCCCCTCCGGATGGGTGCAGACGCTGCTGGGTGGCCGCAATCCCTTCGGGGTGCTGCTGGCGGTGCTGGTGGGCGTGCCCATGTACGCCGACATCTTCGGCACCATCCCGGTGGCGGAGGCGCTGCTGGCAAAGGGCGCGCAGCTGGGCACGGTGCTGGCGTTCATGATGGCGGTCACCACCCTGTCGCTGCCCTCCCTCATCATGCTGCGCAAGGCGGTGCGCCCGCCGCTGCTGGCGCTGTTCGTGGCGGTCTGCGTGGCGGGCATCACGGTCGTGGGCTATCTGTTCAACGGCATCGGCGCATTTTTACTGTAAAAAAAGGAGGAACGGACGATGGGACTGTTTGGTAAGAAAAAGGAAGAAAAGGCAGCCTGCGGGTGCGGCTGCAGCGGCGGCTGTGCCGCACAGGACACCAGCCGCGGCATCTTCGTGCTGGGGGGCGGTTGCGCAAAGTGCAACGCGCTGGAGGCGTCGGTGCGCGCCGCGCTGGCGGAACTGGGCCGGCAAGACTCGGTGGGCCATGTGACGGATTTTGCCCAGATCGCGGCGCTGGGGGTAATGAGCATCCCGGCCCTGCTGGTGGACGGAAGGGTGCTGTGCAGCGGGCGGGTGCTGAGCAAGGACGAGGCGAAGGCGCTGCTGGCCGCGGAGAAAAAGGCATGAGCACAAAACCGAAGGTGGCCTTTGTCTGTGTGCACAACGCCTGCCGCAGCCAGATCGCCGAGGCGCTGGGCCGCCGCCTGGCGGCGGACGTGTTCGAGAGCTTTTCCGCCGGCACCCAGGCGAGGCCGCGCATCAACGCCGACGCGGTGCGGCTGATGAAGCAGCGGTACGGGATCGATATGGAGGCGACCCAGCGCAGCAAGACGCTGGAGGCGCTGCCGCCGGTGGACGTGGTGGTGACCATGGGCTGCAATGTGCAGTGCCCGGCGCTGCCCTGCGCTTTCCGGGAGGACTGGGGCCTGGAGGACCCCACCGGCCGGGGCGACGAAGCCTTTCACGCGGTGATCGACGCCATCGAGGCCCGCGTGCTGGACCTGCGCCGGCGGCTGCGCCAGGGGGAGATACAGCGATAAAAAGGACCGGCGCGTTCGGCCCGCGGCAGGCGGGTGAACGCGCCGGTTTTTTGTACAGCACAGCCCCCGGCCCGTGGGCCGGGGGCTGTGGGATAAACAGGGAAAAGAACACAGGCGCCGCAAAAGAACGCTCAGAGTTCGACCGTCCGTCCGCTTTCCAGCGAGGTGCGGATCGCCAGGATGACCGACAGCACATGCCGGATATCCTGCGGCGTGATGGAGGTGATGGGTGTACCCGCCTCCATGTGGCCGATGAAGTCCTCCAGTTCTCGCTGGTAGGCGTCGTAGGGGTCGATGTCCAGCAGTTCGGGAGCATCGCCGCCGTACAGCCAGGTCTCCCGCACGGCGGAGGCCACATCCTCCAGGTTCGCGCCGGCGCGCATCCGGTAGCTCACGGCCTTCGCGTCGCCCACCACGTTCAGTTCCATGGTGAAGGGGAACCCCTTGGGCATCTCAATGATCCCCTCGGCGGTGGCCTGCACGCCGTTTTCAAAGGTGAGGGAACTGGCCACATGGTTCCAGCAGCCCACATCGTTTTTTTGGCCCACGGCGTACACCTGTTTCACCTTGCCGAACAGAAAGCAAAGGTAATCCACATCGTGCAGATGCAGATCGAACAGGCCGCCGCCGCTGTTCTCGGGGCGGCGGTACCACTCGCTCCACTGGGGATGCACCGACAGGCGGCTGGCCCGGGCATACTTCACAGTACCCAGCTCACCGGCGTCGTACAGTTCCTTGGCCTTGACATACTCCGGCCAAAAGCGCACCGCCTGCCCCACGGCGAACTGCACCCCCGCCTCAAAGACGGTGGCCAGCATCCGGTCCAGCGACTCCATGGAGAGGGTCACCGGCTTTTCACAGATCACATGCTTTTTGTTCCGCGCGGCCAGCAGCACATACTGCTCGTGGAGAAAGGTGGGCAGGCAGATATCCACCACATCCACCGGGGCGCCGGCCAGCATGGCCTCGCCGTCGGCGTACCAGGGGCAGCCGGCCGCTTCGGCCAGGGCACGCCCGGCCGCCTCGCCCAGATCGCACACCGCGGTGACCTTGACGTTCTTCATTGCCTGATAGGCGGCCAGGTGGGTCTTGCCCATGAACCCGGCGCCTACGATCGCCACATTAACCAAGACGGATCCTCCTCTTCGTCGTTTGCTTTGCCCGCCCCGCAAAGAGCGGGAAGAATGCCCTTGCCGCCCGCCGGCGGCAAGGGCGGGAAAAACGCTGTTACAGCACGAACCCGTGGGCCTTCAGGTAGTCGGCGGAATCCCGCACGGCGGCGTTGATCTCGTCCAGATCCTTGGGTCCCGCCTGGGTGAACTCGATCTCCACGCTGAAGGGCGCGTTGTTGTGGGCGGCCTCCAGTTTGGCGAAGATGGTGGGAAAATCCACATACCCCTTGCCCAGGGCGGGGAAGTCCCAGGCGTTGCGGGCGCCCGCCTTGTCCTTCAGATGCAGGTAGGCGATGTCGCCCATGCAGGTGTCCACATCGTCGGCGGCATCCACATTCCCATAGAACACGCAGTTGGCGGTGTCGTAGTTGATCTTCACCCGGTCGCTGCCCACCAGGTCCACGATCTCCTTCATGATGGTGCCGGTGGCGTGCTCGCCGTGCAGTTCCAGCACCAGGGTCAGACCGTATTCCTCCAGCTTGGGCACAAGCCCCCGGATGTTTTGGGCCAGCAGTTCGTTGCCCGCTTTGGCATTGTCCGCCAGATGGGCCTCGCCGATGGAGGAGACGATGTAATCACACCCGAAGAAACGGGCCAGCCGCATATTCATCACAAAGTCCGGCAGGCGGGCGGCGTCCATCAGGTTGCAGTGGCCGCTCATGGCGAAGGGGATGAGATCCAGTTCCTTCAGCTTGTCCTGTACCGCGCACAGTGTGGCGAAACTCTGGTCGGGGAACACATGCTCCGTCCAGCCCTTTGTGGCCGTCAGTTCCACATAGTGAAAGCCCGCCGCGGCGATGCCCTCCAGCGCAGCGGCAATGGGGTAGCCGTGGTAGCAGTTGGAGTTGACCGCAATGATCCGTTTGTCCATGATCTGAACCGCCTTTCATCTGCATTTTGCGGCGCCGCCGCGCTGTTCAGCGCAAAAACAGCCGCCGCTGTGTGTTGCCGGAAAAATCGTAATGGGTGTCGATGTAGTATTGGGCCGCGCCGGTGAGTTCGGCGTCCAGACCCAGCCGGGAGTACTCCACCCGCACCTGGCGCACGAATTCGGGAAAGCCCATAGAGGCCAGCGCGCGGCGGATTTCATCCAAAAAAAGGGGACCGAGGTTGACGCCGGTGCCGCCCACCACCACCAGCGAGGGATTGAACAGGGCGATAAGGTTGGAGATCCCATAGGCCAGATCCCGCCCCAGATCGCCGATCAGCGCCCGGGCGTTCTCGTCGCCCGCGTCGGCCATGGCCGCCACGTCGCCGAACAGCAGCCGGGGGCCGTTCACGCCGGACACGTCCAATCCGCGCTCGGCCGCCCGCCGGCCCAAGGCGTTCTCGCCCACCAGGCACTCCAGACAGCCGCGGTTGCCGCAGTCGCACACCGGGCCGTTCCGGTCGATGGAATAGTGTCCGAACTGGGTGGCCATCGCCCCCGCGCCCCGCAGCATTTTGCCGTCGGCGAAAAGGCAGGCGCCCACTCCTTTGGACACATTCACATAGGCAAAAAAACGGTCTTTTACCGGGGTGAAGGTGCGCTCGGCATAGGCAAAACAGGCGGTGTCGTTCAAAAAACACACCGGATACCGGGCAAGCGCCTCGCTCAGCCGCTCAATCACCGGGTCGCCGGGATCCACGCCGATGACGGTGGAATAAATGCTCCGCTGCTCCTCGTTCACAATGCCGGGGATGATGATGCACACCCCCATCACCCGCGCGCCGCCCGCAGCGGGCAGCAGCCGCCGGAAGAAGGCATCCGCCACCCGGTCTGTTCCGTCCGACTGCTCGTTCAGCGGCAGCCGGTCCCGAAAGGCGACCCGCCCGTCGGACGAGACCAGCGCCAGATCCAGCCGGGCGCGCCGCCAGCTGATCACCGCCACCACGTTGGAATCGCCGTCCACCTGCAGGGCGTTGGGCCGCCGGCCCTGATGCGCCCGGGCCTCTGTGCCGCAATCCACCACATAACCGCCGCGGATCAGTTCGTCCACAAGGCTGGAGACGGTGGTTTTGCTCAGGTTCGTGATCCCGGCAAGCCGGGCGCGGGAGATATTGGCGTTGTTGTTGATGAGGTGATAGATCTTGCACAGGTTTTCGGTGCGGATCATTTGCTGCGTGATCAAACCGATCTCCGCCTCTCTTTGTGGAATGGATCGAAGCCTGAAAAATTTGTTCGGCCACTTTACTAATTCAATGGTAATTTTAACATACTCCCCAAAGAACTACAAGGTCTGGTGGAAATCTTTGGCAGTTTTGTCGTGCAGATGTATCCCCGCATTGTGAAAATGGACAAGAAAAGCCGCTCCGATCGCCAAATAACCACCGGAGCGGCGAAAAGACAGCTCAAACCGCCCGGGAGATCAAGGGCGCGGCATCCGCGCGCTGCCAGCCCAGCAGTTCCACACGGGAGGAGAGGAAGAGATCCTGTGCCGGTGCGGGAGCGGCCAGCGCGGTGGTAAGGTACTTTTTGTTGTCGTCGGCAAAGACGGTGGCCACCGGCCCGTGGCCCTGCTGCGCAAGGCGGATGGCGCCCAGCAGGTTTGCCCCCGAGGAGATGCCCACACCGAGACCCAGCTCCTTCGCCAGGCGGGCGGCCATGAGCACCGCGTCGTCGTCGTTCATCACCACCACCGTGTCGATGAGCCGCCGGTCCACGATGGAGGGGATGAAATCGTCGCCGATGCCCTCGATCTTGTGGGGTCCGGTGACGGAGCCGCCGCTCAGCAGCGGGGCGGCGGAGGGCTCCAGCGCGGCGATGAAGGCGCCCCGGGGCTTGAGGCGGCGGGCCACCCCCATCAGGGTGCCGCCGGTGCCCACCCCGGCCAGAAAGGCCCCCACGTCGGGCAGCGCGGCCAGGATCTCGGCGCCGGTGGTGTGGTAGTGGGCCAGCACGTTCTCCACATTGTCAAACTGCAAAGGCCGGAACGCCCCCAGCTGCGCGGCGGCGTCCTGCGCCTGGCGCAGCGCGCCCTGGAAGCCGCCCTCGGCGTCGCTCACCAGGTGCAGCTGCGCGCCGTACATCTCCAGCAGCTGCCGCCGTTCGCGGCTCATGCGGTCGGGCATGAAGATGTGCACCGGGTGGCCGGTGAGCGCGCCCAGCGCGGCAAAGGCGATGCCGGTGTTGCCGCTGGTCACCTCCACAATGGGCTGACCCGGCGCCAGCGTGCCCGCCTCCTCGGCCCGGGCGATGATGCGGGCGGCCACCCGGTCCTTGATACTGCCGGAGAGGTTGAAACTCTCCAGTTTTGCGTACACGGCGCCGGGGCGGCCGTCCAGCCGGTAGTCGATGCGGATGAGCGGGGTGTTTCCGGAAAGAGATTCATAGGATTTCATGGCAATTCTCCTTTTGTTTTTGTTTGATGGAAGAGTCCCTGGGGGGGGATGGGTGACGCGGGCAAACAAAAAAGGCTGTGTGCCTGCGCACACAGCCTTGCAAAAGGGTCCTGCCAAAAGCGGCGAAGCAACGATGCATCGCCCTGCTTTTCACAACGGGCCGCGGTTGAAGGAGGCAGCAGACAGCACCAGCAGGGCCGTCTGCCCGCCGCGCCTTCAAGCCCGGTGGCCCAAAGCGCGAAAGCAGCCGTCCCTCAACAGCGACAACAACAGATGTTCTCCTTGATGGAAAGCAGATAAACAAGACTCATAAAAATCACCTTTCCGATACTATACCATTGTCAAACCGCGTTGTCAAGGGCGGTTCGGTTTATTACCGCCCGCGCCGGCGAAACACCGACCGCAGCAGTACGCCGGCGGCGGCCAGTACGGCGGCGCCGGCAAGGCACCACAGCAGCGGCCCGGCCCCAAAGAAGCCGGAGGACACGGCGGCAGCGGGAGTCTCCGACGGGGCGGGCGCCGGCTCCGGGGTGGCGGCGGGGGCGGGAGAGGCAGCCGCCGGCTCCTCCGCCACCAGGAAGTACACCGAACAGTGATCCAGCGGCAGCGAGACCGTGCCGTCGGAAGCCACATCCACGGTGGCGATGCGCTGGGCGTCGTCCTCCTCCGGCAGCCAGTACAGGCCGCAGGTCATGCCAGCAAACTCCGCCGCGCTCAGTTTGAGTTCCAGCCGGGCGGGGCCGGGCAGCTGGCCGGAAAAGCCGGTGTCCAGCCCGAACCAGGGCTGGCCGGCCGCCGTCTGCTCAATGCGGGCGGCCTGGCTGTCCGCCACCGCCAGCGTCACCGAGGCGTCAAACACGCCGCCGGGCAGCTCGGTGAAGAGAAGATCGTCCGCCGCAAACACCCAGGCGTACCCGTCGCCCTGCAGCCGCAGGGAGGTGCCGGGGCGCTGGAGCAGCAGCGAGAAAGCCGTCTGGCTCACGTCAGAACGGACGGTCACGTCCAGCGTCACATCCCGGGGCTGGGCCTTGAAGGCGTCCATCACCTTCTGGGCGCTGTAGAGCTGGCTCTGGGCGGGCGCGGAGTTTGCGCCCGGCACGGCAGAGGGCAGGGGAGAAGCTGTGGGCGCCGCGGTGGGCGCGGGCGATGCCTCCGGGCCGGCGGTGGGGGCCGGGGTGGGGCTGACGCTCACGGCCGTCAGCGTGCCGCTGGTGATGATGTACTCCGAGCAGTGATCCACGGTGATGACATAGCAGCCGGTGGCGGCGTCATAGCGCACCTCCACCACTTCCGCGGGCACGATGGTCCCGTCCGGCTTTACCCAGTAAAGATACAGCTCGTCCACGCCGCCCGCGGGCAGCTCGGTGGCCTTGATGGACAGGGTGGCCCGGCCGGGCAGTGCGCCGTTGTGGCTCAGGTTCACCTCCTGTACCACCTTGACCTGCTCGCTTTCGGGCAGAGCGTCCACCGCCTGCTGTGCTTTGTCCGAGAGGGTGTCGCTCACATTCAGGTCGGTGTCGATGGAGGGATCGGTCACCCGGGCGAATTCCCAGGTGGCGATGGGACGCGCCTCGACGTCCACGATGGGGAAGCTGGCGGCAAGGCCCGCCGCCTGGATGGCGGCGAAGCCCGCGGCGTTCACCAGCAGGCTGCCATCACCGCTCTCGCTCTTTTCCAGCGGCAGCAGCAGCGCGCCGCCGGTGGTCTGGGCGGTGGCCGCGTCCACGCTCAAGGCCGTGCGGGCCGCATCCACATAGTAGGGAGAGGTGTAGACCGTCACCGGTTTGTCCAGCGCGGCCGTGCCGGTGCTGTTGTGCACCGCGTATTTCAGGATGGAATTGCCGTCCCAGTGGTTCTGGGGCAGATCCAGCGTGAAGGAGGCGGGCCCCAGCACCGGGGTGCGGATGTCCACATCCAGCCCGTTGCCAATGAAGCTGCAAAAGCGGATGCTTAAGGAAAAATCGTTGTTCCACTGGGGCGAAGCGATTACCGCGATCTTGTTGCCGCTAAGGGTGACGTTCCGCAGCGGCCCGCCCATCGCGCCCACGTCGCAGCCGATGATGGCGCCGCCGTTGACGGTGCCGCCGGCCACACCGGTGGTGCAGTTTCGCACGGCGCAGCTCCGGATGTTCAGCGGATAGCTCGTCCCGCCGGTGTATTCGCCGGGCGCGATGCCGCCCCGCTTGCCGCCGCCGTCCACCGCGATGTTTTCCAGCGCCATCTCCGCAGAGGCGGCGCTGACGGTGAGGATATAACCGCCCTCGGCTCCCGGCTTCCCGGTAAAGGTCGCGGGGTCATTGGCGTCGGCGCTGCGCAGGATGACGTTCTTGCCCTGGATGTTCAGGTCCATGGGGTATTCGCCCGGCGCCAGCAGCACCACCGTGGGCTGGGGGGAGAGGCCGAGCCCGTCCAGCACGCTTTCCAGCGTGTCGGGGCTGGCGTTCACCGTCTCAAACCCGCCGGACTCGCTGACTTCGAAGGTCAGGCCGATGGTCACCGTTTCGGGATTGTAATAGGTGGTGCTGGCCCCGAAGGGGTCGTTAAGGCTGGGGATGTACAACTCCACCGTGGCGGTGATGTCGCAGCTGCCGGCCTTGCCGCCGGGCACAAGACGGATGCCGAAGCATTTGCCCTCGGGGTTCGTGTAGCCGTTGCCGTCCATCACCGGGTCCTTTTCGGTGGTGGAGCCGATCTGCCCCGCGATCTTCAAAATATCCTCGTCGGAACTGGCGAAGGTGACGCTTTTGACCAGCTCGGTGGCAAAGCTGGAATGGCGCACAAGACCGGTGTCCATCCCGTTTTCCTTGCCGATGTACTGGGAGCTGAACAGGTACAGCTCAAAGCTGTCCGCCGTGGTGCGGCTGGTGGAAACAGAGGACGACAGGGCCGCCAGATCTTCGGTGAAGCCGATGGTCTCATTGTAGGGTCGCCACATGGAGTCCGTGCCGTTGGAGTAGTAGGTGGCGGAGGAGCCAAAGGCGGCGAAGCGGATGACCATGCTGGCGCTGCCCTTTTCCGTCTGCACGGTGATGGTGGCGTCCCCCGGCACCTGACGGCCGGTGTAGTCCAGCCGGAAGGCGGACAGGCCCGCCTCCCAGATGATACTTACATTGCCGGCGGCGGGGCCGCTGACCTGGGGCGCGGCGGTGAGTACCAGCGGGCCGCTTTGGTTGCCCACCTGGTAGACCGCGCCCCGCTGGGCGACGTCGGACGCGGTGCGCTGGATGACCTCCTGACCGCCCAGAATGGTGGGCCCGTCCCCCGCAGGGGTGAAGGAAAGCCGCTCAAAACCGCTGATCTTCACCGGAATGCTCGCCAGCGCCCCGCCGCCGGCCCTGAGGGAGAGCGTGCGTTCTTCACTCTGCTGTTGCACCGGCCGGATGACCCAGGCCCAGACGGTCTGCCAGGACGAGGCGGCGTCTTCACGGTAGGGGATGGCCATGGCCTCGATGCGGTCGGAGGCGGCGCCCTCCAGCGTCAGGCCGAAGGCTTCCAGTTCCGCCCGGCTGGCGGCAGGCTTGCCGTCTTTTAAGGGCACCACCGCGTATTGTTCCAGCAGGCTGTTTAGGGAAAGGGGCTGGTAGGGATTGAATTCCGTCCGGGTGAAGCCAGCCTGCTGGAGGTTGGAGCCGGAGGGCCAGGGCAGCAGGCTGCCCTGGGCCAGCACCCAGGCGGAGTTGTCCACCTTGATACCCAGGTATGCCCAGATCCCGTCCAACTGCACACAAATCCGGTAGGGATCCGCCTTCACGTCCGCGGCGGTGAGGTCGTACACCAGCCGCAGGCTCGCGCCGTCCTCGCCCTGTTCCAGCTTTAGGCCGTCGCTCAGGGTGGAGTTTTTCTGAATGGACTGGAACAGCTCCTCGCTGATGGCCAGCGGCGTGTCGGCGGCGGTGGGGTTCAGGGTGTCGTAGAGCCGCAGTTCCACGCTGCCGCTCTGCCCCACCCGCAGGTCAAGCTGCTCGGGATCGGAGATCTTTCCGTTCTCCACGACGGCCCAGCACAGATCACGGCTGAAGGGGGCGGGGGTGTAGCGCAGGGGAATGGAATCCTCGAGCCCGTCTGTCTTGCGGGTAAAGGCCAGCGTGCCGTCCACGGCTTCACCCTGCGAAGGGTCGGCGCCGGGCTTTGCGCTGAAGTTCAGCACGCCTTTTTCCACAGAATCCAGGGTGAACAGTTTGGCCAGACCGCCCTCCAGGCGGAAGTTTTCGCCCAGCCAGTCCAGCCGGGCTGTGAGGCCGTTGGCGTAGTCAGACAGGCTCACGCGCACCGAGGCGGTAAAGGTGTCCTCGCCGGTGCGCTCGATCCAGGCGGGAAACTCAGAGGTGTAGCTGTCGTGCGAAAGGGTCCAGCTGTAGGCGATGTGCGCACGCAGAGTTTCGCCGGTGGCCTTCACCGTGGCCAGTACGTCCACCCCGAAATCGGGGGCCAGGGCCGCGAAGTAGTCCTGCAGCGGGCCGTAGCCGGCGTCGGTGGAGGTGGTGCTGAAAAAGAACTGGGCGTAGGCGCCCCAGTCGCCGCCGGCATAGCGGTAGAAGGCGTCCGCGGGCACCGGCTCGTCGGTGCCGGGCTTCACCAGCGTGAACTCTGCCTCGTCAAACAGCAGGGGGTGATTCGTGTCGCCCCGGCAGAGGGTCAGGTGGAGTGCAGAGGCAGCCCCTTCCAGCGTCTCGCCGTCACGCAGCTGCGTGCCCTCCAGCGAGGAAGCCGAGTCGCTTGCCACCAGCAGCAGTTCGCCCCCGGCGGCCAGGGCTTCGGGGGCAGAGGCGTCCGCTGCCCCGCTGTTCGCGGGCGCGGCGGGCTGTACAGGGGCGGCGCTGTCCTCCGCCGCCTTGTTGTCCGCCTGTGCGGGGGCAGTGGGGTCTTCCGAAACTTCACCATCCGCGGGCGCGGCGGGCTGCCCGGGGGTGGTGCCGCTTTCCGGCGCGCTGCCCTCCGACTCACCGGCGGGTTTTGCGGATGCAGCGGCGTCTCCTCGAGCTTCACCATCCGCGGGCGCGACGACCTGCACAGGGGCAGTGTCGCTTTCCGGCGCTTCGTCCTCGGCCGAAGCCGCTTCGGACACGGCCAGCGTGCCGTCACCCGCCGCCCACACCGGGGCCGCGGGGGCAAGAGCCGTGAACAGCAGGCTCAAACACAGGGCGCCGGCGGCAGCACGCCGTAGCGCCCCGAAAAACGGGATCTTCATCAAACAAGTCCTCCTTGGTCGTTGTGCGGCCGGCCGGTCAGCCGGCGCGCTGCAGTCTGCACTCCATCCGACGCAGCGGATAGAGACACAGGGGGTCGTCGTAGCACTCCACCACCACACGCATCTCGCCGCCGCCGGTATCCTCCAGCTCGGTGACGCGCATGGCCGAGGCGGAGGCCTCGGTATAAAAATAGGTGCCACTGGCTGCGTCATACACGGCGGGGTCGCGGCAGGAAAAGCCCTCCAGCGAGAAATACTCCCGGGCCAGTTCTTCCATGCGTTTGGGGGAGAAGGGCCCGCTTTCGCCCTTGTCTTCGATGGCGCTGGCCATGCACACCCGGGCCACCGTCACCGGCGAGAGACTGTCCGCCACAAAGTCCGGCTGTTCCAGGTTGGCGCACAGCCGCAATGCAAGGCGGGCGGCCTCACTGTCGGTGTCGGCCAGGCGGATGCCCTCGTACTTCTGCCGGGTCATCAGACAGTCCACCAGAGGCTGCTCCCGGTAGCCGGTCTGGCTCATGTGCGCCACCAGTGTGCCCTGCCCCGGCTCGTAAAGCCCCGCGCCGTCGGCCACGGCCACATTCAGATACAGCTCGGCGCTCTGTTCGCTGTTGAAGAAAAGGCGCATATCCTCCACCTGCATTTCCAGGTCGGAAAGGCCGGCGTACAGCGGTTCGAAGTAATCGCCATCCATGCTGGCCTGCTCTGTCAGCAGCGGCACATCGCCGGCCTCCAGCGCCTGCTGCAGGCGGTAGGCCGTCTGGCGAAAGCGCTCTTTCTGCGCCTCGCTCACAAAGGGAGAGGACACCGGCAGATAGGTGTTGTCGGCGATCACAGGGTTGGTGGCGGTGCACAGGAACACTGCCACCACCGCCGCCGAAAGGAGTGCCCCTGCCCAGCGGGGCAGCCGCTTCCAGGCGAGGATGCGCCGCACCCGTGCCGTTACGTCCCGCTCGCCGAAGGCTGCGTAGGCCGCCAGGCCGAAGCGGTGCCGCCCGGCCCAGTCCACCAGCGCCTGGGCGTAGTCCAGCTGCTCGGCGCTGCCCACTATCGCCAGCACCGTTTCGTCGCAGGCCCGCTCGATGTCCTGGGCCATCCGGTCCCGCGCCAGCCACACCACCGGATTGAACCAGTGCAGTGCCAGCGCCAGATTGGACACCTGGAGAATAAGGTAGTCCCGGCGGCGGACGTGCACCAACTCATGCAGCAGGATGTAGCGCCGCTGGGCTTCCTGCCCTTCCAAAATCACCGGCAGCAGCACCTTCGGGCGAAGCAGGCCAAACACCATGGGGCCGCTCACCGCCCGGGTGTACACCACCGCCACGGGCCGGTGCAGCCCTGCCTGGGTAAAGCAGGGGACAAGCGCCGCCGGGGGCAGGGGGCGGGCGGTGCGCAGCGCCGCGGCCAGCCGCAGATACTGCACGGCGAAAAGCAGCACCAGCACCGCCACGCCGGCAAGCCACAGGGAGCAGCCTGCCCGAAGCAAAACGCCGGTCATTGTGGACGAGGTGTCGGGGGCAAGGGGCTGGGGGACGAGATCTGCGTCCAGGTACACCACCGACAGCAGCGCCCCGCCGGGACGGGCCATCTTCTGATGGAACAGGTTGAACACGCTGAACACGCTGGGCAGGCTGTAGGGCACCAGCAGCCGGAACAAAAAGGGCAGCCACAGCAGATACTGATACACCGCCGGCAGCATCCGGCCCAGCGCCCGCCGCAGCAGCATGACGATGCCAAACAGGATCACCCCGGCGATGCTCATATTCAGGATGGAGACAAACAGTTCAGTCATAGTAACGTCCAGAACCCACCACAGGGCTCGCCTTTCGCCGAATACCATACTTCGGTCGCTGATGATGCGTTTTAAAAGAAATTTTATCAGGATAAAACAAAAATGCCATTTAGAGTGTATCGGTTTTTGCGGCATTCGTCAACCCTTTTAAAAAATTTATCGAAATAAAATATTCCTTGACATCGCTGCCGGGCGGTGGTATAGTGTGCTTGATTTTATCATGATAAAACGAAATACCAAACTCACATAGAACAGGAGCATATCACAATGAAACAAAAAAATCCTCTCGTTCTGCGCGCCGTCGGGGCCGGCCTGGCCTGCGCGCTGCTGGCCGGCTGCGGCGGCGAGAAGCTGGCGCCCTCCAGCACCGCCGCGGTCAGTGTCTCCCAGGCGGCCTCCGCCAGCGAGGTCGCTGCCGAGGAGCGGCACACCGGCCCGCTGACCACCGACACGGCGGCACAGGGGGCGCTGACCCTGACAGAGAATTCCTACCCCCTGACCTCCTTCGACCACTTCGGCGCCTTCGTGAACGGCTACGCATTTGTGGTGCTGGGGGATGAGGTGGGCTATCTCAGCGAGGCGAGCGGCGAAGTCACCGGGGTGTACACCATCCCCGAGGACGACATCTTCACCATTGACCTGAACGATCTGCCCGCCCGCTACGACCCAAACGCCGAGTTCCCCGGCACCCGGCGGGCGGAGTTTGCCTGGATTACCGAGCACTTCGCCTGCTCGGAGAGCGGCGTTGTGCCCTATTATGAAGATGGCCTTTGGGGCTATTGCGACCTGGAGGGCAACGTGCTGGTGCAGCCCATCTATAACCAGGTGTCGCCCTTCGGCAAGGTGGCCATGGGCCGCCGCTACGAGGAGATGGCGCCGGCCGCCAGCGCAGCGAACAGCACGGGCCTGAACCAGAGCAACACCGCCGGCAACACCCGCCAGACCGTTTACGACATCATCGGCGCCGACGGCAGCGTGCTGGCCTCCACCCCCAACGGCTGGGTCGACCCGGATCTCGGCTATTACATGGTGGACAACGAGGTGTTCGGCAAGGATTCGGCCACCCTTTACAACGCGGACGGCACCGTGGTGCTGGCGGATGTGCCCTTCGGTGTGGGCAACTCGCCCAGCCCCAGCTGCAGCTGCTGGCAGGACGGCGTCATCCTGGACGGCGTGGCCTATGACCGCACCGGTGCGGTGATCGGTGACGGCAGCGGCAAAGAGGTGCAGGGCATCGGCTTTGGCGGCCTGCTGCTCTTCCACGACGATGCGGGCTACGGCGTGCTCTACCCCGACGGCACCGAGGCGGTACCCACCAGCCTGAGCGGTATCAACGGCATGGCGGAGGACGGCAGCGCCTTTGCCCGGCAGAAGGACACCGGCGCGATCCGCCGCTACGACGCCCAGCTCAACGAGCTGCCCGCCGTGCCGCTGGCCCGGGCCGGTGTGGGCGAAAGCTATGCGGATGAGGAGCAGAACGCCATCGTCACCCCTGTCACCCTGTACGACCAGGACGGCCGGGAGATCACCACCCTGAAATCCACCATGACCGGCACCCCGGCCTACACTCTGACCACTGTTCTGGAGGAGGGCGACTGGCTCTACTTCTTCCCGGACAATGCCACCGCGCAGGCCTATCAGCTCACCCTGGCACAGTAAACGAAAAAACGCCCGACGGAACACTCCGTCGGGCGTTTTTTTCATCACATCAGCGGCGCGATTACCTTCAGCAGCGGCCCCAGCAGCCGCAGGCGCCGGGCGTTGTGCCAGATGGTGTCCTTCTCCACCCGGCGGCACTTCGCCTGGGTGGCGGCAAAGTCCGCCTCGATGTCCGCCACACAGTCCACGCCGTACATCCAGGCGGCGCACTCGAAGTGGTGGTAGAGGCTGCGGTAGTCCAGATTGATGGTGCCCACCACCGCCTCCCGGTCGTCGGCCACGAACACCTTGGCGTGGACAAAGCCGGGGGTGTACTCGAAAATTTTCACCCCCGCGTCCAGCAGGGCGGGATAGTGGGTCTTGGCCAGGGCGTAGGGGGCGGCCTTGTCCGGCACGCCGGGCAGGATGATGCGCACGTCCACTCCCCGCCGGGCGGCAAACTCCAGGGCGTTCTGGAGTTCGCCGTCCAGGATCAGGTAGGGGGTCATGATGTGCACATACCGGGTGGCCCGGTTGAGGATGTCCATGTATACCTCTTCGCCCACCTTGTCCTCGTCCAGCGGGCAGTCGCCAAAGGGCATCACGAAGCCCGCGGCGCGCACCGGCGGCACCGGCGCGGCGCAGAACTCGCCGAACTGCGGCGGCTGCTCGGTCACGTTCCACATCTGCAAAAACAGCAGGGTGAAGCTGCGGGCCGCCTCGCCCTTGAGCATCACGGCGGTGTCCTTCCAGTGGCCGTATTTTTCAATGTGGTTGATGTACTCGTCCGCCAGGTTTACCCCGCCGGTGAAGGCGGTGTGGCCGTCGATCACCAGGATCTTGCGGTGGTCCCGGTAGTTGTAGTGGGTGGACACCAGCGGTACCACCGGCGCGAAGGCCTTGCAGCGGATGCCCAGCTTTTCCAGCCGGCGGGGATAGTCGTGGGGCAGGGTGGAGAACTCGCAGGTGCCGTCGTACATCACCCGCACGTCCACTCCCGCTTTGGCCTTGCGGGCCAGGATCTCCAGGATGCGGCCCCACATCAGCCCCTCATCGATGATGAAATATTCCAGAAAGATGAACTGTTCCGCCTGCTCCAGTTCCGCCAGCAGCCGCTCCCACTTGTCCTGCCCCAGGGAAAAGTAGGTCACGGCGGTGTTCTGATACACCGGGTGGCAGCCGGACTGCCCCACATAGCGCGCCAGCCCCGCCGCGCCGGGATTCTCCGCCTCCAGGGCGGCAAGGGCCCCGGGCTGCGGGGGCAGGGCGTCGCGGGTGAGGCGGATCATCTCGGCCACCCGCTCCTTTTCCGCCCGGTGGCCGAGATCGCTGCGCACCAGCCAGAACAGCACCGCCCCCGCCACCGGCGCACCCATGATGATGACCAGCCAGGTGAGCTTGGCGGTGGCGTCCATGCGGGTGTTCAGAAGATACACTACCATGACGACGGAAAAGAGCAGCGCGCCGCCGAGGAAGTGGGGCAGCAGCTGCACGAACCAGCGAAAGGCGCCCAGCAAAAGCAGCGCCTCCAGCACCAGCAGCAGAAGGAACAGCCCCAACCGGCTGAACAGCGCGCGCACCAGGCCCTTTTGCCCCTTTTTGAGCAGATGCAGGCCGCTTTCCTTCAGGTCGTTCGGGGTCATGGCGCGCACTCCTTTGCCGGCGTTCTCCCTCCACTATATCATACCGGGGCGGGCGCGGCAACTTCACCTGCCTTGAGCATCCAGATGCGGGCGGAAAAATCCGGCATGGGGCGCACGCCCTCGGTGTAGCCGGTGCCGCAAAAGCGCTGGGGCGGCCGCAGCCCGGCGTGCATCAACAGGCTGCCGGCGGCGGCAAACTCCAGCTGCTCGCAGGGCAGCTGATACACCTCGCCCGCCAGATGCACCAGCATCCCGTCCGCCTTCAGCTTCACCGGCAGCACATGGCCCAGAAGGGTGCGAAAGGCATCCAGCTCCACGCTCTGCGGCCGCAGGCTCACCTGATAGACAAGGCTCTCGTCCAGCCCGGCAAGGCGCAGGGGCGCAAGGGGCGCGTTGGGGCGCACAAGGCCGGTCATCTCCAGCACCGCCGCCTCGCGCCGGTCCTCCGACACCACCATCCAGGCGCCGCCCCGGTCTGCCTCGGGGGCGGCCAGGCAGTAAAACCGGCCGCGCTGGAACAGGTCGCGGTGGGCCTTGTAAAATTCGATCTGGGCCTTCACGCTCTTTTCCTGGGCGGGGTTCAGGGCGGTCAGGTCCATCTCGTAGCCCAAAAGTCCGAAGGCCGCCACGTCAAAGCGGCTGTCCAGCGGGGTGAAGCGCAGGGTCTGGTGGTTGGGCGCGGCGCTCACATGGCAGCCCATCACCCCCTGGGGATAGCCCAGGCTCGCCCAGGTCTGGATCTTGCACCGTTCCCAGGCGTCGGTGTCGTCGCTGAGCCATATCTGGGGCATGTAGTAAAGAATGCCCAGGTCAAACCGGTTGCCGCCGCTGGCGCAACCCTCAAAGAGCACGTCCGGGTGGGCGGCGGTCACCGCCTCCAGCACCTGATAGAGGCCCAGCGTCCAGGCGTGGGCAAAGCGGCCCTGTTCGTCCAGCGCAGGGCTGAACCGGTCGGTGTGGTGGCGGTTCATGTCCCATTTCACATACCGGATGGGGGCGTTGTCCAGCAGCGTGTTCAGCTGTTCGACGAGGTAGTCCCGCACCTCGGCCCGGCAGAGATCCAGCACCAGCTGGTGACGGCTGCGGCTGGGGGCCACGCCGGGGGAGGCCACCGCCCAGTCCGGGTGGGCCTCGTAGAGGGCGCTGTCCTCGCTGACCATCTCCGGCTCCACCCAGAGGCCAAAGGCAAGGCCCTTTTCCGCGAGGTCCTCCGCCAGGCCTCCAAGGCCCCGGGGCAGCTTTTTCGGGTTGGGGTCAAAATCGCCCAGGCCCTTGGTATCGTCGGTGCGGCGGCCAAACCAGCCGTCGTCCAGCACAAACAGCTCTGCCCCGAGACCCGCGGCCTTGGCCGCCAGCGCCCGCAGCTTGCGGGGGGTGAAATCGAAGTAGGTGGCTTCCCAATTGTTCACCAGCACCGGCCGGGGCGCGTCCTTCCAGGCGGGTGGCAGGATGTGCCCGCGCACAAAGCGGTGCATGTTGTGCCGCAGGCCGTTGCGTCCCTCGGCGCTGAAGGAGAGCGCCGCCTGGGGGGTGACGAAGCTCTCGCCGTCCGCCAGCGTCCAGCAAAAGCCCTCCGGCTGGATGCCCGCCATCACCCGGGTGAAGCCGTAGCTGTCCGCCTCCACGCTGGCGGCGTGGCTGCCGGAATAGAGCAGGTTGAAACCGTAGATCTCCCCGGCGTGCTCATTCGTGTCGGGCGCGCTCAGGGCAAAGAAGGGGTTGCAGTAGTGGCCGGAGGCGCCGGACACGCTGCCGAATTCGGTCACCCCCCGCCGCACCGGGGCGGTGCAGGGCTCGAACTCCCGGGCCCAGGCCCCGGTGAGGGTGGTGAGCACAAGGTCCTGCCGGGGCAGGTCCAGCTGGTAACTCATGGCTCGGCGCAGGGTCACCGGCCCGCCGGTGCGGTTGGTCAATTTGATTTGCCGCACGATCACGTCGCAATCTTCCAGCGGAATGTAAAAAAGTTCCGCCGCCATGCCCTCGCCGCTCTCAAAGCGCAGCGAAAGGCACTGGCCCGCCGCCCGGGCGGCCGGCATGCCGGGAGTCTCGGGCGGGGCGGGCAGCACCTCGCCGCCCGCAAAGCGCAAGTCGCACACCGGGCTGCCGTTTGCCAGCGTCAGGGCCAGCGCGCCCCGGCGGAAATCCCCCTTTTCGGTGGGGGAGACCTCCAGCCCCAGGTGCAGCAGCGAGAGCGCCGGGTCAAAGCCCTCGTCGTAGATGACGTCGGTGCCGTAGGCCACCGCCAGGGGCTGCCGCAGCGCTTCGGCCGAGGGCTCGATCCTGCGGCCGTAGTGCAGCTGCTCCGCCAGCGGGCCCCGGGGCGCGATGTACAGGCCGGTGCGTTCGGTCTCCACACAAAAGACCCCGTCCTTTTGAAAAATCATCCCTTGCTCCCTTCTCTCTGACGCAGCGCCTCGCTGATGCGGGCGTTCTCCGCCTCGGTGAGGCGGTATTTTTTCATAAAGTAGACGATGGAGAACACAAGGCCCGCCACCGGCAGCGCCACCATCAAAAGGCGCAGCCCCACCAGGGTGCTCTCCGCCTGCACAGGGGCGGTGTCGTCCAGGCCGATGAGATCCAGCCCCACGCCGGCGATGAGCACGCTCACCGCGCTGGCCAGCTTGACCACAAAGGTCTGCATGCTGAACACCACGCTCTCGTTGCGCCGGCCGGTCTTGTATTCGCCGTAGTCCACCGTGTCCGCCAGGAAGACGGTGGTGAGCACGGTGGCAAGGCCGAAGCCGATGTAGATGACAAAGGCGGTGGCGGCCAGCGGGGCCACGGCCCGCACGCCGGCCATGGCCATGGCGAAGAGGGCCAGATACCCGGCGATGGTCACCCCCAGCGCCCCGGCCAGGATCTGCTTGCTGTCCCAGCGCCGGCGCAGCAGCGGCAGGCTGGCCATGCTCAGCACCTGGCCCACGCCGCCCACGGTGCCGAACAGGCTGAACAGGTCGCTGTTGCCGATGTCGTACTTGAAGAAGTAGACCCCCAGCTGGGTGGTGAGGTAGAGGGAGGCGTTGAAGACGATGATGCCCACCACCACCACCATGGCCTGATCGTTGTGGACGAGGGCGGAGAACATCTCCCGCACCGTGGCGGTCTTTTGCCGCTCGGCGGGCTTTTCCCGCACCAGCGCCACACACACCAGCTCGGCGATGACGAACAGCACCGCGACCCCGGCGGCGAAGAGGGAAAAACCCTGCCGCTCGCCGGTGCCCAGCCGCACCACCAGCAGCATGGTGAGGATGGTGGGCACCGCGTAGCCCACGGCGGCGCAGCTGCGCCCGATCACCGACAGGTTCTCCCGCTCCTTGCCGGGGGCGGTGATGGCGGGGATCATGCTCCAGAAGGGGATGTCCATCAGGGTGTAGGTCACGCCCCACAGCACATAGGCCGCCGAGGCGTACACCAGCATGGCGGTGCCGGTGAGGGAGGCAGGCATGGCGAACATGCCGTAGAGGATGAGGGCGTTGGTCACCGTGCCGGTGACGATCCAGGGCCGGAACTTGCCGAAGGGGGTGCTGGTCTTTTCCACCACCACGCCCATCAGCGGGTCGTTGAAGGCGTCGAACACCCGGGCGGCCATCATCATCACACCGGTGAAGGTGCCGCTGATGCCCAGGATGTCATTGTAATAATAGAGAATAAAGCCGGAGACAAGGGCGTATACCATGTCCTTGCCCACCGCGCCGAGACCAAAGCCCAGTGATTGCCTTGCCGTTGTTTTCATATCCGTTCCTCCTCTCGTTTTTCCACCCGGAAGAAAAGGCGCACGGGCTGCGCGCCCTCCGTTTCGATGGTCAGCCGGCCCTCGCCGGCCTCGCCCCGGGTGCGCAGATAGCACCCGGCCATCCCGCCGGCAAGGGGCACCGCCGACGGGCCGATCAGTTCCACCGCACCCTCGGCACGCAGGGTCAGGCTGCGGCTGCAATAGACGCGCGGCGCCCCGAACTCGTCCACCGCCCGGATGCGGACGGTGGCCATGTCCCAGCTGGGGCCGTCGGTGAGGGTGTCGGTGTCCGCATTCACTTCCAGCGCCAGCGTGTCGCCGGGGCAGCGCACTGCGCTGGCCACCACCCGGCCGTCCTTCACGGCGTCAAAGCGCCAGCGCACCACCTGGCCGCCCCAGCCGGCCACATAATTTCCATAAAGGCGCAGGCCATCCTCCCGGGAAAAGCCTTTGCACAGCATCAGATAGGCCGCCTTCACCAGCACCGGCAGGGGCAGGGCGCTGCCGCAGCGGGCGGAGGCCAGCAGCACCTGACGCACCATGGCGGCGGTGCGGCGGCTCATGCCCTCCTGGCTCTGCAAAAGGGGGCTCACCGTGTCGTCGATGAGCACCGGCGGATGGGCGAGGCCGTGGTACTCCGCCGCGGGGAAGAAGCTGCCCGCCGGCAGGTCGTTGCGGTAGACGTCCACCCGGTCGGCGTTGGTGAACACCGCCACCGTGCCCAGCGCCCCGGCGGGGTGCTCGCCGATGTCCATCCCGCTGCTCACCTCCAGCACCGGTGCGTCCCGGCGCTGGCTGGCGTACACCGCCGCGGCGAGTTTCGGGTTGCGGAACATATCCATCACCCCGTGGTAACAGACGCGGTCGCCGCTGCCGAAGTCCCGGTGGGTGTTGTAGTCGAACATGCACCAGCCGAAGCTGCCGGCAATGCCCTCGCCTTTGGCCGCGTCGCTCAGCACCCGGGCGTGGCGCAGCGCGTGTTCCAGCCGTTTGTCCTCGCAGTCGAAGGCCTTGGTGGGGAACATATGCCCGTTGTATTCGCTGATGAGGTAGCCCTTGTCCTTTTCCCTCGTGATGCTGCCGCGGGCGGCGCAGCCCCGGTTGTCCCCGTGGTGGGAGAAGTCGTTGTAGGTATACACATCCTCCAAAAGGTGACTGTGGGCGAAGTTGCGCACCCCGCCGGTGGGGCGGGTGGGGTCCAGCCGGTGAGCGATCTCGTTGGTGCGGCGGTAAAATTCGTCGTCGTCCGCGCTCTCGTTGATGCGCACCCCCCACAGGAAGATCGACGGATGGTTGCGCCCTTGCAGCACCATCTCCCGGGTGTTTTCCAGCGCCTGGGCCTTCCAGGCGTCGCCCCCGATGTGCTGCCAGCCGGGGATCTCGGTGAACACCACGAGGCCGATCTCGTCGCACCGGTCGAGGAAGTGGCGGCTCTGGGGATAGTGGCTGGTGCGCACCGCGTTGCAGCCCAGCTCGAACTTCAGGATGTCCGCGTCCAGCCGCTGAGCCCGGGCGGGAGCGGCGTAGCCCATATAGGGCCAGCTCTGGTGCCGGTCCAGTCCCCGCAGCAGCACCCGCCTGCCGTTGAGATAAAAACCTTCCGGCCGGAACTCCACCCGGCGGAATCCAAAGCGCACATTGTACTCATCCGCGACGGCGCCCTCCCGCAGCAGAGTTGCCCGCAAAGTGTAAAGGTTCGGGTGCTCGCAGTCCCACAGGGCGGGGCGCTCCACCTGCAGAAGGACCTCGCCCGTGTCGGCGTCCCCCTCCCAGCGGGCCAGTTCTTCGCCGCTCTCGCCGCACACCGCAAGGCGCAGCGAGTGGCCGGCAGCGTTTTCGCAGCGGGGCAGGCAGCGCAGGCTGCCGTCCATATCCGCCCGCACGCAGAGATCGTCGATGAAAGCGGGCCCGCCCACCTCCAGATACACCTCCCGGTAGAGCCCCCCGTAGGTCAGGTAGTCGATCACATTGCCGAAGGGGGGCACGTCCAGCGTCTCCCGGCTGTCCAGCTCCACCGTCAGGTTGTTGGGCTCCCCCCAGCGCAGGTGGTCGGTCAGTTCCGCGGTGAAAGCGGTGTAACCGCAGCCGTGCTGCGCCAGCAGCGCCCCATTGAGATATACCTTCGCGAAGTGGGCCGCGCCCTCAAACACCGCCCGCACCCGCTTGCCCCGCCATTCCTCCGGCGGAGTGAAAAAACGCAGGTAGCCGCTCACCGTCTGATACATCTGCTCGCTGAACTCGTTGAAGGGCAGCATCGTCACCGTGTGGGGCAGCCGCACCGCCGCAAGGCCCTCTTCCGGCGCTTCCAGCGCGGCCAGCCGCGGCTCGTAGTGGGGCGTGAAATACCAGCCGTCGTTCCAGGGAATGTGCTTCATGGCTTTTCCTCCCTTTGCACCAAAATGCCGTTCATCAACAGATCCATCATCCCGTCCAGGGCCTGTACATAGTCCAGCCCCTCCCGCTCCAATGCGTCGGTGGCCAGAAAATGCTCGATGGCTCCCTCCACCACCGCCCGAAGAAGGCCCGGCTCAAAGGGGCGCAGCACCCCCTCGTCCATGCCGCGGCGCAGCAGTTCCAGCGTGGGTTCCCAGCCCGATTCCAGCCGCTGGCGGATGCGGCGATATACCGCGGGATACTTTTCCTCCACTCCGCGCAGGCGAGCCCAGTCCAGCGTCTGGTAGGAGTCGGGCAGCACCACCACCAGCCGCCGCACCTTGGCCGCCAGGTCCAGGTCCGCCCGGGCCAGCACATCCGCTTCGCTGGCCTTCACTTCGTCAAACATGGCGTCCACCGTGGCCAGCAGCAGCGCCTCCTTGCTGTCGAACAGCACATACAGCGTCTTTTTGCTCATGCCCAGCCGCGCCGCCAGCTGGCTCATGGTGAAATCCAGCCCCTGCTCGCTGCACAGCGCGATAGCCTCGCGGATGCACTTTTCCCGCGCCTTGTCCATAGCGCCCTCCTTGGAAACCAGAAATTTAAAATGGGTTTCCTTCAACGCTATCTTACACCGCCGGGCGGCGCAAAACAACGGGGCGGGGACGGATTCTCCCCTTTGCATAACTGGAAGGGGAGGTTTTTGGTATTCCCGACGGAATGCAGAAAGGCGGGGCGGCCTCACAAGAGGCCGCCCCGCCCGGTATGGCAAAGCAAGCGTTCGTTCAGTCCTCGTCGGCCGCAGCCTGGCCGGAAAAAACGTACTGGTGGATCACGTCCTGGGCGGCGCTCAGAATGGCGCTGTCATCGCAGGTGTCCACCTGCAGGTAGCCGGTGGCGTTGTCGTTGGGATTGAAGGCGGAGGCCTTCCGCTGCAGTCCGCCCAGAAAGGGGGTCAGCCGGGAGCCCACCGGCCCGCCCAGCACGATGGCGCAATCCACCACAAGATACAGGTTGTTCAGGGCCTGGGCCAGGATATCGGTGTACTGCTCCCAGCGCACCACCGCCGCCGGTTCGCCGGCCTCCAGCGCGGCAAAAAAGCGATCCAGGCTGCCGTAGGGCCCTTCGGAGAGCTGATCGGCGGAACAGTAGGCCCCCAGGCATCCCCGTTTGCCGCAGTTGTGCAGCCGGCCGCCGGGCACCATGCAAAAGTGGTTGATCTCCATGCAAAGGCTGTGATCGCCCCAGTATACCCCCCGCTGGAAGGCTGTGGCGGCGGCCAGTACCTCGCCGATCCACACATAGGTCAGCGAATCCTTCTCCGGCACCTGCTGCAGGTTGGCAAAGAGCGCCGCGGCGGCGATCTGACGCAGGGTGCAGGGATAGGGGATGGCGCGGGTGATGCGCTCCTGCTGCCAGCGGTCGATGTTCAGGATATAAGCGTGGATCAGCGGCGGGACGTCCTTGGTCACGATCGCGGTGATGGCGGTCCCCACGCCCAGCACCCGATCCCGGGGGATATAGTGGGCTTCCAGCAGTTCCTCAATGGTGCCGGCCAGAAAACCGGGCAGCGCTTCCTGATCGGTAAAGTCAAACGAGCGGGTGAAGCGGTCCAGCACATGCTGGCGAAAATCCATCAAAAGAAACTTCACGCTGTCTTTGCGGACTTCCAGCCCCACGCTGTAGCGGCAGGCGGGGTTCGGATAGATCAGGTTGGACCGCCGCCCGGTGCGGCGGCTCTTCTCTTCGGTGATCTCCACGATCAGCCCCTGCTCGGCCAGCAGCTTCAGATGGGTGCCGATGGTGGGAAGGCTCATGTCCAGCTGCAGCGCCAGTTCCTGCCGGGTAACGCCCTTTTCCATATTCCGGTAAATGTGCTGGAAGATCAGATTTGCGGTTTGGCGCACCAAGGCACCTCCTTTTTGAAAAATGTTTTGTAAAAGTATCTGCTATTATTTAATCTATCATTGTTTTGCCCTAAAAGCAAGCGCCGGCGGCCCGTTCCGGGCGCGCCGGCGCAAAATGGTTCAGACAAGACCGATGAACCGCCACCAGGCCATCATCACCGTGCAGATGAACAGGATCTGCATGGGGATCTTGAGGGCGTACAGCTTTGCAAAATCCCGGATGCCGAACATGGCGAAGGAGAAGTACACGAGATATGCCATGTTTTCGTAGGGAAGCACCACCGCGTCGCTGGTGTACTGGAAGACGAACAGGCCCAGCAGCACATTGTAGCCCAGCGAGCGGTAGAGGCTGCCCAGCACGCTGCTGAAGGCGGAAAAATAGCCCAGCGGCGTGAGCAGGAAATTCATCAGCAGGCCGAACGCGTAGGTCAGCAGAACAGTGGTGAGGAGGTTGGTCCCCTCGAACAGCGGCAGCAGATAGGTCTCGGCAATGCTGTCCAGCTTGACGTAACCCGCCACGCTGCCCACGGCCACAAAGGCCGTGATCAGAAACACCATGCCGAAGTTCACGTTTTTCAGCGTGTCCTTGCCGGCCACCCGCAGCCCCGGCAAAAAGAACAGCCAGGGACAGACGATGAAGGGCAGGGCGGTGTCCAGCCCGGTCCACTGGGCGGTGAGCAGCAGCGCCAGGATCAGCCCGATCACCGCCAGGCATTTTTTCTCGCCGGAGCTCACCGGCCCCAGCCGGGCATACTGGGCACGGAACTCTTCCTTCGCGTCGATCTGCGGCGCCTTGATGAGAAAACGCAGCATGAACCACAGGTAGAAGGTGATAAACAGGAAGCCCGGCCACAGCGACCACAGCGCCTGCACCCAGCCCAGGGTCACCGGGTCCTCCGGGGTGGAGGCGCCGGCGGTGAGCACCCCGATGAAGCCGGGGTAGGGGATAACGCCGTTTGCGGAAATGGTACCCATGGCGGCCGCCAGCATCACGCCCGCCGCCGCGGTGCCGGGTTTCAGTTTCAGGGTGCGGCACACGCCGTAGGCCAGCGGCGCGAACACATACTGCACACAGCAGGAGGTGAACAGGCTGCACAGAAAACCGGAGAACAGCAGCGCAAAGCAGACGCCCCGGTAACTGGCGCCCGAGCGGATGATGGCGAACAGGGCGATGCGCCGCAGCAGGCCGGACTCCTCCAGGATCACCGTCAGCAGCAGTGTGCCCAGGGTGATCCAGGGCAGGGTGCCCGCCCAGCCGCTGTACACCACGCTGGCGGGGGCCACTCCGCACAGCCAGTAAGCCAGGGGCAGCAGCACGCCGATGACCATGTTGTCCAGCAGGCTGAAAGCGCAGCACAGGATGCCCGCCACCGTGACCAGCAGGTATTTCTTCACTCCCAGGGTGAAGACCGCGCCGGTGGGCAACAGGGCCAGCGCCACGCAGGCCAGCAGGGTGATCAGCCATGGTTTATAATTGCTTTTTGCGGCCATGCGATCGACCTCCCGATCCGCCTTACAGGGCAAGCAGCGCGCGGATGAACATGTTGCCGCCCACGATCAGCAGCAGCACATACACGATCTTCAGGAACAGGTCCTTGTTGAGGTGCTTCATCAGCTTCATGCCCGCGAACACGCCCAGGATGGAAAGCGGCAGCGTGACCACGATGCAGCTGAGCAGCCGCGGGGTGTACAGACCGCCGATGATCTGCTGGGGGATCACCAGGATGGAGTTCATGATGACCCACACCCACACCATCGTGTTGCGGAATTTCTCCTTGTCCTCGATGGAGTTCAGTGCGTAGACGGTGATCAGCGGGCCGCCCACGGAGTAGGCGCCGTTCACCAGGCCGCCGATCACCAGGCAGGCGTACTGAAAGACCTTGTTGGCCACGCTGTTGGAGAGGCCTTCGTCCACCGTGCGGCCCTGGCGGCGCAGCAGCGCGTCCTTGATGAAGATCTTATAGATGTTGATGCAGGCGATCAGGGTCACCGCAAAGCCGATGACGATCTGGGTGACCACCGAGGGCACCTTGTAGCCCCAGTAGGCGCCCACGGCCTCAAAGGGCCCGCACACCACGATGACCTTCACCAGGTCCTTCCAGGACACCTTCTTGAAACAGGGGATGGCCATGCCGATGAGCAGGATATGGGAGATCAGCGTGCCGTAGGGGCCGCCGGTCTGGGTGCCCAGCAGGGCGGTGATGAAGGGCGCGCCCAGCACGGTGGCGCCGAAGCCGGTGATGCCCTGCACCACCTGGCAAAGCATCTCCACGATGGCGACCCAGATAAATGCAACTTCAAAAACCATTGTTCTCACACCTCACATTTTTGCCTGTGGTTACCACACCTGGTAGCCGCCGTCGATGATGATGTCGATGCCGGTGGTAAAGGTGGAAGCGTCCGACAGCAGGTAGACCACCGCGCCCGCCAGCTCATGCGGCGCGCCCACGCGGTGCATGGGGGTGTTGTTCAGGGTGTCCTGCTGGATGCTGGGATCGCTCAGCTGCACAAAATTCTTCACATGGCTCATGCCGTGCTCCAAAAATCCGGGGGAGACGCTGTTGCAGCGCACGTTGGAGGCGCCGAACTCGCCGGCCACGGCACGGGTCATGTGCAGCACGGCCGCCTTGGAGGTGCAGTAGCCGGACATGGTGCGCGGCGGCTTGTTGATGATGGTGCCGCCGAAGGAGGCGATGTTCACGATGGAGCCGAACTTCTGCTGGCACATGATGGCGCCGAAATGCTTGCACATCACAAAGGTGCCGGTCACATTGATCTGCATCAGGCGGTTGTAGTCTTCAGCGGTGTAGTCCTCCACCTTGCCGTGGATGTTGATGCCCGCCGAGTTGATGAGGCCGTCCACCTTGCCGAAGTCCGCCTTGATGGCTTCGGCCACCGATTTGACGTCCTCCTCGCTGGAGTTGTCGGCGGTGTAGCACTTCACCTGTACCCCGTAGTCCTTGTGGATGCGCTCGGCCAGTGCCTCCAGCTTCTCCTCGGTGCCCTTCATGTCGATGGCGGCGATGTCCGCGCCGGACTGGGCGCACGCCTCGATGAAATTCTGGCACAGATACCCGGTGGCGCCGGTGGCAGCGACCACTTTGCCCTTCAGGGAAAACAGTTCCGCGACGTTTACCATACAAAAACGCTCCTTTAAAAAATAAGTTTTACAAAACTGTTTTACAAAACTTATTGTAGCAACTTGCCGCAGATTGTCAAACGATTGACAATCTCTTTTTGAAAAACATCGTTAAGATCAAAAAATAACAATGATAAATGGATTTTTGGGTAAAACCACGAAAAGTGGCAAAAAGGAATTGCCCGCATTTACAATTGGCCCGCCAAGGCATATAATTCTGGCCAGGGAATGAAGTTCTCCCTTGGGAAACCTAAACCGCTTTTTAAAGCTGATGACTTCTGTGATCGAACCGGTCGCGGCAGCTGTCGGCTTTTTTTGCGGCCAAAAGGGAGGAAAACACATGTTGACAAGTCTCGGATTCGTATTTCTGGCGGGCCTGGCCGCGGCGGCCCTCTGCCAGCGGCTGCGCCTGCCCCGCATCATCGGCATGCTGGCGGTGGGCGTGCTGCTGGGGCCCTCGGCGCTGAATGTGCTGGATGGCTCCATCCTTTCCCTCAGCGCCGAACTGTGGCAGATGGCCCTCATCATCATTCTGCTCAAGGCGGGCCTTTCGCTGGACCTGGCGGATCTGAAACGGGTGGGGCGGCCGGCGGTGCTGATGAGTTTTCTGCCGGCCAGCTTTGAGATCGCGGGCTATCTGCTGCTGGCGCCGGTGCTGCTGGGCCTTTCGCGAGCGGAGGCCGCGGTGCTGGGGGCTGTGATGGCGGCGGTGTCGCCGGCGGTGGTGGTGCCCCGGATGGTGCGGCTGATGGAAGAGGGCTGGGGCACCGACCGGGGCATCCCGCAGATGGTGATGGCCGGCGCCTCCTGCGACGACATCTTTGTGATCGTGCTCTTCTCCACCTTCCTGGGCATGGCCCAGGGCCAGGGGGCGGATCTGGCGGCGTTCGGCTCCATCCCGGTGTCCATCCTGTGCGGCGTGGCGCTGGGGGCGGCAGCGGGCTGGGGCCTCAGCGCCTTTTTTGAAACAGCCTATGCCCACGCCCATCTGGTGCGCAACAGCGTGAAGGTGATCGTGGTGCTGGGGGTGTCCTTTCTGCTGATGGCGGCGGAGGACCGGCTGGAGGGCAGGCTGCCCCTCTCCGGGCTGCTGGCGGTGGTGAGCATGGCCTGTGTCCTCAAGCTGCGCTGCGCGCCGGGGGTGGCGGCCCGTCTGAGCCAGAAGTTCGGCAAGCTGTGGCTGGCGGCGGAGGTGCTCCTCTTCGTGCTGGTGGGCGCGGCGGTGGATGTGCGCTACACTCTGGGCGCGGGCCTTGGCGCGGTGGCCATGATCGCCCTGGCGCTGGTATTCCGGGCGGTGGGGGTGGCCCTCTGCCTCGCGGGCACTTCTCTCTCGGTCAGGGAGCGGCTGTTCTGCGTCATCGCCTACCTGCCCAAGGCCACCGTGCAGGCGGCCATCGGCTCGGTGCCGCTGGCGGCGGGCCTTGGCTGCGGGCAGCTGGTGCTGTCGGTGGCGGTCACGGGCATTCTGCTCACCGCGTCGCTGGGCGCGCTGGGCATGGACCTCACCTATAAAAAATTGCTGCGCGGCCCGTCGGCCCGATAAAGCCGCCCCGAATGGCCCAAAAACAGGACGCACAAACCGTTCCCGCCGCCCTTTGTACGAAAATGGGATTGCAATCGCCGGAGAATATGTTATACTTATATCCGTGTTTTTTGCACAAAAGGACTTTTCTCACGGGAAGAGCCCACACTGCATGAAATGGAAAAGAGAGAAAAACCGCAGCCGGACAGGGGCGGTTTTCACGAAAAACGCGGAAACAGGAGGCGAAGACCAATGTGCGGTATCGTAGGATATACGGGCTCCAGGCAGGCGGCGCCCATTCTTTTGGAGGGGCTTTCGAAACTGGAGTACCGGGGCTATGACTCGGCGGGGGTGGCCACGCGGGACGGCGACGCCCCGGTGCAGCTGGTGAAGGCAAAGGGGCGCCTGAAGGTGCTGTCGGAAAAGATCAACGGCGGGCTCACCCTGCCGGGCACCTGCGGCATCGGCCACACCCGGTGGGCCACCCACGGCGAGCCCAGCGAGACCAACGCCCACCCCCATTGCAGCGACGACATGAACGTGGTGGCGGTGCACAACGGCATCATTGAGAACTACCAGCAGCTCAGGGAAAAGCTGACCAAAAAGGGCTACCGCTTCTATTCTTCCACCGACACCGAGGTGGCGGTGAAGCTGATCGACTACTATTATAAGAAGTACGAAGGCACCCCGGTGGACGCCATCAATCATGCCATGGTGCGCATCCGCGGTTCCTATGCGCTGGCGGTGATGTTCAAGGACTACCCCGGCCAGATCTACGTTGCCCGGAAGGACAGCCCCATGATCATCGGCGTGGGGGAGGGGGAGACCTTTTTGGCCTCCGACGCGCCGGCCATCCTGAAGTTCACCCGCAGCGTCTACTACATCGGCAACATGGAGATCGGCCGGCTGGACAAGGACGGCGTCACCTTTTACAATCTGGACGGCGACGAGATCGAAAAGCCCCTCACCACGATCAAGTGGGATTCGGAGGCGGCCGAGAAGTCCGGCTACGAATTTTTCATGATGAAGGAGATCCACGAGCAGCCCAAGGCGCTGGCGGACACCCTTCACGCCTTTGCGGGCGAGGGCGCGCCGGATCTCTCCTCCGTGGGCCTGTCCGACGAGGATCTGCGGGCGGTGCGCCATGTGTGCATCGTGGCCTGCGGTTCCGCCTGGCATGTGGGGGTCACCGCCCAGTATGTATTCGAGCAGCTGGCCCGCGTGCCGGTGCGGGTGGAACTGGCCTCGGAGTTCCGCTATCGTCGCCCCCTGCTGGAGGAGGGCACTTTGGTGATCGTCATCAGCCAGTCGGGCGAGACGGCGGACAGCCTTGCCGCCCTGCGGGAAGCAAAGCAGCTGGGAGCCCGCACCCTGGGCATCGTGAACGTGGTGGGCTCCTCCATTGCCCGCGAGGCGGACAACGTGATGTACACCCTGGCCGGGCCGGAGATCGCCGTGGCCACCACCAAGGCCTACAGCGCGCAGCTGATGGCCGTGTATATCCTGGCCATCCGGTTTGCCCTGGCAAAGGGGCAGATCGACGAGGCCCGCTGTGCCCAGCTGATGCAGGAACTGGAAACACTGCCCGGCAAGATCGAAAAGATCCTGGAGGACAAGGAGCGGCTGCAGTGGTTCGCCTCCAAGCAGGTGGCCATGCGGGACTGCTTTTTCATCGGCCGGGGCATCGACTACGCCATCAGCCTGGAGGGCAGCCTCAAACTCAAGGAGATCAGCTATATCCACTCGGAGGCCTACGCCGCCGGCGAACTCAAGCACGGCACCATCAGCCTCATCGAGGAGGGCACGCTGGTGGTGGGACTGCTCACCCAGGGCGAACTGTACGAAAAGACGGTGAGCAACCTGGTGGAGTGCAAGAGCCGGGGCGCGTATCTGATGGGGCTCACCTGCTACGGGAATTACAGCATCGAGGACACCGCCGACTTCGCGGTGTATGTGCCCCGCACCGACCCGCTGTTCACCGCTTCGCTGGCGGTGGTGCCGCTGCAGCTGCTGAGTTATTATGTGGCGGTGGGCAAGGGCCTGGACGTGGATAAACCCCGCAACCTGGCCAAGAGCGTCACGGTGGAGTGAACCGCCGCGGAAAGATGGTTTTTCGGGCAGGGCGCGGCAGAATTGCCGCGCCCTGCCTTTGTTTGAAAACATTCATGCGGGGGGCGTTTCTGCGCCTTTCCATGCCTGTTGCCTATGGCGGAGCATAAAATATAAGCATTTGTGCTTTCCCTAAAAGGGGCGTATACTGAAAACGAAGAAAATGGCGGGAAACGACCCGCAAAGAGAAGCAGACATGGAGAGAACGGTATGAAGATCATCGAGAACGAGACGTTTGATGAGGAGCGCGCGCTGTACGGCGTGCGAAACGTGAAGGTGGAGCGCTGCCGCTTTGACGGCCCGGCGGACGGGGAGAGCGCCTTTAAGGAATGCGCGAACATTGCCGCGGAGAACAGCTTTTTCAATCTGCGCTATCCCTTTTGGCACGACCGGGGCCTCACGGTGACAAACTGTGAACTCACGGTGAACTGCCGCGCCGCCCTGTGGTACTCCCGCCGCATCCGGCTGGAACACACCCTTCTGCACGGCATCAAGGCCCTGCGGGAGTGCGCCGATGTGGAGCTGCGCGGCTGCGACATCCGCTCGCCGGAGTTCGGCTGGAGCACGAAAAAGATCACCATGGAGGACTGCACCGCCGAAAGCGAGTATTTCATGATGCGCGCCTCCGGGCTGCGTTTTCGCAATGTGACCTTCACCGGGAAATATTCCTTCCAGTACATCCGGGACGCGGTGCTGGAAAACTGCCGCCTTTCCACCAAAGATGCCTTCTGGCACGCCCGCGACGTGATGGTGAAAAACAGCGTGGTGGAAGGGGAGTATCTGGGCTGGTACAGCCGGAACCTCACCTTTGAGAACTGTGTGATCCGGGGCACCCAGCCCCTGTGCTACTGCAAGGGCCTGCGGCTGATCAACTGCCGCATGGAACACACCGACCTGGCTTTCGAAAAGAGCGAGGTGCAGGCCACCGTCACCACCCCCATCGACAGCGTCAAAAACCCGAAGGCGGGCCGCATCGAAGCCCCCGCTGTGGGCGAAGTCATCCGGGACGACCCCGCATCCAGGGGCGAGGTCGTCTGCGGCGGCCATCCCGCCGGCCGCTGCGCCTGAGTACAGATAAAAAAAGAGCCGCCGGGGCGCTCCTGTTGGAG
Organism: Candidatus Allofournierella merdavium; assembly: GCF_944382735.1. Taxonomy (NCBI): domain Bacteria; kingdom Bacillati; phylum Bacillota; class Clostridia; order Eubacteriales; family Oscillospiraceae; genus Allofournierella; species Candidatus Allofournierella merdavium. The sequence continues at coordinate 146,458 of NZ_CALWND010000001.1, read as the reverse complement.
CGCCCCGGCGGCTCTTTTGCGAACTGCCATGCTGGGCTTTAACAACGGCCTGCTTTATGTTATGCTTGGTATGATGGGCGGCTGCATGATCTACTACCTGGTGCAGAAGGTCTCCGCTCACACCTTCACCGCCGGCGGCAAGGCTCTGCTGACCCTGGTGAACATCGTGTGCAGCATCCTGCTCCTGTGGTACACCATCTACCAGCCCACCTACTTCAACCTGGACCGCTGGACCGTGTCCCTGCTCTGCATCGTGATCATCACCCTGTCCCTGATGAACAAGGACGGCCTGACCGCTGTGCTGAACAACGACGTCACCAGCAAGCTGTTCGCCTATCTGGGCAGCATCTCCCTGTACATGTACATGCTGCACTACCCGGTGGCCATCCTGGTGCTGCGGGTGATGGGCAAGAACACCGAGGCCACCACCTACTCCTTCTGGACTGTGTTCGTTCCCACCGTTGTCATCACCATGGTGCTGAGCGTCATCACCAAGATCGCGATGGAAAAGACCATCCTGAAAAAGAAATAAATTTCTCTTCTTCCTCCATATTTAAGGTTGCCGTGCATGGACGGAAATCGGGAAGCAGCACGTTCTGCTTCCCGATTTCCGGCTGTCCGGCACAATTCTTTGCCTGCATCACAAACGCCCCGGCGGGGAGGGTCTTATGGAACAGTTCAGCATACAGCGTCTTTCTCCGCAACTCGTGCGCATCGGAGGGCTGATGCACGAATTCATGTACCTGGTGGAAGGCGGCGAGCGCGTCGCCCTGATCGACACAGGGGGCGGGTTCGGCAGCCTGCGCCAGGTGGTGCGGAGCCTCACCGGCAAGCCGCTGGTGGTGCTGCTCACCCATGGCCATGTGGATCATGCCATGGGGGCGGGGGAGTTTGAGGACGTGTGGATGGACCCGCGGGACATCCCGGTCTTTTGCCAGCACGCCCGGCAGGCTTTCCGCATCGAGGCGCTGCACGGGGCGCGGCCCCGGCTGGAACAGGACCCGCCCATGATCCCGTGCGCCGACCCCAGGCGCTTTCATCCTCTGCGGGACGGGGCCGGTTTTGACCTGGGTGGGGTGCATCTGGACGTGTTTGAGTGCCCCGGCCATACCCCCGGCTCCATGGTGGTGCTGCTGCGGGAACTCCGCACCCTGGCGGTGGGGGACGCCTGCAGCAGCTTCACCTTCCTGGGCGGGCCGGAAAGCCTTTCCGTGGCGGCTTACCGGGAGAACCTCCTGCGGCTGCGCAGCCGGCTGGAAGGCCGGTTCGACACCGTGCTGGACGCCCACGGCACCGGCCGTCTGCCGGCGGATATCATCGACGAGGTGATCGGCGTCTGCGACGACGTGCTCGCCGGCCGCACCGACGACGTGCCCTGTGCCTTCGCGGGGCACAAGGGTGTGCTGGCAAAGGCCCGCCGCCCCCACAGTTTGCTGCGGCAGGACGGCGGATGCGGGAATGTGTTTTACTGCAAAAACAGGATCGTATAAATTCTGCAACAAGAAAGGACGGTTCAGAGATGAACAACAAAGTGACCGATCTGCGCATCGCGCTGGCGCTGCTGGGCTCCCTGCCCGGCCAGCTCATCGAGACCGACGTGGAGGTGGACCCCATGGCCGAACTGGCCGGCGTCTACCGCCATGTGGGCGCGGGCGGAACGGTGATGCGCCCCACCAAAGAGGGCCCCGCCATGATCTTCAACAACGTGAAGGGGCATCCCGGCGCCAAGGTGGCCATCGGCCTGCTGGCCAGCCGCAAACGGGTGGCGGCCCTGCTGGATTGCGATGCCCGTGAACTGGGCAAAAAGATGTACCAGAGCGTTGCCAACCCCGTGCCGCCGGTGCTGGCGGAGGGCCCTGCCCCCTGTCAGGAGGTGGTGCACAGGGCCACCGACCCGGATTTTGACCTGTTCAAGCTGGTGCCCGCGCCCACCAACACCCCGGACGACGCCGGCCCCTACATCACCCTGGGCATGTGCTACGCCACCCATCCGGACACCGGCCGCAGCGATGTGACCATCCACCGGCTGTGCATCCAGGGCAGGGACGAACTGTCCATCTTCTTCACCCCCGGCGCGCGCCACATCGGCGCCATGGCCGAGCGGGCGGAGCAGCTGGGGCAGCGGCTGCCCATCTCCATCAGCATCGGCGTGGACCCCGCCATCGAGATCGGCTCCTGCTTCGAGGCGCCCACCACCCCCCTGGGTTACGATGAGCTGGCGGTGGCCGGCGCGCTGCGGGGCGAGCCGGTGCAGCTGTGCAAGTGCCTGACCGTGAACGAGAAGGCCATCGCCAACGCCGAGTATGTCATCGAGGGCGAGGTGGTGCCCGGCGTGCGGGTGCAGGAGGACCAGAACAGCCATTCCGGCTTTGCCATGCCCGAGTTCCCCGGCTACACCGGCCCCGCCTCCAAAGACTGCTGGCTCATCAAGGTCACCGCGGTGACCACCCGCAAAGACCCCATCATGCAGACCTGCATCGGCCCCAGCGAGGAGCATGTGTCGATGGCGGGCATCCCCACCGAGGCCTCCATCTGGGGCATGGTGGACAAGGCCATGCCCGGACGCCTGCAGAATGTCTACTGCGCCTCCGCCGGCGGCGGCAAATACATGGCGGTTCTGCAGTTCAAAAAACTTTCCCCCAGCGACGAGGGCCGCCAGCGCCAGGCGGCGCTGCTGGCTTTCTCCGCCTTTAGCGAACTCAAGCACATCTTCCTGGTGGACGAGGATGTGGACTGCTTCGACATGAACGATGTGCTCTGGGCCATGAACACCCGCTTCCAGGGCGACGCCGACATCATCACCATTCCCGGGGTGCGCTGTCATCCGCTGGACCCATCCAACGATCCGGCCTGCTCGCCCTCCATCCGGGACCACGGCATCGCCTGCAAGACCATCTTCGACTGCACCGTGCCCTACGATCAGAAGGCCCGGTTCGTCCGCGCCCGCTTCATGGACGTGGATCCCGCCCATTGGGTAAAGGAGTGACAATATGGATCGTGACGCCATCGTGGTGGGCGCCTCCGGCGCCAGCGGCATGCCGCTGCTCATTCAGTGCCTGAAGCTGATCCGTGCCGCCGGCCGGTCGGCCGTGCTCATTATGAGCGACAGCGCCGCCCTGACGCTGCGCCAGGAGACGGGCTTGGCCCCCGAACAGCTTGCCCCGCTGGTGGACGCGGTCTATCGGCCGGGGGAGATCGGCGCGCCCCCCGCCAGCGGTTCCTGGCCGGCGGCGGGCATGCTGGTGGTGCCCTGCAGCATGAAGACGGCGGCGGGCATCTGCGCCGGCTATGCCGACAACCTGCTGCTGCGCGCCGCGGACGTGACCATCAAGGAGCACCGCCCGCTGGTGCTGGCCGCCCGGGAGACCCCCATGAGCGCCATCCACCTGCGCAACCTGCACGAACTGGCCCTGCTGCCCACGGTGCGCATCATCCCGCCCATGCTCACCTTCTACCATAAACCGGAGACCATTGACGAGATGGTCTATCACATCGCCGCCAAGCTGGTGGAGCCCTTCGGCGTGGAGGCAAAGGAGTACCGCAGATGGCAGGGAATGTGAGGAAGATCCTTCGGCAAAAACAGCTTGCCTGCGGCGCGCTCTGCGCCGAGGCCGCCGTGCTGGACGGCAGCTGCCACATCCTTTTGTATGGCGGGCAGTCGCCCCACATCGGCTGCACGGTGCTGGCCGAGCCCAGGCCCTCCCTGCTGGGGGATGGCAGCGTCAGCGCCACCGCCTCGGTGCTGAACGTCTGCGGCCACAAGGACGAGGCCATCTGCCGCCTCATAGCGGAGACGGTGGCGAGCCGCACCGGCCGGGTCACCGTCTGCACCGGCGGCTTCCATCTGGACGGCATCACACCGGAACAGATCGGCGAGGTGAGCGCCGCCGCCCGCGCGCTGGCCGGGGAACTGGCCGAAGCGGCGGATTGAACAAAAAAGGAGCCGTTCCCCATGGGGAACGGCTCCTTTTTGCGTGTTCAGTTGTTACCGGAAGAGGGGAAGAAAGGCCGCAGCACCGCGGCCACGCTGCTGATGGGCATGGTCTGCAGCCAGATGTGCCCCGGCCCGGTGACCACGGTGTTGAACAGCCCCTCGCCCCCGAAAAAGGCGTTTTTCACGCCTTGCACCGTGACGATGTCCATGGTACAGGTGGCGTCCATGGCGGCGATGTAGCCGGTGTCCACCACCAGCGACTGGCCGGCGGCCAGTTCATACTCCATCACATATCCGTCGAACTCGGCGAACGCGATGCCATGGCCCGAGAGTTTCTGCATGATGAAACCCTCGCCGCCGAAGAAGCCGGAACCGATCTTTTTCTGGAAAAAGACCGACAGTTCCACCCCCGCCTCGCTGGCCAAAAAACCGCTCTTCTGCACCACAAGTTCGCGCCCCGGGCCGATCTCGAAGGCCCGGATGCTGCCGGGAAAGCTGGAGGCAAAGGCGATCAGGCCCGGCCCTCCCTCGGCGGTGTAACGGTTCTGGAACAGCGCCTCGCCCGCCAGCAGCCGGCCAAAGGCCTTGCCCAGGCCTCCGCCGGTGGTGGTCTCCATCCTCATGTTGGGGGTCATCCAACTCATGCTGCCCCGCTCGGTGATCATCGTCTCGCCCGCGGCCAGCTGGCAGGTCACCACCGGCAGCGGTTCGCCCGCGATCTGGTATTGCATCCTCCATGCCTCCTTTGTGAAATTTGATAAAGGTGCCATCTTCACTATAAAGGCAGCGCCCGGCCTCCGTCAAGGGGGCCGGACGCACAAGCATCGGGTCGGTTTGTTGTCTATTCTGCCGAATCGTGCCCGGCGTCAGGCAGAACGTCCTCCCACCAGGGCGCGGCGTTCAGAAGGCTTGCCATCAGCGGGACCCAGGTGAGCAGGAACACCATGCCGCTCACCGCCCGTGCTCGGCTCCGGGCACAGCGGGGCAGCGCCAGTCCCAGCAGCACGCCCAGCGCCAGCATACAGAATTTCAGCAGCGCAACGTTCTTCCAATCCCATTGGCGGATGCAGTCGTCCGCCCAGTCGAACAGTTTTTTCATGTTGGGTCTCCTTTCTGTGACTTGCAGGCGTATGGTATACTTTTATCATACGCCGCGCTGCCCGTCGGGGCAAGACCTGCCGGTGAAAAAAGGGGAGGTGCGCCGTGTGAGGAAATGCCCGGAGATCAGTTCCTTCGGCCTGCACCTGCTGGCGATGGGGCTGATGCTGTGCGACCACATCGGTCTGGCCTTTGCACCCCAGGCGCTGTGGATGCGCTGCGTGGGGCGGCTTGCCTTTCCCATCTTCGCCTTTCTCGCGGCGGAGGGCTTTCGCCGCACCCGCAGCCGCGCCGGCTATGCCCGCCGTCTGGCGCTGGGCGCGCTGCTTAGCGAGATCCCCTATGACCTGCTGGTGTTCGGCCGGCCTTTCCACTGGTCGGGGCAGAACGTGCTGTGGACCCTTCTCATCGCCCTGGGCTGCATGGAACTGCTGGAGCGGGCGCGGGCGGCGGCAAGCAGGGAACGCAGGGCGGCGCTGGCCGGCGTGGCGCTGCTGGGCGGATACCTGGCGGGAGAGGTGTTCCGGACGGACTACTTCGGCCCCGGCGTGTGGATGGTGCTGGTGTTTTACCTGTTTTCCGGCGGGGGCCGGCAGCGGCTGGGGCAGCTGGCGGGCCTTGTGCTGGTGAACGCTCTGCTGCCCGCGGGGCCGGCGCTGATGCTGACGGCGGAGCCCGTGGCCGTGGTGCTGCCCATCCAGCATTTCGCGGTGCTGGCGCTGGGGCTGCTGTGGCTCTACCGGGGACGACAGGGCCTGCACGGCCGGTGGACACGGCTGCTCTGTTACGGTTTCTACCCGGTGCACCTGCTGGTGCTGGCGGCACTGCGCACCCTTTTTTGAAAGAACAAGGAGGAGATACTTATGATGAAACGTTTTGCAAATGCTGCGCTGACCTACGCCCTGCTGGCGATGGCCGGCGGTGTGTTCTATCGGGAGTTCACTAAATTCAGCGGTTTTTCCGGCCGCACCGCCCTGGCGGTGGTGCATGCCCACTACCTGCTGCTGGGCACGGTGTTCTTCCTGCTGCTGCTTTTGCTGGAAAAGAACTTTGGCTTTGCCGGCCCAAAGACCGGCCGGGTGCTGGTGGTCTACCACGTCGGCCTGAACCTCACGGTGTTGATGCTGGCGGCGCGGGGCGTGGTGCAGATCAGAGGCATCGCCCTCAGCGCGGCTGCCGGCGGCGCGCTCTCCGGCATCGCCGGGATCGGTCATATCCTGCTGGGGGTGGGATTGGTGCTGGTGCTGCTGCAGGTTCGCCGGGCGGTGGCCGCCGCAGTCCATCCCTGACGGGGGAATAAAAAGGCCCGCGGATCTCTGCGCCGCGGGCCTTTTTTCAGAATGGATCCCGGAGGCGGAAGGCCGGACAGGGCAGGCAAGCGCCGAGAACGGCCGCCGGGAAAAAGCAAAGACCCCGCAAAGCATCTGCTTTACGGGGTCTGCTGGTGCGGATGAAGGGACTTGAACCCATATGGAGTTGCCCCCACTAGAACCTGAATCTAGCGCGTCTGCCAATTCCGCCACATCCGCATCTATGTAAACGCGGCGCATGGCCGCGAATACGCGGTTCCCGCGCAGGGCGCTTGGCCCGTGCGGAACGATAGCTATTCTACCACAGCGGCGTGTGGTTGTCAACCATCTTTTTCAAACTTTTTTTGCGCGTGTTCCACAAGCTTCGCGAAAGTCTGTTCGCTCAGGTCGTGCTCCACCCGGCAGGCGTCCCGGGCGGCCACCTCCGGGTCCACGCCCAGCCGCACAAAAAATTCGGTCAGCAGCCGGTGCCGCTGGTATACCCGCCGGGCAATGGCCAGCCCCGCGTCGGTCAGAGCCAGCCCGCCGTCCGCGTCCATCTGCACATAGCCGTTTTCCCGCAGCTTTTTCATGGCCACGCTCACGCTTGCCTTGGTGAAGGCAAGTTCGTTGGCCACGTCTACCGAGCGCACATAGCCCTTGCGCTCCTTCAGCATCAGGATGGCTTCGAGGTAATCCTCCGAGGATTCATGGACCTGCATCGTTCAGACCTCCGTTCCGGCGCGGCCGCTCATCTTTGATTTATATAACGGTATCACATTTGCCGCGCTTTGGCAAGGACCGGGCAGCGAACACAGGGAATGTCCCGCCCGCTCGCTGCGGCAACTCGGAGATCCGGCAGGGCGATTTGCAGCCCCCGCTGTTTCTTTTGCATTTTCAAGCGGAAGGGCTTTTCTTCCACCGGCGGGGGTGCTACAATGCAGTTGGCGGGGTGAGCAGGCGGAAAAGCGCCCGGTTCCCGGAACACGGGCCTGCGCACGGGCTGGTTTCTCTTGCTTTTCCCCCGGGCATAGGGTATATTTAAAATATAAAAAATCCCGGAAGGGAAAGGAGCAGCAGAATGAGCATTTTAGTGTGCGGCGGCGCGGGATACATCGGCAGTCATACCTGCGTGGAACTTCTGGCGGCGGGCTATGATATCGTTGTGGCCGACAACTACTACAATTCCTGCCCGGAGGCTGTGCGGCGGGTCAAGGAGATCTCCGGCAAGGACTTCCGTTTCGAGGAGATCGACCTGACCGACGCGGAAAAGGTGGAGCAGCTGTTTGCGAAGAACCCGGACATCGACTCGGTGATCCAGTTCGCCGCCTACAAGGCGGTGGGGGAGAGCGTGAGCAAACCCATCGAATATTATACCAACAACCTGACCACCACCCTCACCGTGCTGGCCGCCATGCGCCGCCACGGTGTGAACAACCTGGTGTTCTCCTCCTCGGCCACCGTCTACGGCGACCCGGAAAAGGTGCCCATCGACGAGACCTGCCGCGTGGGCGGCACCACCAACCCCTACGGCACCAGCAAGCTGATGAACGAGCGGATCCTCACCGACTGCTGCAAGGCCTATCCGGAGATGAACGTGGCACTGCTGCGCTATTTCAATCCCATCGGCGCTCACAAGAGCGGCCTGATCGGCGAGGACCCCAACGGCATCCCCAACAACCTGGTGCCCTACATCGCCAAGGTGGCGGTGGGCGTGCTGGAAAAGGTGCATGTGTTCGGCAACGACTATCCCACCCCGGACGGCACCGGCGTGCGGGATTACATTCATGTGGTGGACCTGGCCCGGGGCCATGTGGCGGCCATCAAAAAGCTGGAGCAGAAGCCCGGCCTGTTCATCTGCAACCTGGGCACCGGCAAGGGCTACAGCGTGCTGGAGGTCATCAAAGCGTATGAAAAGGCCTGCGGCAAGACGCTGCCCTATGTGATCGATCCCCGCCGCCCCGGCGACATCGCCACCGTTTATGCCGATCCTGCCAAGGCGAAGAACGAATTGGGCTGGGTGGCACAGTACGGCATCGAGGAGATGTGCGCCGACAGCTGGAAGTGGCAGAGCATGAACCCCAACGGCTACAAGGGCTGAGCAAAACAATGACACGCAAGTCCGCTGTGTCGGACGCGAATAAGGAAGGGAGACGCAAAACGATGCACAAGAAACCTATCTTAGTGGTACTGGCTGCCGGCATGGGCAGCCGCTACGGCGGCCTCAAGCAGATCGACCCGGTGGGCCCCAGCGGCGAGGTCATCATGGACTACTCGCTCTACGACGCCAAGCGCGCCGGCTTCGAGACCGTGGTGTTCATCATCAAGCACGAGATCGAGGCGGCCTTCAAGGAGACCGTGGGCCAGCGCGCCGAGAAGTTCATGGAGGTGCGCTATGCCTATCAGCAGCTGGAGGACCTGCCCGCCGGCTGCACCCTGCCCGAGGGCCGCGAGAAACCCCTGGGCACCGGCCATGCCATCCTGGCGGCCCGGGACGTGCTGGACGCTCCCTTCGCGGTGATCAACGCCGACGATTACTACGGCCCCTCCGCCTTCAAGACCATCTACGACTACCTGGCCGGCGACGAGTGCGGCGTGGGCAGGTACGGCATGGTGGCCTATCGGCTGGACAGCACCGTCACCGAGCACGGCACCGTGGCCCGCGGCCTGTGCCAGGTCAGCGAGAGCGGCCATCTGATCAACATCGTGGAGCGCACCAAGATCGGCACCTACGAGGGCGGCATCCACTTCACCGAGGACGACGGCGCCACCTGGACCGATGTGCCGGTGGACACCCCCGTCTCCATGAACCTGTGGGGCTTTGATCCCAGCTTCGTGGGCGAACTCAAGACCCGTTTCGTGCCCTTCATGCAGGGACTGAGCAGCGCCCCCAACCCCCTGAAGGCCGAGTTCCTGCTGCCCACTGTGGTGGGCCAGATGCTCGCCGAGGGCAGCGCCGAGGTGACCGTGCTGCACAGCGCGGACAAGTGGTACGGCGTGACCTACCGGGAGGACAAGCCCGGCGTTGTGGCCGCCCTGGCGCAGAAGGTGGCCGAAGGGCTGTATCCCACCCCGCTGTGGAAGTGATCCTGCCCGGCAGACAGACGAATCGGGAACGGCCGGCATCGCCGGCCGTTCCCTTTGCCTGTCTGCCGGGCAAAAAAGAAAAGGGGCGAAACACAATGCGTGCCAAAGCATTGCTGCCGCCGGCGTTGCCGGAACCGCTGGAAAGGGCGGAGCGGGGCGAAGAGTTGATCGCCATGTCCGCCGCGCGGCAGGAACCGGTTTCCCGCTGGCGTTTTTCCGGGCTGGACCTGTGCGGCGAACAATTGCGGGAGATGCGCTTTGAACAGTGCGTGTTCGAGGGCTGCCGCTTCACCGGTGCGGACCTGCGGGCGGCCAGTTTTGCGGATGTGGAATTTAAAAACTGCGAGTTTTCCGCGGTGCAGGCCGCCGAGGTCTATTTCCTGCGCTGCCGGCTGCGGGGGGTCAAGGCACTGGCGGCCTCGCTGCCCGACAGCCGCCTGGCCCATGTGGAACTGACGGAGTGCAGCTTTGCGGAGGCGAACTTCACCGGCGCCAGCCTGGAACAGGTGCGCATCGAGGGATGCGATCTCTCCGCCGCCAGCCTGGCCGAGTGGCGGCACAAGGGCCTTGTGGTGGCCCGGGACCGGTTTTTTCGCACCAGCTTTTTTAAAACGCCGCTGGCCGGGCTGGATTTTACCGACAGCGAACTGGAGGGCGTGGTGGTGAGCGATACCGCCGCGGAACTCAAAGGCGCGACGGTGAACGTGCGGCAGGCGGCGGAACTGGCCCGCCTGCTGGGCGTGACGGTGCGCTGAACACAGAGACAGGACAAAGAGGGGGAACCATGGCAAGACAAGTGGATCTTTTGCAGGGGAACATCCTGCGCTCGCTCACCGTGCTGGCGCTGCCCATCATGGGCAGCCAGCTGGTGCAGATGGCCTACAACCTGACCGACATGATCTGGATCGGCCGGGTGGGCGCGGAGGCGGTGGCCGCCGTGGGCGCGGCGGGGATGTTCATGTGGCTGTCCAACGGGATGGCGGTGCTGCCCCGCATGGGCGGCCAGGTGAAGGTGGCCCAGAGCATCGGCGCGGGGAACATCGAGGCGGCCGGCCGCTACGCTGCGGCGGCGCTGCAGATGGGATGCGTCATGTCGCTGGTCTACACCCTGGCCATGCTGGCGGGCGCGGGGCCGCTGATCGGCTTTTTCCGCCTGAACAGCGCCCAGGTGGAGGCCCAGGCGCGGGCTTACCTCATCATCGTGGGCTTCGGGATGTTCTTTTCCTTCATCAGCCAGGTGCTGGTGGCGCTCATCAACGCCACGGGCAACAGCCGCACCCCCTTCTTCGCCATGGCGGTGGGGCTGGGGGCCAACATCGTGCTGGACCCGGTGCTGATCTTCGGCGTGGGGCCCTTCCCCCGGTGGGGCGTGGCGGGCGCCGCGGTGGCCACGGTGACCGCTCAGGGCATCGTGTTTGCGATCCTGGCCCGCTATGCCGCCCAGGACGACACGCTGTTCGCCCACGTCCACCTGCGGCGGCCCGCCGCCCGGGAGGAACTGGCGGCGCTGGCCCGGGTCAGCGGCCCCGCCACCGCCATGAACATCCTGTTCCCGCTGATCGGCATGGTGATCGCCCGGCTGGTGGCCGGCTGGGGCGACGCGGCGGTGGCGGTGCAGAAGGTGGGCAGCCAGATCGAGTCGATCAGCTGGATGACCGCCGACGGCTTTGCCGCCGCGGTGAACAGCTTCATCGCCCAGAACTGCGGCGCGGGCAACCTGCGCCGGGCCCGGCAGGGGTTCGGCGTCGCCTTCGCCCTGATGACCGTCTGGGGCATTCTGTGCAGCGCGCTGCTGATCTTCGGCGCCGCGCCCATCTTCCGGTTCTTTATCCCCGAGGCGGACGTGCTGCCCATGGGGGTGGACTATCTGGTCATCCTGGGCTATTCCGAGCTGTTCATGTGCTGGGAGATCCTGGTGGGCGGTGCCTACGCAGGCTTCGGCAACACCATGCCCTCCAGCGTGGTGAGCATCCTGTTCACCGGCCTGCGCATCCCCGCCGCCATTGCCCTCAGCGCCACGGCGCTGGGCCTCTCCGGCGTGTGGTGGAGCATCTCTGTCTCCAGCATCTTCAAGGGCGTGATCCTCACCCTCATCTTCCTGGCCTTCCTGGCGCGGCTTCAGCGCAAACAGACGGACCGGCCATAAAAACAGGAGCCCCGGGCCGTGCGGCCCGGGGCTCCTTTCAATGTTTCGGCAAGGGCGGGGTTTTTCTGCCACGCCATGCGCTCACGGCAAGGCAAACCAGCATCACCGCCGCCACCGCGCCGCCCGCTGCCAGCCACACCTGGGGGATGGTGCCCAGCGCCGCCCCGGCGCTCAGCAGGGGAGAGGCAGCCAGCCCGCCCAGCTGCATCGCCAGCGAGCAGGCCGAGAGCAGGGTGGCCCGCTGCTTGGGCGGCGCGGCGCGGTTCAGCAGGGTGCTGGTGAGACAGTCCGTTCCGCCGAGAATGGCGTAGAAGGCAAAATACGCCGCGACAAACAGCACCGGCGTGCCGGCGGCCGCCATGCCGGCCAGCCCGGCTCCCGTGAGGCCGGTGAAAGCCAGCAGTCTGCGCAGGGTGGGCCGGCCGAGGCGGGCCGCCAGCAAAGACCCCGCCGCTGTGGCGTAGTAGCCCCCTGCGCTGAGAAAGCCCAACGCCCAGCCGGCGGCCCCGCTGTGCAGCAGCTGGGTGAACCGGGGCTGGTAAAACACTTCCACCGCGAACACCGGCGGCGCCGCGGCCGCGCACAGCAGCACCAGCGCCCGCACCGTCCCGCTGCCCCGCAGGGTGGCGGTCAGAAGGGCCACGGGATTTGCCGTTTCGCGCGCTACCGGGTGTTCGGTGAGCCCGGCGCCCAGGGCCAGCAGGGCCAGCACCACCGCGGCTTTCAGCGCGATAGCCGCCCACAGCCGGCCGGTCAGCGAATACACGCCGCCCCCTGCCAGGCAGCCCGCTGCCAGCCCGATGCTGGTGAGGGCGCTGATGCGGGCGGTGCAGCGGGGCAGCGCCTCCTCGCCGTGCTTCAAAAGGAATTCCTCCACCACCAGCGCGTCCAGACTGCCGGAGGAAAAGGCCCGGGCCAGCCCCAGAAACACCATCGCCGCCAGCATCGCCGGCAGGCCCCGCCCCAGGGCAAGCAGACCCAGACTGGGCAGCAGAAAAACACAGGAGAGCAAAAAGCAGTTTTTGCGCCCCCAGCGGTCTGCCGCCATGCCGCTGGGGATCTCAAAGACCACCGTCGTGGCCGAGTACAGCCCCACCGTCAGCGGTACCGCGGCCATGCCGATGCCGCTGCCCAGCAGCAGCAAGGTCAGCAGCGGCGAGAGCAGTCCGGTGGCAAAACTGTTCAGAAAGAGCAGTACGCCGTGCCGTTTATCCCACATCGACGGGCACCTCCGCGGCGTTGTAAGCCATCAGAACATATTCATAGGCCTGGGCGCCGGGGCGCGGGGTCTCACGGTCGGCCAAAAACTCCATGATCCGGCGTTCCAGTTCCACCGCCTCCTCCCGGGTGAGGTAGGCCACGCCGCTGTGCATGTCGCCCAGGCCCATCACGTCCTCTTCGGTCAGGCCTTTCTTCTTCGCCAGCCGCTTCACCCCCTGCACCCCGGCCAGCACCTGCTCCACCGTGCGCTGTAAAAACATCGCCTGGGCCGCGTCGTCGCCGCCGGGGGCCAGCAGCCCCAGCCGCACCGCCACGTTCAGTGAGCGGTAGTAGCGGGCGGTGATGCCCCGGATCTTTTCGGTGTGATCCAGCGCCACCACCCCCAGTTCCACCAGTTTTTTGATGTGGAAGGTCACCGACGAGGCGGAGATGCCCATCTTGTCCGCCAGCTCCTTTGGCGTCATGGGCCGGCCGGCCAGCTGCAACAGGCGCAGGATGTCCTGCCTTGCCGGGTTCATGAAGGCGTTCTGTTTTTCCCTTGTGTTCAAATCAATGGTTTCCATCCCGATCCCTCCGTCCACGTTACATGTTGTGTAACAATTATATCATTACATGATGTGTAATGTCAAGGGGCAAAGTATCGCCTGCCCGGGAAAGGGGAGAGGGATAACAAAACGCCGCCGGCACGGAATATTCCGTGCCGGCGGCGTTGGTTGGGTTGGCGGGATTCGAACCCACGGATGCGGGAGTCAAAGTCCCGTGCCTTACCGCTTGGCGACAACCCATTATAGAAAAAAGCGAACTCTTTCGAATTCGCTTTCTGTTCATGTGGGGTGGCTAGTGGGACTCGAACCCACGGCCTCCAGAGCCACAATCTGGCGCGCTAGCCAACTGCGCCATAGCCACCACATAATTGGTGCGCCCGGAGGGACTCGAACCCCCGGCCCACTGCTTAGAAGGCAGTTGCTCTATCCACCTGAGCTACGGGCGCCTGAAAGTTCAGGTCTCTGCGAAACGCTGCTTGAATATCATACTATGAGAAATGGCAAAAGTCAAGCCTTTGAAAAAAGTTTTTCCGGTTTCCCTCTGGCCTTGCCGCGGGGAATATGCTATACTGATACCAAACCATCGGCTGCGTTGCCGCGTCCACCGGGGATGGCGTGCCGCGCGGCCCGGAAAGGAAGATTTATCGAATGTCAAATATCTGGCATGATATGAACCCGGCCCGCATCACCGCCGAAGATTTTGTGGCGGTGATCGAGATCGAGAAAGGCTCCAAGAAAAAATACGAACTGGACAAGGAGACCGGCCTCATCATCCTGGACCGCATCCTCTACACCTCCACCCACTATCCTGCCAACTACGGCCTGATCCCCCGCACCCTTTCGGACGACGGCGACCCGCTGGACGTGCTGGTGCTGTGCAGCGAGGTGCTGCAGCCCATGAGCCTGGTGCGCTGCTATCCCATCGGCGTGTTCACCATGCTGGACGGCGGCAAGCTGGATGAAAAGATCATCGCCATCCCCTTCAGCGATCCCACTTACAACTCCTACCACGACATCAGCGAACTGCCCAGCCATCTGTTTAGCGAGATGCGCCACTTCTTCCAGGTGTACAAGAATCTGGAGGGCAAGGAGACGGTGGTCAACGAGGAGCAGGGCCGGGAAGCCGCCCTGGAGATCATCGACAAGTGCCGCGAGGCGTACATCGAGCACTACTGCAAATGAGTGCGCCCGCATCAGGCTGCACACGCCTGGATGCCGCATGGAAAAAGGAAGGCCGCCGCTCCCCAACGAGCGGCGGCCTTCCTTCGCAAAAACGGAACAGGGGGCCCGGCCAAACGGCCGGGCCCCCTGCGCAGAATGGAGCGGGGTACGGGAGTCGAACCCGCCTGTTCGGCTTGGGAAGCCGACGCACTACCGATGTACTAACCCCGCAGGTGAATACTTACTTATTATACCCGCCGCGGGGCAAAATGTCAATCGCTTTTTCTGGAAGGAGGATGCTTGCGCCGGGGCGAAAAAGCCAATATACTATAGAAAAAAGAAAAAGGCGGGAAAAGGGATGAAAGATCTGCTGAACGCAGTCAGGATCGTATTGGGGGTCGTCTGTGTGGCGGGGGCGTTCCTCATCGCCGCTTTCGCCGGCGGTGGTGCCGGCGGTGGTGCCGGCGGGCAGACCGCCCCGCCCGCCTTTGACGGCACGGCGCCCTCCACTGCCGGCGAAGGGCCGCAGACATGATCTTCAAGGAGAACGATATGGAAAAATACCTCGCGCTTTTGCGGCAAAGCGGCGCCGACCTGGCCCGGGTCATCGACCCGAAAACCGTGGCCACCGCGCCCTGGGTGGCCTTCAAGTGCCAGTACGGCTGCCCCTATTACGGCAAAAATCTGTGCTGCCCGCCCCGCACGCCCGCCTGGCGGGAGACACAGGCCATGCTGGATTGCTTTGACACTGCCATCCTGTTCCGCTGCCACGATATCACGGCGGCAAGCCCGCTGGCCCTGGAGGCGGTGCGCCGGCTCTTCCGGGACGGCTACTACAAAGCCACCGCCCTGGGCAGCGGGCCCTGCCTGCTGTGCGAGGCGTGCGACCCGGCGGGCTGCCGCCATCCGGGGCAGGCGGTGCCCTCCATGGAGGCCTGCGGCATCGACGTGTTCGCCACCGCCCGAGCCAACGGCATGGCGGTGGCGACGCTCGCCGACGAGACCCAGCAGCAGAACTGCTTCGGGCTGGTGCTGGTGGAGTGAAGCGCTTTGAAAACGCGACAATGTATGATATAATACTCAGATAGCGACAGAAAATGGCTGCCCGGAGCCCCGGGCAAGAAGGAGGAATTCCATGGTCACCTGCTCCAAAACCGCGATGTATTACGCCCGTGGGCAATGGGTCCCCGCCGACGAGAACGCCCCCGCCGCCCTGGACGCACTGGGCTTTGACGAGGCCGCCCGCGCGGCGGCAAAGAAGGGCACAATCGCCTGGGGCATTCTCCAGGCCCACAACCACAGCGGCGATGAGGCTGCGCTGAAGCTGAAATTCGACGCCATGGCCAGCCACGATATCACCTTTGTGGGCATCGTGCAGACGGCCCGCGCCTCGGGCCTCACCAAATTCCCCATGCCCTATGTGCTCACCAACTGCCACAACAGCCTGTGCGCGGTGGGCGGCACCATCAACGAGGACGACCACCTCTTCGGCCTGTCCGCCGCCAAAAAGTACGGCGGCATCTATGTGCCGCCCCACCTGGCGGTCATCCACCAGTACATGCGGGAGATGTACGCCGGCTGCGGCAAAATGATCCTCGGATCGGACAGCCACACCCGCTACGGGGCTCTCGGCACCATGGCCATCGGCGAGGGCGGCGGCGAGCTGGCAAAGCAGCTGCTGGGCCGCACCTACGACGTGGCCTGCCCCGGCGTGGTGGCGGTGCACCTCACCGGCGCGCCGGTGCCCGGCGTGGGCCCCCAGGACGTAGCCCTGGCCATCATCGGCGCGGTATTCAAAAACGGTTATGTGAAGAACAAGGTCATGGAGTTCGTGGGCCCGGGCGTCGCCAGCCTGCCGCTGGAATACCGCAGCGGCATCGATGTGATGACCACCGAGACCACCTGCCTGTCCAGCATCTGGGTCACCGACGAGACCACCCGGCAGTACCTGGCCGTCCACGGCAGGGAAGGGGACTACAAGCCCCTGGCCCCGGCGGACCTCGCTTACTACGACGGCGTGGTGGAGGTGGCGCTGGACAAAGTCCGGCCCATGATCGCCCTGCCCATGCACCCCTCCAACGTCTACACCATCGAGGAGCTGAACGCGAACCTCGCCGATATCCTCCACAAGACCGAGGAGGACTGCGCGGCGCTGGTGGGCGGCAAGGTGAAGCTGGACCTGGTGAGCAAGATCGAGAACGGCCGCCTGCGGGTGGACCAGGGCGTCATCGCGGGCTGTGCCGGCGGCACCTACTCCAACATCTGCGAGGCCGCCCAAATTCTGGAGGGCCACACCGGCGGCAACGGGGAGTACGCCCTGAGCGTCTATCCCTCCAGCCAGCCCACCATGATGGCCCTGATGAAGAACGGGGCCCTGGCCAGCCTGATGGCCGGCGGCGCCACCGTGCGCACCGCCTTCTGCGGCCCCTGCTTCGGCGCGGGGGACGTGCCCGCCAACGGGTCGCTCTCCATCCGCCACACCACCCGCAACTTCCCCAGCCGGGAGGGTTCCAAGCCCGGCAGCGGCCAGATCGCCGGCGTGGCCCTGATGGACGCCCGCTCCATCGCCGCCACCACCCGCATGGGCGGCATCCTCACCCCCGCCACCGACATCGACTACCAGCCCCATATCCCGGAGTACCAGTTTGACGACTCCAGCTACAAGAGCCGGGTCTACAACGGCTGGGGCAAGGGCGACTACGACAGCCTGCTGCGCCTGGGGCCCAACATCAAGGACTGGCCCGCCATCCAGCCCCTCGCCGACAACCTGCTGCTCAAGGTCACCAGCTATATCACTGACCCGGTGACCACCACCGACGAGCTCATCCCCAGCGGCGAGACCAGCAGCTACCGCTCCAACCCCCTGGGCCTGGCGGAGTTCACCCTGAGCCGCAAGGACCCGGGCTATGTGGGCCGCGCCAAGGCGGTGCAGGCCGAGGAGGCCGACCGCGCCGCGGGCAAGGGCAGCGACGCCCTGCTGGCGCGGGTGCGGGCCGTGCCCGGCTGCGAAGCGCTCACCTGGAAGGATCTGGCCATCGCCAGCACCATCTACGCGGTGAAGCCGGGCGACGGCTCCGCCCGTGAGCAGGCCGCCAGCTGCCAGCGGGTGCTGGGCGCTGGAGCCAACATCGCGGTGGAGTACGCCACCAAGCGCTACCGCTCCAACCTCATCAACTGGGGAATGCTGCCCTTCCAGCTGGAAGGCCCCACCCCCTTTGGCCTGGGCGATTATATCCTGGTGCCCGGCGCGCGGGCGCTGCTGGAGCAGAACAAGCTGGAGAGCATCCCGGCGTATGTGCTGGGGGAGAAGGGCCCCACGGCCTTTACCCTCGCCATCGCCCCCCTCACGGCGGACGAGCGGCAGATCCTGCTGGACGGCTGCCTCATCAACTACTACAAGCACGGCTGACCCCCAAAAGGAAGGTGAACCCCATGGCCGGCGATCTGCACACCCATACCACCTGGTCCGACGGGGCGCTGCCGGCCCGCGTCCTGCCCCGGCTGGCCGCCCGGGCGGGCCTGTCCTGGCTGGCCATTTCCGACCACGACACCCTGCATTCGGTGGAGTATGCCTATGACGAACCTGTGGCGGAGGGGGTAAACCTCATCCCCACCACCGAACTCACCGCTTTCGACTACCGCCGGGGGCGGCAGGCGCACATCTTGTGCTACTGGCCCGACCGGAACAGCCCTGAACTGGCGGCCCATTGCAACACGATGGCTGCCCGGCGCAACGCCGCTTACATCCAAAGCGCCAAAGAACTGGAAGAGATTTACCCCCAGTTCAGGCTGGAGGATGCCCGGCGCATGGCGGACGCGGGGGGCGGCGTGATCTTCAAAAGCACTTTGATGCGGGTGCTCTACGAGTACGGCCTGGCGGACGGCATCTACCAGCAGGACTACAAGGCCCTCTTCGGCGCCAGGGGCGGCAAAGTGCTCCACAACCCGGAATACGAGCCGGTGGACAAGGTGCTGGCGGTCATCAAAGCCGCACGGGGGGTGGCGGTGTTCGCCCACCCCAGCGTCTACAACAGCATGGAATTGGTGGAAGAACTGGCCGCCGCCGGCCGCATCGACGGGGTGGAGATCGAGCATCCCCGCAACACCCCCGAGGACAAGGAAACGCTGCGCCGCATGGCGGAGCATTACGGCCTCGTCACCACCGGCGGCACCGATTTTCACGGCCTCCACGCCGGCAAGCCCCGGCCCCTGGGCCTCTGCCGCAGCACCGACGAGGAGATCGGGCGGCTGAACGAACTGGCAAACGCAAAGAAAAAACAATGAGAGAAGGAACGTAAAATATGATCACCCATACCCGGAAGAACAGCGGGACCTGCTCCCGCAGCACCACCGTCACCCTGAACGACGACGGCACCATCCAGAAGATCGAGGTGACGGGCGGCTGCAACGGCAACCTGAAGGGCGTGAGCAGCCTGCTGGTGGGCATGGACGCCACCGACGCCATCCGCCGCATGAAGGGCACCACCTGCGGCCCCCGCTCCACCTCCTGCCCGGACCAGATCGCCCAGGCGCTGCAGGAGACGCTGGACCTGCAAAAGCGCAGCTGAACCGTTTTTTTAAAGAAAAGCCGCCCTCTTCCCGAAAGTTCTCCGGGAAGAGGGCGGCTTTTGCGTCGAAAGAGTTTATTTGAACTCAATGGTCTCCAGCCGCAAGATCTTGTTTTTATAGGTGCGGTGGAAGAAGAAGGTGGCCAGCGCCAGCGAGCAGACCTCGGAGATGCAGAAGCTGAACCACACCGCGTCCAGATTTCCGGTGAGGCTGAGCAGCCAGGCCACCGGCAGCAGCAGGACCAGCTGGCGGAAGGCGCTCATCAGCAGGCTCAGAAAGCCCTCGCCCACGGCCTGAAACAGGCTGCTGAACACAATGTCCACCCCGGCCACCAGGAAGCTGAGGCTGATGATGCGCAGGGCCGGCCGGCCGATGCGGCCAAGGTCGCCCCCCTCGCTGAACAGGGCCAGCAGCTGCCCGGGGAACAGCTGGAACAGAAGGGTACCCAGGGCCATCACACAGCACATGGCCACCGCGCACACCTTGATGGCCGCGAGGATGCGCTCCTTGCGGCGGGCGCCGTAGTTGTAGCCCACAATGGGCACCAGCGCGTTGGTCAGCCCGAAGCCGGGCATGAACACGAAGCTTTGCAGCTTGAAGTAGACCCCCAGCACCGACACCGCCGTCTCGGAAAAGCCGATCAGGATCTTGTTCATGCCGAAGTTCATCACACTGCTGATGCTCTGCATGATGATGCTGGGCAGGCCCACGTCATAGATGCCGATCACGGTGGGCCGGTCGAACCGGAATTTTTTCCAGTGCAGGCGCACCTCGTTGTTGAATTTCAGGTTCAGCAAAAAGCACACCACACAGCCGCAGGTCTGGCCGATCACGGTGGCCACCGCCGCGCCCAGCACCCCCAGTTTCGGAGCGCCCAGCAGGCCGAAGATGAGGATGGGGTCCAGAACGATGTTGGTGATGGCGCCCGACAGCTGGCTGATCATCTGGAACACCGTGCGCCCCGTCACCTGGATCAGCCGCTCCAGGCAGATCTGGAAGAACATGCCCAGGCTGAACACCAGGCACACCCGCAGGTAGGCCGCGCCGTCGGTGGCGATGGCGGGATTGGTGGTGAAAAAGCTGAAGAACAGCTCCGAGCCCACAAGGCCGAAGACCGCGAACACCAGCCAGCTGACGAACATCAGCAGCATCCCGTTGTGGGCCACCTTGTCCGCCGCCTCCCGGTTGCCCTCGCCCAGCCGGCGGCTCAAAAGGGCATTCACGCCCACGCTGGTGCCCACCGCCACGGCGATGGTCAGCATCTGCACCGGGTAGGCAAAACTCACCGCGGCCAGCGCCGCGTCGGACAGCCGCGCCACAAAAATGCTGTCCACAATGTTGTACAGCGCCTGTACCAGCATGCTGATCATGATGGGGAAGGCCATCCCCAGCAGCAGGGGCGCCACGGGCTTTGTGCCCATGATGTTCTCTTTCATTCCTCGCGATACGTCCTTTACTGTTTATTCCATGCTTTTCAGCTTGCGGATGTCCTGCCCCACAAACAGCACCGGCTCGCAGCTGCCCCCCAGGCGGCTGGCGATCTTCTCGGTGTAGCGGGCTTCAAAGGCCTTGCCGTCCACGATGTTGGTGGTGTAAACGGTGGGCCGCTTTTCCAGCAGACGGGTGTTCAGCAGGTTGTAAAAGCAGCTGAGCACATAGGCGCTCACATACTCGGTGCCAAGATCGTCCAGCACCAGCAGGTCCGCCTCCAGCACTGCCTCCAGCAGCGGGCAGTCGTCCGCAAAACGGTCCCGTTCCAGCTGGCCAAAGAGGCTTTGGGCGCTGATGTACACCACGTCGTAGCCCTTTTCCAGCACCGTCTGGGCAATGGCCAGCGCCGCGTGGGTCTTGCCCAGGCCCGCGTTGCCGCACAGCAGCAGGCTGGTGCTCTTCATGTCAAAACTCTCGGCGTAATCCCGCAGGGCGGCCAGCGTCTCGCGCATCTCTTCCCGGATGCTCACCCCGGTGGCCGCATCCGGTTCGTCCGGATAGTAGCGCAGTTCCATCGACCCAAAATCGCACAGGGAAAGGGGCGATTCCTTCGCGATCTCCTCCCGGCGCAGCTGCCGGGCCCGGCGGCCGACGCACTGGCACATCCGCCCGTTCACCGTGCCGGTGTCCTTGCAAAGGGGGCATTCAAACGCCGGCTCCAGACTCGTTGGCCCGTAGCCGTGATCGGCCAGCAGCGTTTCCAGCTGCTTTTGCGCGTCGGCGCGCGCCGCGCGCGCCGCGTCCCGGGCGGCCTCGTCCGCCCCCAGGGCCGACAGCTGCACCAGCTTCAGTCCCAGGGTGCGCACCTTGTCCTCCAGCGGTACCAGTTCGGGAATGGCCGCCGCCGCGGCCTGTCGCCGCTGTGCCGCCAGGGTCATGGCCCGCTGGCGGGCGCTGGCCGTCTGCCGCTTTGCCTCGTTGAACAGTTCCGTCTTTGTGCGCATGGGTCTAATCCTCCCGTTTCAGCCGCAGCGGGCGGTTCTGCGCCCGGCGCAAAATGTCGTTGCCGCTGGGGGAAGCCCGGTCCACCCGGATGTTGCTGCCCTCCAGCCCGCCGGCGCCCCGGGTGTCCGCCAGGGTGCGCCAGCCCTTTCCGTGCCAGCTTTTCAAAATGCCGTTGACATACTTCGCGTCCTTGCCGGCCCCCGCGTGCAGCACCGCTTCCGCCACCATGGCGTCGTCGTAGCGGTATTCCTCGTACCAGCGGCGCACGCAGTTCTTCTCGGCCATGGTCAGGTCCTCGGCGGGCACGCCCAGCAGTTCGGCCACGGTGCGCTCGTGTCGCGCCCGGTCGGCCAGCAGCTGCAGGTGCCGCTCGGCGTCCTCGCCGGTCACCACGCCCTCCTGGGCCCAGCGGTCCAGTTCCCGCTCCAGCTGCGCCACCGAGTGCCGGCCCCGGCCGGCGTTGTAGGCCGCGCACAGCAGGATGACCTCGGCGGGGATGCTCTCATTCACATACAGCGACACCACCCGCTGAATGTCCTTTTGCCCCAGCGCCTTGCCCAGACAGGTCTGGGCTTCGGCGGCCAGCATGGACACGGTGGGGTCCCGCAGCGCCGCCAGCCGCAGCTGGTCGGCGGTGAGGGGCGGCGCCTTCGCGGCGGGGGGCGGCGCCACGGACGCACCCTGTTCCTTTTCCAGCAGGCCCACGCCGTGCCAGAATTCCAGCGCGCTCTGGGCCGAGGCCACCGTCTTGAGTTTCAGATCATGGGCGATGGTCTTGGGATCGGTGCAATGGGTGGCGACGATGTACAAAGCCACCCGCACAGGGTCGCCGCCGGCCCGGTCCAGATGGCGGAACACCAGCTGGGGCACAGCGACGGTGTCGCCGGTGGTATCGTTGAGACGGTAGGTCATGCCGGGAATGCTCCTTCGCTTTCAGCGCATAAAATTTCACATTAACTATACCATAAAACAGGGGGATGTTCCAGAGCTTTTTGACCGCCCGGTTTGACAAACGGTCCCCCGTCTGATAGCATATATGATAAAGTGAGAAAGCGCCGGCAGGAAGCCGGCGGGTACACAGCAACAGCAGGGTAAGGTGCAGGATCATGAAGATCGCGATCGTGACGGACAGCAACAGCGGCATCTTCGAGCGGCAAGCCCGCAAGATGGGGGTGTATGTGATTCCGATGCCCTTTTCGGTGAACGGTGAATGGCTGTACGAGGGCATACAACTCACCGCGCCGGA
The DNA here is from genome assembly GCF_944382735.1 of Candidatus Allofournierella merdavium. Lineage (NCBI taxonomy): Bacteria > Bacillati > Bacillota > Clostridia > Eubacteriales > Oscillospiraceae > Allofournierella > Candidatus Allofournierella merdavium. The sequence continues at coordinate 123,726 of NZ_CALWND010000001.1, read as the reverse complement.
TTTTTACAAAGCGCAGGCCGCGGGCGCCGAGATCACCACCAGCATGCCCAGCCCGGCGGATGTGACCGGCCTGTGGGAAAAACTGCTGGCCGATCATGACGAACTTGTCTACATCCCCATGACCAGCGGCCTGAGCGGCTCCTGCGCGACAGCCGCCGCCCTGGCCCAGGACTACGACGGCCGGGTGCAGGTGGTGGACAACAAGCGCATCTCCCTGACCCAGCTGCAGTCGGTGCTGGACGCCAAGCGCCTGGTGAAACGGGGCCTCACCGCCGCCCAGGTGAAGGCCCAGCTGGAGCAGCACGCGCTGGACGCCAGCATCTACATCACCTGCAGCGACCTGAAATACCTGAAAAAGGGCGGGCGCATCACCCCGGCGGCCGCCGCCATCGGCACGGTGCTGAACATCAAGCCGGTGCTGCAGATCCAGGGGGAGAAGATCGACGCCTACGCCAAGGTGCGGGGGATGCATCAGGCGGTGGAAAAGATGCTGGACGCCATCTGCAACGACATCACCGGCCGCTTCAACGGCATGAACCTCCATGTGGGCACTGCCTACAGCGGCGATCCGGAGCTGGGCAAAAAGTGGCAGAAGTACGTTCAGAGCCGGTTGCCCCGCTGCCGGGTACACTCGGCGCCGCTGTCGTTGAGCATCGCCTGCCACACCGGCCCCGGCGCGGTGGGCATCGGCTGCTTTTATTACGAGAAATAAAACGGGAGGCCCGGGGCGGGCCTCCTTTTTTGCCCCGCAATGCAAGCGCTCACGGCCTCGCCGCAAAAGGAGGTGTGACGCGCCCGGGTCGCGGCGGCGGAACCCCGGCACCGCGACCCGGGGGATTTCTTTCGGATGGAGATGGGAACGGCGGACGGACCTCCTTTTGCGCTTTCAGAATAAAACCGCCGTGAGCCGCTGCCGACCGCCGTTTTGCCGCCGCGCCGGCGGCCGCCTTTTCTTGACAATCCGCCGCCTTCATGCTATACTTTGCCCGTATCGATTGTGTGCTTTGGCCGCCGCGCGGCCCGGCAGCAAAATATGCTGAACAACTGGAGATGTCGTTATGGAAAGAATCAAGACCATCGAGACCCGGAACCTCTGCGAGAGCGCCAAGAACGGCGGCTGCGGCGAGTGCCAGACTTCCTGCCAGTCCGCCTGCAAGACCTCCTGCGGTGTTGCGAACCAGAAGTGCGAGAACGCTGACAAGTAAACTTCCAAACTTCCAGGAAAGCCGCCGACCAAAGCCGGGATGCTGTGAAAAACGGCGCCCCGGCTCAAAAGGGCGGCTTTTTTGTGTTTAAATTTCGGAGGAAACAATGATCCATCAATACCAGCTCAACGGCTACAACATCGTGCTGGATACCTGTTCCGGCGCCATTCATGTGGTGGACGAGGTAGCCTATGACCTCATCGCCGGCTGCAAAAATGAGCCGGAAGAGGCGCTCATCCGCCGCGTGTATGACAAATACAAAGACAGGGAGGGTGTCACCGAGGCCGAGGTGCGCCAGTGCCTTTCGGACATCAAGGGCCTGGAGGCGGCGGGCAAGCTGTTCAGTCCCGACACCTTTGCGGACCTGGCCGGCGAGTTCAAGGGCAAGCGGGAGAACGTCATCAAGGCCATGTGCCTGCATGTGGCCCACACCTGCAACCTCAACTGCTCCTATTGCTTTGCCAGCCAGGGCAAGTACCACGGCGAGCGGGCGCTGATGAGCCTGGAAGTGGGCAAGCGCGCGCTGGACTTCCTCATCGAGAACTCCGGCTCCCGGCACAACCTGGAGGTGGATTTCTTCGGCGGCGAGCCGCTGATGAACTGGGAGGTGGTCAAGCAGCTGGTGGCCTACGCCCGCCAGCGGGAGACCGAGTGCGGCAAACACTTCCGCTTCACCCTCACCACCAACGGCATGCTCATCGACGACGACGTGATCGACTTCTCCAACCGGGAGATGAACAACGTGGTGCTGAGCCTGGACGGCCGCAAGGAGATCCACGACCGCCTGCGGGTGGACTACGCCGGCAACGGCAGCTACGACCGCATCGTACCCAAGTTCCAGGAGTTTGTGCGCCGCCGGGGCGACAAAGAGTATTACATGCGGGGCACCTTCACCCACGCGAACCCCGACTTCACCAAAGACGTGTTCCACATGGCAGATCTGGGCTTCGACCGGCTGAGCATGGAGCCGGTGGTCTGCGCGCCGGACGACCCCGCCGCCCTCACCGACGAGGACATCCGGATCGTGCTGAAGGAGTACGAGAAGCTGGCCCTTGAAATGATCAAACGGAAAAAAGAGGACCGGCCCTTCGTGTTCTACCACTACATGCTGGACCTCACCGGCGGCCCCTGCATCTACAAGCGACTGTCCGGCTGCGGCAGCGGCACCGAGTATGTGGCGGTCACCCCCTGGGGTGATCTGTACCCCTGCCATCAGTTCGTGGGCGAGGAGGCCTATAAGCTGGGGGACATCTGGCAGGGCGTGACCAACGAGGCGGTGCGCGGCGAGTTCCGCAGCTGCAACGCCTATTCCCGCCCCGAGTGCCGGGACTGCTGGGCCCGCCTCTACTGCTCCGGCGGCTGCGCCGCCAACGCCTACCACGCCACCGGCAGCATCGGCGGCGTGTACAAGCAGGGGTGCGAGCTGTTCAAAAAGCGCATCGAATGCGCCATCATGCTCCAGATCGCCCTGGGCGAACTGGGATGAAAACGCCCCTTTGTGACTTTGTTGCCGCCTACGAACAAAGCGGCGCCGCCCGGCTGCACATGCCCGGCCACAAGGGCCGGGGCCCTCTGGGCTGCGAAGGGCGGGACATCACGGAAATCGCGGGAGCGGACAGTCTCTATGAGGCGGGCGGCGTCATCGCAAAGAGCGAGCGCAGCGCCGCCGCCCTCTTCGGCGCAAGGGCCACCTTTTACTCCGCCGGCGGTTCCAGTCAGTGTGTGGGAGCCATGCTGTGTCTCGCGCTGCAACAGAGCGACAGCCGGGTGGTGCTGGCCGCCCGCAACGCCCACAAATCCTTCCTGCACGCGGCGGCCCTGCTGGACGCCGATGTGCGCTGGCTCTGGCCGGAGCCCTATTCGCTGCTGCACTGCCCGGTGACGCCCGCGGCGCTGGAGGCGGCGCTGGCCGCCCTGCCCGAGGTGCCGGCGGCGGTGTATATCACCAGCCCGGACTATCTGGGCAACCTGCAGCCGGTGGCGCGGCTGGCCGAGGTCTGCCATGCCCGGGGCGTGCCCCTGCTGGTGGACAACGCCCACGGGGCCTACCTCCACTTTCTTCCCGTCCCCGCGCATCCCCTGGACGAAGGGGCGGACCTCTGCTGTGACTCCGCCCACAAGACCCTGCCGGTGCTCACCGGCGGGGCCTACCTCCACCTGGGCCGCGGCGTTCTGGATGTGGAGGCGGGCCAGGCGCGGGCCGCGCTGGCTCTGTTCGGTTCCACCAGCCCGTCCTATCTCATATTGCAGTCGCTGGATGCCTGCAACCGGTATCTGGCCGACGAGGCAAAGCCCCGGCTGGCCGCCTGCGTCAAGGCGGTGGAAGCGCTCAAGGCCGACCTTGAGGCCCAGGGCTGGGCGGTGGCGGAGAGCGAGCCTCTCAAAGTGACCATCCACGCCTCAAAGCGAGGTTGGCGGGGAGACGCGCTGGCCGACGTTTTGCGCCGGGGCGGGGTGGAGTGTGAATATGCCGACCCGGATGACCTGGTGCTGATGGTCAGCCCCCAGAACACCCCCGGAGAACTGGACAGGGTGCGCGCCCTTCTGGCCCGCGCGGGGCGGGGGAGCGATGCGCCCCGGACGCCGCCCCGGATGGCTCGCCCCCGGCAGGCGATGCCCATCCGGGCCGCGCTGCTGGCCCCCGCCGAAGAAGTGCCGGTAGAGGCGGCGGTGGGCCGCGTCTGCGCCGCCCCCACGGTGGGCTGCCCCCCGGCGGTGCCGGTGGTGGTGAGCGGCGAGGTGATCGGGGCGGACGCCGCCGATGTCTTCCGCTATTACGGCATCGAAAAAGTGCGCGTGGTGCGCTGAATCGCAAGAAAAACGCCCCCGCCGGCGAAAAAGCCGGCGGGGGCGCTCTTTTGTGGCTCACACGGTCAGAAACTCATTTTCCCGCTCAAGATACCGACTGAACACATACAGCCCGCACACCAGCCCGCGGACATGGTGGCGGGGGCGTCGATGTCCCAGCCGCCGGTCACGCCCCGGTGAACGATACGCGCCACCACCGCGCCGGCGGCGTTTTGCAGAACGTAGTTCTGGGTGTTCTGCATGATCAGGGTGTACAGCGCGCTGCCCAGCGCCAGCATGGCCCGGTCGGCCCGGGGCAGGCGGCAGAGGGGCCAGCCGTCCGCCGCGGGGTCAAAGTCCGGGTTGTAGGCGGGGCTCGCCTCGATGCGGCTGCCGTCGGCGGCGGTCAGGTCGTATTTGTGGCAGACGACCTCGCCGCTGTGCCCGGCGGGTGCGTCCAGCAGCCGGATCCTGCTGGTGTACAGCGGCGCGCCGTCCGCTGTGGTGATCTCCTTCTCCGGGCCGCACACGCTGCCGTGGATTTTCACCAGCGGCGCGCCGTCCGCCCCGCCGTACAAGATGCCGGATAAAAGCCTGTACTTCACTGTCGGTTCCCCCTTACACGATGGAATAGAGCACCACGCCCGCCACGCCGGAGGCCATCATGATCCAGATGGGATTGACGCTCTTGCGGCGCAGCACCAGAAAACCCGCCACGAAAATGGCCGCGGCCACAGTGTCCAGCCCCAGCGGGCCCACGCTCAACTCCCGCCCGCCGAACAGCGCCAGCAGCAGCAGCGAGAGCCCCGCGCTGGCGATCATGGCCACCACGGCGGGGCGCAGCCCCTGCAAAACGCCCTGCACCGCCGCCAGCCTGGAAAAATGATAGTAGACAAAGGCCAGCGTCAGCACAATGACGCAGGAGGGCAGCACGCACCCGGCGGTGGCCACGATGGCGCCGGGCAGCCCCGCCACCCGGATGCCCACAAAGGTGGCCGAGTTGATGGCGATGGGGCCGGGGGTCATCTCGGCGATGGTCATGATGTCGGCGAACTGGTTCATGGTCAGCCAGGCGTGCTGGTCCACCACCTGCTGCTGGATCAGCGGCATGGCGGCGTAACCGCCGCCGATGCTGAACAATCCGATCTGGAAAAAACTCCAGAAAAGCTGGGCAAAGATCATGATGCCGCCCCCTTTGCACTGCGCTGCCGGCGCACAAGATCCAGCACGCCAAAGGCGGCGCACACCAGGATAATTATGATGATGTTCACGTTCAAAAAGCGGTTGGCCACAAAAGCGCCCGCCAGGATGGCCGCCGGCAGCACCCGCTTCTGGCGGAAAATGTCCTTCGCCAGCCGCAGCACCACATCCAGGATCACCGCGGCCACCCCGGCCAGCATGCCGCACATGGCCATGTTCACGAACACATTGTCCCGGAAGGCGGCGTAGAACAGCGAGATCACCGAGATGATGATCAGCGGCGGCGTCACGGTGCCCACCACCGTCAGCAGCGCCCCCGGCACCCCCGCCACCCGGTAGCCCACCAGAATGGAGATGTTCACCGCGATGGCCCCCGGCGAGGACTGGGCGATGGCCGCCAGGTCCAGCATTTCCTCCTCCCCGATCCAGCCCAGCTGCTCCACGAACTTTTTGCGGATCAGCGGGATGATGACGAAGCCGCCCCCGAAGGTGAAGGCGCTGAGCTGAAAGGTGGACAGAAACAAAACAACGTATTTCTTCAGTTTCTCTTGCAAGCGTATCCCTCCTTCGCATCCCAGTATACGCCTTGCAATGAGATATGAAAAATACTATAATTAAATATAAATAATAACTAAAATAATATAAGGGGCGAGGGGCATGACCATCCGGCACATCAACATCTTTCTCGCGGTGTGCGAGGCGGGGCAGAACACCACCAAGGCCGCGGAGCGGCTGCACATGAGCCAGCCGGCGGTGAGCCTGGCCATTCACGAGCTGGAGGAGTATTATGGGGTGGCGCTGTTTGACCGCATCGGCCGGCGGCTGTGCATCACCGAGGCGGGCAAGCGCTTTTGGGAGTATGCCAGCCACATCTCCTCCATGTTTGACGATATGGAAAAGACCCTGCGGGACTGGGGGCACCTGGGGGTGCTGCGGGTGGGCGCCAGCATCACGGTGGGAGCCCGCTTCCTGCCGGGCTACGTCAAGACCTTCCTCTCGCTGCACCCGGGGCTGGAGATCCGGGCGCAGGTGGCCTCCACCGAGGTGCTGGCCGGCAAGATCATGGCCAATGAACTGGACTTCGCGCTGGTGGAGGGCGTGCCCCGGCACCCGTCGCTGGTGAGCGAGGATTATATGGAGGATCATCTGGCGGTGATCTGTCCGGCGGGCGGGCCCTTCCGTCAGGGGGAGACCATTTCGGTGGAGCAGTTCCGCGCCCAGCGGTTCCTGTTGCGGGAGAGGGGCAGCGGCACCCGGGAGGAGTTCGACCGGGTCACCGAGCAAGCCGGCTTTTCGGTGGCGCCCGCCTGGGAGGCCATGTCCACCACCGCGCTGGTGAACGCGGTGATCGAGGGGCTGGGCATCTCGGTGCTGCCCCAGCGGCTCATCGTGGGCGCGGTGGAGCGGGGGCTGGCGGTCTCGGTGAAGGTGGAAGGGCTGGACTTCTGCCGCCAGTTCCGCATCGTTTATCACAAGGATAAATTCCTGCCCGCCGTGGCAAAGGAATTTCTGGATCTTTGCCGCAATTTCGAGCAGAACTATCCGCTGCCCCGCTACAACGGCCTGTACTGAAAAAGGGGTTGACAAACTTGCTCTACAAATATAGAATAAAATAGAACTACATTTGTAGAGTAAAGGAGGCATCCCGATGGAAAAGACTCCCCGCCGCCTGCCGGACGCGGAGCTGGAGGTGATGCAGGCGGTTTGGGCCTGCGAACCCCCGGTGGCCCGTGCCGACATCGACGAAAAGCTGAAGGACACGCACCCCATGGCGCTCACCACCCTGCTCACGGTGCTCACGCGCCTTTCGGAAAAGGGCTTTGTGCGCATCGAAAAGGCGGGCCGCAGCGCCCGGTACATCCCGCTGGTGAGCCGGCAGGAATATCTGGCCCAGCAGAGCCGCCGCTTTCTGGACAAACTCTGCGGCGGCAGCCTGCCCGCCTTTGCCGCCGCTTTGTGCGACAGCGGCCTCAGCCGGGAGGAACTGGCCCAGCTGCGCCGCCTGCTGGAGAGGGATGAGTTATGAGCGGCCAGGTGTTTTTCCGCCTGCTCTTCTCCGCCGTGATGGGCGGCGTTTTCTGGGCGGCGGTGTATTTTTACAAGGACAGGGAGGGAAGGGAAAACACAGCGGGCCGCCGCCAGCGCTACCTGCCCTTTATCTCGGGCATCATCCTGCCGGTGTTTCTGCTGCTCACCGCCGCGGTGCTGCTGGCGGTGCGGGTGGAGGGCACCCAGTATTCCATGATGGCGCTGCTTTTCAGCCTGTTCTTGCACATCAGCGTCTATTACCTGGTGCTGCTGGCGCTGCTGCCGGTGCTGCGCCGCCACTTCAGCGCCATGGCCTGCGCGGCGCTGTGGCTCATCCCGAATTACCTCTATCTTTTTCAGCAGAACTATCTGGAACTGCCCGCCCCGGCCCTCACCGTGCGCCTGCCCATGGGCGCGGCGGCGGTGCTGCTGGCGGTGTGGGGCGGCGGCGCGGCGGTGGTGATGATTTACAAGATCGCCGCCCACCTGCGCTTTCGGCGGCAGGTGCTGGCTCCGGCCCATCCGGAACAGGACCCGGAGGTGCTGCGTGTCTGGGACGCCGAGGTGTCGGCCGCCCGGTTCCAGAAGCCCAGGTTCCGTCTGGTGCGCTCGCCGGCTGTGGGCTCGCCCCTCTCCATCGGCCTCTTTGAGCGCACCACCCGGGTGGTGCTGCCCGAGCGGGCGTATACGCCGGAGGAACTGGCCCTCATCTTCCGCCATGAACTTGTGCACATCGGCCGGCAGGACGCCTGGTCCAAATTCTTCCTCACCTTTTGCGCCGCGGTGTGCTGGTTCAACCCCCTGATGTGGCTGGCCATGGGCAAGAGCGCCGACGATCTGGAACTTTCCTGCGACGAGGCGGTGCTGCAAAACGAGGATGACGCCCACCGCCGGCGGTATGCCGACCTGCTGCTCACCGCGGCGGGGGACGGGCGGGGCTTTACCACCTGCCTGTCCGCGGGGGCAAGGTCGATGCGTTACCGGCTGAAAAACGTGGTGAAACCGGTGAAAAAGTTCTCCGGCGGGGCTCTGGTGGGGGTGGCTTTCTTTCTGCTCAGCATGACCAGCGGCTATGTGACCCTGGCCTTTGCGACGGACGACGGCGGCGCGCTGCTCTTTGACGGGCAGGACCCGGCCGCCTGTGCCATCTCCAGCGCCCGCGACTGGGTGAGCGAGGGGCAGGAGGAGCTGCAATGCCTGGACGAAGGGGGCTTTGCCGCCTTTCTGGCCGGCCTGCCTCTGGACCGGCTTGCCGGCAACTACTCCTTCACCGGCGGCGACCGGGAGATAAGCGTTATCTGGGATACGCCCAAGGGCGCCCTTTCCACCCTGTTCTATGAAAAGGCTGTCAAGGTGGTGCCCCTCTACGGAGAGCGCATGGAGGCGTCCTGGTACGCCGTGCCCGGCGGGATGGACTGGGCGAAGTTCGATTCCTTCTTCGAGCCGCAGCCCGCGCTTTATCTGGTTTTTGAGGATGAAAACGGCCAGCGGTTCGCGGACATCAACGCCAGCCTCTGGAAGCTGGAACAGGGCGGCGTGGTGCTGACCGACCGCACCGGCACACCGGAGGATCCAAGCGGTGTTTTCGGCTATGAGGAAGCGCGGCGGGTGCGCCTCGCGTTTTCACTGCCGGTCCGTGCGTATTCCGTCACGGCGGAGCCGGAAGGGGGCGTTTCGCAAGCCGTCCTGCCGGAGCAGGGCGATGTGCTGCCCCTGGCGGACGCGCCGGCCCTCTACCGCATCCGGGCGGTGCTGGCGGGAAGCCTGGGGGACTATCAGGCGGAATTCCGTTTTACCGTGGACCAGGCGGGATGAGAAAACGAACAGGGCCCCGGCCATCGGCCGGGGCCTTTCCGCTGCCCGCCGGGCGTTTGCTTGTTAAAATATATACTTTTATGGGGAATGTTGACAAATTACTGTAAATTAATTACAATGAATATAAATTAAATGCATGTGAATGATTTACGACCGGAAAGCATATGCATTAAAAAGCAAAAGCGCGAGAGAACGGAGAAGAGCGCGGCAGTCCAAAGGGGGGACTGCTGCGCTCTTTTTTCAGAAGGGAGGGACGCGGAACCGACGGACCGAAAGGCCCCCAAGCCCACAAACAACGAAGAGGAGGAACCTGAAAATGCTTTCAACGGACAAGACAAAACGCGCCAAGATTTTTGTGTGCATCGCCATTGTTCTGATGCTGATCAGCATGATCGGCGCGTCGCTGATCCAGACGTCGGGCGGGCGCGTAAAGGTGGACGAGGTAAATTGGGTGGACACCGACGGCATCCGCAAGACCGCGTTGCTGCTGGTGCCGGAGAACGCCACTGTGGAGACCCCCGCCCCCGCCATCGTCACCAGCCACGGCTTTTTGAACAACAAGGAAATGCAGGACCTGAACTATGTGGAACTGGCCCGCCGCGGGTATGTGGTGCTTGCCATCGACATGGCCAGCCACGGTGATTCCCAGATCGCGGCCGGCGTGGCCAACATGATGCCCAGCGTCTGGCAGGGCGTGCTGTTTTTGGCGGACATCGGCTATGTGGACACCGCCCGCATCGGTGTGACCGGCCATTCCTTCGGCGGCTTCAGCAGCAACTTTGCCGTGACCATGGACAACGCCGCGGGCACGAACCTCATCTCCGCGGTGCTGGTCAACAGCATGGATCCCACCTATGACAGCGACAGCGACGGCGTGTTCGACAACGTCTACGGCGGCCGCGATGTGGGCGTGGTGGCCGGCGAATACGACGAGTTCGGCTTTACCATCCTGGATGAAAACGGCGTCAAGCAGCCCAAGCCGGACTATATCCACAGCGCCGAGGCCCAGTCCTTCCTGTATTACGGCACCGACCGGGGCGAGCAGCCCGAGCGGGAGGCCAACACGGTTTACACGCAGGAAGTGGACGGCCAGGAGGCCATGCGTGTCATCTACACCAGCAACATCATCCATCCCTGGTCCCATTTCTCCGCCCGCTCCACCACCTCCACCATCGAATTCTTTGAGCAGGCGCTGGGCGCGCCCAATCCCATCCCCGCCACCAACCAGATCTGGCAGTGGAAGACCGTGTTCAATGTGGTGGGCATCGTGGGCTTTGTGATGTTTGCCATCAACTGCGCCATTGCCCTGCTGGCCACCCCCTTCTTCCAGTCGGTGAGCAGCCTCGGCGCGGAACAGACCCTCTCCGCCCCCGCCTTCAAGGGCAAAAAGTGGTGGTTCTGGGTCAGCCTGGTCATCAGCGCGGTGGTCGGCTCGGTCATTTACCTGCCCATCATGCTGGCGACCAAATCCGCCACCTATGAGCGCACCTTCCTGAACCAGGCGGCGGTGCGCGGCGTGAGCACCTGGGCCATGGCCTGCGGTGTGGTGACCCTGGTGCTGCTGCTGGCGACCAAGGCCATCAACAAGGACGCCTGGGCCGACTGCGCGGCAAAGGTGCGCATCACCCCCGTCCGCCTGCTCAAGACCGTTCTGCTGGCCATCACCGTGGTGGCGGCCAGCTATGCCTGGGTCTTCATCGCCGACTACTTCTTCCATGTGGACTTCCGCATCTGGGTGCTGGCGATCAAGCGGTTCAATCCGGTGTACCTGTTCATCGCCATCCCCTTCATGATCATGGGCAGCGTGTTCTATATCATGAGCTCCATCTCGGTCAACTGCTTCAATTACTGCAAGATCGGCGGCAAGGAGTGGGTCAACACCCTGATCCTGGCCCTGTTCACCGGCGCGCCGGCGTTCATCCTCACGCTGATGCAGTACATTTATTTCTACCAGACCGGTTATCTGCTGTTCGCGGTGGGCGAATCCGCCCTGTTTGTGGTGTGGCTGTTCCCCCTGGTGGCGATCCTGCCCATCTCGGTGCTGGTCTCCCGCAAGATCTACAAGGCGTGCGGCAATCCCTACCTGGCGGGCGTCATCAACGCGGTGATCGTCGCGCTGATCAGCAGCGCCAACACCTGCACCTTCTATTGATGCATCCCCGGAAAAACTGAAACAAAGGGCGGCCCCGCCGGCTGAAAAGCCAGCGGGGCCGCTTGTTGCAGCCGTGCAGAGCGCGGGCAAAAGGGACATTACAGCAGTTCGCCCCACCGCCGCACATACAGGCGCTTCGCAGCCGTGACCAGCGCCATGTAGCCCAGAATGAGCGCCGCCAGGAAGGCGAAATACACGGGGGGCAGGGCGGTCAGTTCCAGTGCGGACCCCAGCGGGGTGAAGGGGATGGCGGTGACGAGGGCGATGCCCGCGAAGGTGAGCAGCGTCACCGGGGCGGAAGCCCGGCTTTGCACAAAGGGCAGCTTGGGGGTGCGCAGCGTGTGGATGACAAGGGTCTGGCTCCACATGGACTCAACGAACCAGCCGGTCTGGAACACCGACACATACAGCGCCCGGGCGGCGGGGTCCGCCAGCCTGCCGTACAGCGCCCCGCCGGTGAACAGCGGGCAGATGACGAAGTAGAGCAGCAGGTAGGTGGCGATGTCGAACACCGAGCTGGTGGGCCCCAGCCACAGCATGAAGCGGCTGATGCCGGCGGCGCTCCACCGGCGGGGCTGTTTCAAAAACTCCGGGTCCACATTGTCCCAGGACATTGCGGTGCAGGAGATATCATAGATCAGGTTCAGCAGGATGAGATGGATGGATTCCATGGGCAGGAAGGGGAGAAAGGCGCTGGCCGCCAGCACCGAGAACATATTGCCGAAGTTGGAGGAGGCGGTCATCTTGATGTATTTGATCATGTTGGCGTAGGTCCTGCGTCCCTCCAGAACGCCCTCTTTGAGCACCAGCAGGTCTTTTTCCAGCAGCACCACCGAGGCGGTCTCCCGGGCCACGTCCACGGCGGTGTCCACCGAGATGCCCACGTCGGCGGCCCGCATGGCCGCCGCGTCGTTGATGCCGTCGCCCATGTAGCCGACGCTGTGGCCCGCCTCGCGCAGAAGGCGCACCACCCGCGCTTTCTGCGCGGGGGACAGCTTGGCGAACACCGAGACCTCCCGCGCCCGGGCGGTCAGGGCCGCGTCGTCCAGCCCGTCCAACTCCTCGCCCAGCAGGATGCGGTCGGCGTCCAGCCCCACCTGCCGGCAGATGGCGCAGGTGACCTTTTCGTTGTCGCCGGTCAGCACCTTCACCGCCACGCCGTACTCCCGCAGCGCCGCGATGGCGGCGGCAGCCGTGGTTTTGGGCGGGTCCAGAAAGGCGAGGAAGCCGATGAGCACCATCTCCGCCTCGTCTGCCGCCGAGAAGTGATCCACCGGGGCCGGGCCGGTCTTGTGAGCCACCGCGATCACCCGCATCCCCCGGGCGTTCAGCTCGTCCGAGCGGGCCAGCACCCGCCGCCGCACCTCGTCGGTCAGCGGCAGCACCCGGCCGCCGCACTCGGCAAAGGCGCAGCAGGCGAGCATCTCCTCCACCGCGCCCTTGGTCACAAGCTGGGTTTTGCCCGTCTCGTCCTGCACCACCACGCTCATCCGCCGCCGTTCAAAGTCGAAGGGGATCTCGTCCACCTTGACGTAGCGGCGGGTGAGGTCCCCGGCGCCCAGCTCCTGCTGACGGCGGATCACCGCCGCGTCGATCAGGTTTTTCAGCCCCGTCTGGAACCAGCTGTTCAGAAAGGCGTGGCGCAGCACCCGGTCGTCCTCCTCGCCGTCCACGTTCAGGTGGTACTCCAGCACCACCCTGTCCTGGGTGAGGGTGCCGGTCTTGTCGGTGCAGAGAATGTCCATCGAGCCGAGGTTCTGAATGGAGTTCAGATTCTTTACGATCACCCGGCGACGGCTCATGGCCATCGCGCCCTTGGCAAGGGAGGTGGTCACGATCATGGGCAGCATCTCGGGGGTGAGGCCCACAGCCACCGAAATGGCGAAAAGGGCCGCCTGCATCCAGTCCCCCTTGGTGAAGCCGTTGACGAACAGCACCACCGGCACCATCACCAGCATAAAGCGGATCAACACCCAGGAGACGGCGCTGACCCCCTTCTCAAAGGTGGTCTTGGGGGGCTTTGCGTCCACCTGCCGCGCCAGCACGCCCAGCATGGTGTCGCCGCCCACCGCCAGCACCACCCCGGTGGCGGTGCCGCTGATGACGTTGCTGCCCAGAAAGGCCAGGTTCGGCGTCCCGGTCAGCGAGTCCCGTGCAGAGGCGGGGCCGCCGGTCTTTTCCACCGGTTCGCTCTCGCCCGTCAGGGCCGACTGGCTGATGAACAGGTCCTTCGCCGTGAGGATGCGCAGGTCGGCGGGGATCATGTCCCCGGCGCACAGATGCACAACGTCGCCCACCACGACCTCCTCCAGCGGGATCTCCCCGCGGCGGCAGTCCCGCTCCACGCAGGTGGTGGTGTGCAGCATCCCGCTCAGCCGCGCGGCCACGTTGCCGCTGCGGGTCTCCTGGATGAAGCGCAGTGCCCCCGAGATGAGCACCATCACGGTGATGATAAGCACGGTGACGTAATTTTTGTCCCCGGGGGCGGCAAAGACGACCTCGGTGAACACCGAGATAAGGGCCAATGCCAGCAGTACCGCGGTGAACGGGTTGACAAAGGCCAGAAGCAGGCGCTTCGGGGCGGACGCCTTTTTGCCGCTGGTGAAGACGTTCGTCCCGTGCTCCTCGCGGGCGCGGCGCACCGCGGCCTCGTCCAGCCCGCCCGCCGCCGTGCCCAGGCTTTCCAGCAGGGCCTGGCTGTCCAGGGCGGCGGCGTTCAGCAGCCGCTTGCGGATGGCCTGGTCCTTTGCGCTGTCCGCCCGCGGCGCGGGGGCGCGATTCGTATTAAACAGTTTTTTCATGGCTTTGTACCTCCTGACGATTCGATGGGGCGTGCGATCGGAAGGGTACAGTGCGCGGGAGAATACAGCCCTCAGCCCCGCTCGCCACGCAGTTGGGCACGGCGAGCGTGAAACGATCCGATCGGGCCTTCGGGGGAACGGCTGCATCCCGCGCCGGTACTGCTTCCCGTGTCCATTTGTGTTCACCTCACTTTATTTTGAACGTTCGCGGAACGCCCGGATGGGCGCGCTGCCTGCAAAAAGGCAAAAAAAGGCCACCGCCCGCGGAAAAATCCCCCGCGAAAGCGATGGCCACCTAAAACCGGCGCAAAAAGCCGACGCTACAGGCGCGCACGGCCGCAGCGATTCGGAGACCACCGCCAGGAAACGGTGCTGTGACATTGACTGTATTCCATGGCGTGCCCTCCTCCTTTCGCTGCAAACAAAAACTCCCGTATCTCCGGCAGGACATACGGGAGCGGTCTAACGCTGCAGATCCGTGTGAGCTTTGACTTTGCGGGGCGGTGAAGCTGTGTTAGAATGCGCCTTGCGTTCGACGCACCCTGTTCAAACCAACTCACAGTGTCTCCACTGTTTCGCGGCAACAGCCCATATCCCAGCAGGAGCCTTACCTACCGAACAGCACCCAAGATACCACCGCCGGGCGAATTTGTCAACCCCCGGCCACACGGTTTTTCGCTGAGGCAAACCGGCGCGGGCGCGCCATAAGGCCGGCCGCGCCGCCGATTTTCACGGAAACAAAAAAATACCAGCCGCCGCCTCCAAAAGGGCGTTGCGTTTGCGGGCGGGGTGTGATAGGGTAGAACTGATAGGACGGATTCAGCGCCGCTTCAGGTGGGCCAGCCGCCTCGCCAGTTTCCGCAGGCCGCTGTGGACGCTTTTGCAGACGGTGCCGGGCTGTATCTGCTCCCGGACGGCGATCTGCGCCGGCTTCTGTTCCAGAAAGTAGCGGGCGTAGACCCGACGCCGCTGCGGCCCGCTCAGTGAGCGCAGCGCGGCAAAGACGTCTCGCCGCAGCAGTTTTTCCTCAAAGACCGCCTCGGGCGTTTCGGGCCGGAAAAGGATATCGTTTTCGATGCCGTTGCCGTAATCCAGGGAATAGTGAGCCTTGTAGCGGTATTTTCGCCGCTGCCACGCCGCCTCGGCGCGCTCAAACGCCGAAATCGCCTCAAAGACCGCCTCGGTGACCTCGACGTACTCATCCGTGTGGTACAGCGAAGGATAAAGCTTTCGCAGATTGACTTCCATGAAAAACCTCCCGATGCTCCATCGTATGTGTGCGGGCAGGGCGTCGGGAAGGGGGAGAGCGGCAGCGGAAAAAAGGACCATCGGCCCCGCCGGGGCGGCCGGCGGAGAATGAGGACGCCGACGGAGCGGCCGGCGTCACCCCTGCGCCCTTTTGGCTTTTTGGGGCCGCCGCGCGGGGCAGGGGAGAAACACGGGTGATCTCATGGACGCGCTCCTTTCCTGGGGCCGGGGAAATGCCGCCGATGAACTCAGTGTATCGCGGCCGCGGGCAAAACGCAAGGCGCGATCCTGCCGGCGCGGCGGAAAGATGTGTCATATTGAAAAGGCCAAAAGCCTTCAAGGAGGTACAGCCGGATGAAATGCTTTCTCACCGGGAATTTCACCATCGCGAACACCAACGAACTGAATCCGGAAAACGGCCTTGCGGAGCGGCTGCGGGCGGCCCTCCCGGCAGAGTGCGCCGCCGTCTACGTCTGCTCCGCGCCGGATGATCCTTCCCGCACCGACCGGTATGCGCGGCTGGCGAAAAAAAGCTTTGAGGCGGCAGGCTTTGTCTTCCGCGGTTTTACCGTGCTGGACCGGCGCAACCAGGCCGACACGGCGGCCCTGGTGCGGCAGGCCGACCTGCTGGTCTTCGCCGGCGGCCATGTGCCCACCCAGAACCGCTTTTTCCGCGAGATCGGCCTGCGGCAGGCGCTGGCCGGCTTTCAAGGAGTAATACTGGGCGTGAGCGCCGGCTCCATGAACTGTTCCGGGCTCGTGTACGCGCCGCCCGAACTGAAAGGGGAGGCCCTGGACCCCGCCTATCCCAAATATTACGAGGGCCTGGGCCTTACCGACACCATGCTCATCCCCCATTACCAGATCCTCAAGACCGACGTGGTGGACGGGCTGCGCCTGATGGAGGACATCGTCTATCCGGACAGCGCCGGCAAAACGTTCTATGCCATCGTGGACGGCAGCTATCTCTATCTTGACACCGACGCCCGCCGCCAGGAGATCTGCGGCGAGGCCTTTGTCATCGAGAACGGAGCGCTGACCCCTCTTTCCGCCGCGGGCGGGGTCGTGCCCCTGACGTGAGAGCGGGCGTGCCCTTCCCGATACGAACGAAAAAGAGCCATCCGGAGAGGATGGCTCTTTTTTGTTCCGCAAGGTGACCCGGAAAAAAACCGCGCCGCCGGGGCCCGGGCGCGTTGCGGCTTGTCACAGCGCGCCAAAGGCGGCCCCCATCAGGGGGGCTGCCGCCAGCATCACCAGCGAGAAGACCAGGGAGGAGACCGACACAAGCGTCGCCCGCTGGCCCGAGGGGATCATCCCGTTCAGCGCCACATCGGTGCGCACCGCCAGCAGGTCGTCCAGCATGCCGGCCAAAAATCCCCCCGCGAACACCACAGGCAGCCAGCCGGAGGCCGCCAGCAGCGTCCCGGCCAGCACGCCGCCGGCGCACAGCAGCGCCAGCTGACGATAGCGCAGCCGCCCGAAAAACCGGGCGGCCTGCGCGCCCAGCGTGCCGCTGAGCCCCAACAGAAAAAGCGCCGGCCCCAGCCAGGCACCGGGCAGGCCCAGGGCGGGCAGCCGCGCCTGCAGCAGAAAGAGCAGCATGGTGGCTACGGCCCCCACCGCGGCGTCGCACAGCATCAGCCGCAGGGCACGGGGGCTGTGCAAAAGAAAGTCCGCGCTTTGGCGCACCGCCCCGCCGATGCGCCGGGCGGTGCTGCCGGCGTCGGTTTCCCGCACCGGCTCCCGCAGGCAAAGGGCCGGCCACAGGCCCAGCAGCGCCAGGGCCAGGTCCAGGCTGTAGGCCGCCCGCGGCCCCAGCCAAAGGGCAAAGCCGGCGCACAGGGTGGCCAGCGCCGTGCCTGCCCGCCAGAGCGTCGCGTCGTTCGCGGCGTACCGCTCATATTCGTCTTCCCGGCCGCACTGCTGCAGGCTTTCGTACGCCAGCGCCTCCCGGGAGCCGGAGGCAAAGTTGTAGCCCAGGGCGCTCAGCGCCATGGCGGCACATACGCCGGCCATCGAGCGGGAGAGCAGCATGGCGGCGCTGGCCGCCGCGAACATGCATTGGCTGGCGATCATCGAGCGCTTTCGCCCGAACACGTCGGCAAGGACCCCCGAGGGCAGCTCGAACAAAAAGCTGGTGAGGTGGAACACCCCTTCCGCCAACCCGATCTGGGCCAGCGAAAAGCCCCTTGCGGCCAGCAGCGCCACCCAGGACGCCCCGGCGATCTGCAGGCTGCTGACGGCGGTAAGGGCGTACAGCCTGCGCAGTTGTCGTTTGATCTCAGACATAAAAAAATCTCCTTTTCTCACAATCATCTGCAAGCAAAAGGAGATAGTACACAAATTTTTGAGGGCACAAAACCGCCTTACAAGGCGGACCCGGCCTTAAAAAAGGGCGCACTATCTCCGTAAAAGGCGAAAATGCAGCCTTTTTCCAGTGGGATCTTGCTGAATTTCCAGAACATCGCGCGCCCTCCTTTCAAATGATTTTTAAAAAGTATACCACACCCCGCCGTCCCGGGTCAAGGGCAGCGGGGGTGGCTCCACGATTCAGCGGCCGTCTGCCGGCGCGGCGGGAAGCTTCGCCGGCGAAAAATCCGCCAGAACCTTCAAACAGCCCCCGGTGTATTCCGCCGTGAGCGTGCCGCCCATCTCCTCGGTCAGCTGCCGGGCGATGGCAAGCCCCAGCCCGGTGGAAGAGCGCCCCGTATCCACCGTGTAATACCGGTCGAACAGCTTGCCCGCGGCCACCGCGTTCAGGCCGGGGGCGCGGTTGACAAAGGCGATACGACCCGCCTCGTCCAGGGAAACGCGCAGATCGCCGGCGCTGTATTTCAGCGCGTTGGACAGAATGTTCTCCAGGACCCGGCCGAGCGCCGCGCTGTCCAGCAAAAAGCGCTCCTTCGGGTCCGCCAGCGTCAGTGCGGGCTCAATGCCCCTTTGGGCAAACGCGCCGTAGAAAGCCAGCAGCGAATCTTCCAGCGCCCGGCGCAGGTCCACCGGACAAAGGTCCGGTTTGTGCTCCGAAGCCGCCAGGGAATAGCGGAACAACTCCTCGGTCAGGGCCTTCATCGCCGCGGCCCGGTTCTCGATCTGGTCCAGATAGCGGCGGGCATCCGGCGGGAGCGCCTGCAGCTTCGTCAGTTCCAGGTACCCGCAGATGGCGGTGAGGGGGGTGCGCAGATCGTGGGAGATGTTGGTCACGGCCTCCTTCAGCTGCCGGTCGCCGTTCTGATAGCGCTGGCGTTCGCTGCGCAGCAGGCGTAGCTGACCGTTCAGGGCCGTGGCCAGACGCCGCATGTACCGGTCGCGGCCGGAAAGGTCGATGAGGGTGTTGGTGTCGGCCGCCAGCCGGTCCTGCAGGGCCTGGGCGATCTGCCGCGCGTCTGCGCGCATCCGATGGATCTTCAGGCAGAGCAGGAGAATGACGAACAGCAACCCCCCGACGGCGACCAGTGGCAAACACTCCATAAAAATCCCTCACCGAATCTCTTTTTTCTCAAAAAACCGCACGCCCGCCCACAGGAACAGGGCGGTGAACAGCGCCGACAAGCCAAGTTGTCGCCAGGGCGCGGTGATCTGCGCGCCGTGCATCAGCAGGGCCTGCCCGGTGGGCAGGAATTCCAGTGCGAGGGTGCAGAGCATCCTCGCCGGTCCGGCGAGATACATCGGGTTGGGCGCGGGGTCCACCTCCCGGAACGCGCCGTCGGCATACATCACCCCGCCGGTCAGTTCCGGCTCGCTGAGCCGGTCGTAGAGGGCGCCGGCGGCCAGTACCAGAACCAGCCAGAGCGCCAGGGAAAACACCACCGTCACCGCCTTGTTGCCAAAGAACAGGTTGACCAGGGCGAACAGGGCCGTGAAGGCGGCGGTGAAGCCGGCAGCCACCAGCAGATACATCCAGAACTCGCCCGCGCCCATGGAAAAGGGCCCGATCCACAAAAGGCCCGGCAGGCTGCCCAGCACCCAGGCGCACACAAAGGCAAGGCAGGCGCCCAGGCAGGTGAGATAGTTTGCCAGATAGACCCCGGCGCGGCTGTGCCCTACGATCAGTTTGTTGCGCACCGCGCCGTCGGCGAACTCCGCGCTCAGAAACAGGCAGAGGAAGGCGGCGAACAGCGCTCCCAGCAGGGTGGACGGCCCGAAGAAGCAATCGTCCAGTGTGCGCACAAAGCCGGACTGGACCATCTGCCGCACCGAGAGGGAACTGCTCCAGATGGACAGCACGGAGCCGAGAAACACGCCTCCCAGCGCCAGCCAGAAGCCCCGGCCTGTGCGCAGACGCATCCAGTTTGCCCAAAGCAGCTTACTCATGGCGCTCACCTCCCACCAGGTTCAAAAAGTAACTCTCCAGGCTTTCGTCCTGTTCCTGCACCTTCTCAAGTTCACAGCCCGCCTCGTGCAGGGCCAGGGCGAGCCGGGTGATGTTCGGGCTGCCAAAGACGTCGGCCTGTGTGCTGCTGAGGATCTTGTACTCCATGCCCTCCCGCTCCAGGAGCAGGGCAAGGGCCTGCACATCCGACACCGTTACCCGCAGGCGTTTGCGCCCGGCGCGCTCAAACGCAGCCGCGCTGATCTCCCGCACCATGCGGCCGCCGTCGATGAACCCGTAGAAGGTGGCCAGACGGGCCAGTTCGTCCAGAATGTGACTGGAGATCAGTACCGTGATCTGGTGCTCCCGGTTCAGCTTGAGGATCAGTTCCCGCACGTCGATGATGCCCTGGGGATCCAGGCCGTTGGTGGGCTCGTCCAGCACCAGCAGGTCGGGCGAACCGCACAGCGCCAGGGCAATGCCCAGGCGCTGCCGCATCCCCAGAGAAAAGTGCCGCACCTTTTTCCGGCCGGTGCCCTCCAGGCCCGTCAACCGCAGCAGGGCGGGGATGTTTTCATCGTCCGGCAGGCCCAGCACCCGGTTCTGCAGCGCGAGGTTCTGCCGCGCGGTCATTCCGGGGTAGAGGGCGGGCGTCTCCACCAGCGCGCCCATCCGTCTGCGGGCGCGGGCGAAACCGGGTTCGCCCCAGCCGGCCCCGTACAGGGAGAAACTGCCGGCGGTGGGCTGCTGCAGGCCGCAGAGAATGCGGATGAGGGTGGTCTTTCCCGCGCCGTTTTTGCCCACCAGCCCGTAGATGGAGCCCTTGGGAACGCGCAGGGAAAGGCCGTCCAGCGCTTTCGCGTGCCGGTATTCCTTGCAAAGGCCGTTTGCCTGTAAGATATAGTCCATATACAGGATACCTCCTTTTGTTGATGGCTCCATCTTACAGCGCGGCCGTCAAGAGAGCGGTAAAGAAAAGGGTAAAGATTTCGTCAAGGTTCCGCGTCCAGCCGAAAGCCGATGCCCCATACCGCCTGGATGGACGCCCGGCCGCCCGCCTGCCGCAGTTTCTTGCGCAGGTTGCTGATGTGCTGCTTGAGGGAGGCGTCGGTGCAGTCCGGCGTATCCTGACCGATGCTGTCCAGAATGGACGTCCTGGACACCGCCCGGCCGGGGCTGCCCAGCAGCAGCTTCAGGATGGCGAACTCCGTCCGGGTGAGGTGGACGGGCCGTCCCTCCACCGTCACCTCGCGGGAGACGGTGTCCAGCCGGACGCCGCCGGCCTCCAGCGCCGGCCCGGCGGGCAGAGCGGTGCGCCGCAGCTGTACCTGGATGCGGGCCAGCAGTTCCCGCAGTTCAAAGGGCTTGGTGATGTAGTCCGCCGCGCCGCTCTGCAGAAGGCCCACCTTGTCGTCCACGCCGGCCTTGGCGCTCACCACGATCACCGGGACGCCCTGCATCCGGGGCAAAAGTTCCTCGCCCGAAAGGCCGGGCAGCATCAGATCCAGCAGGATCAGATCGGGCCTGCTTTGGGCCAGCAGATACACCGCCTCGGTGCCGGAATAGGCCCGCTGCACCCGGTATCCCTCTTTTTGCAGCACTTCCTGCAGCAGATCGCCTATGGGCTGATCGTCCTCGATGATGGCAATGGTCTTCATGGCGGCGCTCCTTTTTGGCAGATGGATTTGTTCACCCGATCATCATACCACAAAAGGCAACCGGCTGACCATCGGTCAGCCGGTCCGGAACAATTTTACAGTTTTCCGCGTGTCAAAACGGCCCCGACGCCCGCGCCCACAAGAACGATGGGGGCCAGCCGGATGAACAGCCATTCAAAGGCGTGAAACACCGTGCCGGCAACAGCGGTCTCGGGGTCGCCGAAGTCCCAGCCGAGATAGGGGCTGTTCAGGGCGAACAAAACGGCCAAAACGGCCACAACGGCCCCGCAGACCAGAACAAACAGCCAGTGAAGCAGCTGGCGCGCGGCGGCCTTTCTCTGCGCCAGCTGCAGATTGATGACCTCCAGCTTCTCGCAAATCGTTTTCAGGTCGCCTGGCTTCGAGGGGGCGAGCGTTTCTCCCAGCAAGGTGCTCACAGGGGTTTCCAGCGCCTGCGACAGGGCGATCAGCAGGTCGGAATCCGGGACGGACAGCCCCTGTTCCCATTTGGAAACGGTCTGCCGTACCACGTTCAGCTTGACGGCGAGTTCCTCCTGGGACAGCCCTTTTGCCTTTCGGATGGTTTTGATATTTTCACTTAACATTCGGGGTGGCCTCCTTTTGTTTGTTGCCATCATTGTACAAGACGCCTCCCCGTTGCCGCAAGCAACGGGGAGTAACACGCAAAGGCGCGGCGGCCAGCGGCACTTTTTTGCCGGAACGCAGCCGCATGTCCGACCGGCATTTCACTGTTCAAAAAAGACCCTGGAGGCCGTGGCCTCCAGGGTCTGCTGCGCAGTTTTCTCCGTATGGTCGGGGAAACAGCGGTTCGTTCATTCGAATTCCACCGTTGCGGGGGGCTTGCCGGTGCAGTCGTAGAGCACCCGGTTCACATGGGGCACCTCGTTTACGATGCGGCTTGTGGCCTTGGCCAGTACCTCCCAGGGCAGGGCGGCGGCCTCGGCGGTCATGAAGTCGGCGGTGTTCACCGCCCGCAGGGCGATGGCGTAGTCATAGGTGCGCTCGTCGCCCATCACGCCCACGCTGCGCATGTTGGTCAGCGCCGCGAAGTACTGGCCCAGCGTCTTGTGGGCCCCGGCGGCCTCCACCTCCTCGCGGTAGATGGCGTCCGCCTCCTGCACGATCTTCACCTTTTCCGGCGTCACCGCGCCGATGATGCGGATGGCCAGCCCCGGGCCGGGGAAGGGCTGCCGGGCCACCAGATACTCCGGGATGCCCAGCTCCCGCCCGGCCTGGCGCACCTCGTCCTTGAACAGGTCCCGCAGGGGCTCCACGATCTCCTTGAAATCCACATGGTCGGGCAGACCGCCCACATTGTGATGGCTCTTGATGACGGCGCTCTCGCCGCCGAGGCCGCTCTCCACCACGTCGGGGTAGATGGTGCCCTGCACCAGGAAGTCCACCGTGCCGATCTTTTTGGCCTCTTCCTCAAACACGCGGATGAACTCCTCGCCGATGATCTTGCGCTTTTTCTCCGGTTCTTCCACGCCCTCCAGCTTGTCGTAGAACCGCTGCTGGGCGTTCACCCGGATGAAGTTCAGGTCGTAGGGACCTTCGGGGCCGAACACCGCCGCCACCTGGTCGCCCTCGTCCTTGCGCAGCAGGCCGTGGTCCACAAAGACGCAGGTGAGCTGTTTGCCCACCGCCTTGGCCAGCAGCACCGCCGCCACCGACGAGTCCACCCCGCCGGACAGCGCGCACAGCACCTTACCGCCGCCGATCTTGGCCCGCAGGGCGGCCACTGTGTCCTCCACGAAGGAATCCATCTTCCAGTCGCTGCCGCAGCCGCAGACCTTGTGCACAAAGTTCGAGAGCATCAGCGTGCCCTGCTGGGTGTGCAGCACCTCCGGGTGGAACTGCACCAGGTACAGCCCCCGGCTCACGTCCTCGGCGGCGGCCACCGGGCAGTTGGCGGTGTGGGCCGAGACGACAAAGCCCGGCGCGGGGGCCTCGATGTAGTCGTTGTGGCTCATCCAGCAGATGGTGCGGGTGCTCACTCCCTCAAACAGCTTGGAGCCGGTGCTCACCATCACCTCGGTCTTGCCGTACTCCCGTTCCGGCGCGCGGCTCACCTTGCCGCCCAGCACATGAGTCATCAGCTGGGCGCCGTAGCAGATGCCCAGCACCGGGATGCCCATCTCAAACAGTTCCTTGCCGATGGTGGGGGAGTCCGGCAGGTAGACGCTGTTGGGCCCGCCGGTGAGGATGATGCCCGCGGGCTTTTTCTCGCGGATGGCCTCAAGGGCCTTTTTGTAGGATACGATCTCGGAATACACGCAGCTTTCGCGCACGCGGCGGGCGATCAGCTGGTTGTACTGACCGCCGAAGTCCACCACTAAGATGGTCTGCGCCATGGATTGCCCCTCCTTTGATTGTGAATCTGGGTAAAGAAATTCAGCTTATTATAGCACAGTCCGACAAGGGTGAAAAGCGCTGCGCCGCATTTTTTTGCCGGCGGGGCAAAAAAATCCCCGGCCGCAGGGCCGGGGCAGGGGAAAGATGGCTCACTTTTCCCGGTAAACGCTCACGCTGGGGAAGGCGAACTGGCAGCCGGCCTGCTCCATCAGGCCCATCAGGTCAAGATCGACCTGTTCCTGAATGGCCAGAAAATCCGCCAGCGCGCCGGTCTTGGCGTAGTACTGCACCAGGATGTTCAGGCTGGAGTCGCCAAAGCCGGTGAACCGCACCCGCACGCTGTCCGGCCAAATATCCTCCCGGGCGGCGAGCATGGCCCGGATGGATTCCATCAGTGCCTCCAGCTGGGCGCGGGTGGCGTCGTAGGTCACCCCCAGGGTGAACTTCGCCAGCCGCTTGTGGATGCGGCTGTAATTGGTGAGGGCGTCGTTGATGAGGATGCTGTTGGGCACGATCAGCTGGGCGTTGTCGATGGTGCGGATGCGGGTGGAGCGGAAAGCGATGTCCTCCACCTCGCCCTCGCCGGCGCTGGTGCTGATCCAGTCGCCGATGGAAAAGGGCTT
Organism: Candidatus Allofournierella merdavium; assembly: GCF_944382735.1. Classification (NCBI taxonomy): domain Bacteria; kingdom Bacillati; phylum Bacillota; class Clostridia; order Eubacteriales; family Oscillospiraceae; genus Allofournierella; species Candidatus Allofournierella merdavium. The sequence goes on along the minus strand of NZ_CALWND010000001.1, from coordinate 99,521 downwards.
TTCAAAGATCACCATCACGCCGCCCAAAAAGTTGGTGGCGTAGTCCTTGGCGGCAAGGCTCAGGGTCAGGCTCACGATGCCCAGGCTGGTGATGAGGCTGGCCACCGGCGCGCCCAGTTCCTCCAGCACCATCAGTACCGCGAACACCAGCACCACGCCCTTCAGCAGCCGGTTGATGAAACTGGTCACGGTCTGATCCAGTTCCAGGGCCAGCCCGCCCTGCACCCGCTGCACCATCAGCGGGCCGATGTCGCTGGAACCCACCAGGCCCCAGGCCAGCAGGGAGATCAGGTCGATGTTCAGCAGCTTGCCCAGCCAGGGGCGCAGCCAGGCGCTGTACGCGGGCGGCAGGGGCAGTGCCAGCAGGGCGAAGTAGAGGCCCACCGACCACACCAGCACCGGCAGGGGCTTGGAAAACCCGCGCACAAAGATGAACAGGACTTTTTTGGTGCGCCGTTCGGCCTTGCTCACCAGCCAGGGCGCGACTTTGTAGCGCACCAGCCGGCTGACAAGGTAGCAGGCGATGAAAAGCGCGGCGCAGACAGCCAGCTGCACCAGCGCGCCGGGATTCTCGGCATAATAGGTCGTAAATACACCCAGCATACTCAACATCCTTTTCGGTTGGAATGGAGGAAAATCGAGCATATTATACCACGCTCCCCGGGGATTTGGCAAAGCCGGCGGGCGCCCATCCGCGCCTCATACAAAAAAATATGCGTTCAGCACAGAAAATTTGCCTTGCCCTCTTGCAAAACGACGAAGCCGCGCTATAATGAGGGTAGAAAGTCTGTTTCAGGGCGGGGTGCGATTCCCCACCGGCGGTACAGCCCGCGACCACCCGCAAGGGTGCTGACCCGGTGAGATTCCGGGGCCGACGGTATAGTCCGGATGAGAGAAACGGAAGCTGCCCCGTATCTGCTTGCGTTCGCCCTGCTGGCCGTGTGCCGGCGGGGCGTTTTGTTTTGCGGCAAGGGGCAGGCTCTCCCGGTTCAAACTGTTGCCGGCTTTCGAAAAAAATTTTTTGAAAAGGCCGGCATTGCCGGCCGGGAGGGAACTGTTATGGAAACCAAGGCAAACGTTCGTCCGATCCGCCTGCGGGCCCTGGTGGTCACCGCCATGCTCAGCGCCGTGGGCTGCGTGCTCATGATGTTCGACTTTCCGCTGCCCATGCTCATCCCCAGCTTTGTGAAGATGGACGTCTCCGAACTGCCGGCGCTGCTGGCCGCCTTCAGCCTGGGGCCGGTCTCCGGCGTGGTGGTGTGCCTGATAAAGAATATCCTGGCCGCCATCTTCCACGGCTCCACCCTGGGCATCGGCGAGGTGTGCAACTTTTTGATGGGCGCTGTGTTCACCGGGGTGGCCGGCTTTATCTATAAATACAACAAGACCCGCAAAATGGCGGTCATTGCCGCCCTGGTCGGCGCTGTGGCCATGGCCGTGGCCAGCGTGCCCATCAACTTCTTCTTCAGCTACCCGGTCTACGCGGCGGCCTTTGGCGGTATGGACGCCATCATCGCCGCCTACCAGGCCATCAACCCCAACGTGGGCAGCCTGCTGGGCTGCCTGATCATCTTCAACATGCCCTTCACCCTGGCCAAGGGCCTGCTGGACGCGCTGCTGTGCTTTTTGGTCTACAAGCCCCTCAGCCCCATCCTGCACGGCCGCCGCTGAAAACGGCTTGACAGCCTTCGCCGGGTGTGATACACTTGGCCTTGCAAATTGAATAGCAACTTATCAAGAGCGGCGGAGGGAACAGGCCCTGTGAAGCCCGGCAACCTGCAAGTGTGTAAGGTGCCAAATCCTGCGGGAAACCGAAAGATAAGCGTCTTCAGCGCTCAAGCGGCTTTCGGCCCCTTGGGCGTTTTTGTTTCCGACGGGTTGCTTTCCAATGAAGCAAAAAACAAAAAAGGAGTGCAATCCCAATGGCAAAACGTTTCTTCACCTCTGAATCCGTCACCGAGGGCCATCCCGACAAGATCTGCGACCAGATCAGCGACGCGGTGCTGGACGCCATCCTCGCCGAGGACCCCGGCGCCCGGGTGGCCTGCGAGACCACCTGCTCCACCGGCCTTGTGCATGTGATGGGGGAGATCACCACCAGCTGCTATGTGGACATCCAGTCCATCGCCCGGCAGGTGATCCGGGACATCGGCTACACCCGCGCCAAATACGGCTTTGACGCCGATACCTGTGCCGTGCTCACCAACATCGACGAACAGAGCCCGGACATCGCCCTTGGCACCAACGACACCGTGGGCGGCGCGGGGGACCAGGGCATGATGTTCGGCTTCGCCTGCGACGAGACGCCGGAGCTCATGCCCCTGCCCATCAGCCTGGCGCACAAGCTGGCCCGGCGGCTGGCCGAGGTGCGCAAGAGCGGCCTTTTGCCCTACCTGCGGCCGGACGGCAAGAGCCAGGTCACGGTGGAGTACGACGGCGACACCCCCGTGCGGGTGGACGCGGTGGTCATCTCCAGCCAGCACAGCCCCGATGTGGAGATGGACACCCTGCGCAAGGACGTGATGGAACAGGTGATCGCCCCTGTCATCCCCGCCGGCCTGCTGGACGAGGATACCAAGTATTTCATCAACCCCACCGGGCGCTTTGTGGTGGGCGGCCCCCAGGGCGATTCCGGCCTCACCGGCCGCAAGATCATCGTGGACACCTACGGCGGCTACGCCCGCCACGGCGGCGGCGCCTTCAGCGGCAAGGACCCCAGCAAGGTGGACCGCAGCGCCGCCTACGCCGCCCGCTGGGTGGCCAAAAATGTTGTGGCGGCCGGCCTTGCCCGCCGCTGTGAGGTGGAACTGGCCTACGCCATCGGCGTGGCCGAGCCGGTGAGTATTCTGGTGGACACTCAGGGCACCGGCATGGTGAGCGACGACGCGCTGGTGGAGGCGGTGAAGAAGGTGTTCGACCTGCGCCCGGCGGCCATCATCAAAACGCTGGACCTGCGCCGGCCCATCTACCGCCAGACCGCCGCCTACGGCCATATGGGCCGGGAGGACCTGGACCTGCCCTGGGAGAAGTGCGACCGGGTGGAGGCCCTCAAGGCCGCGCTGGCCTGAACCGGAACGAAAAGCAGCCCGGAGCCGCTCGGCTCCGGGCTGCTTTTTTGCCGCGGACAAAACAAAAGGCCGGTCTTCGGAAAGACCGGCCGGTTTTGCTGCTTTATCAGATCGCGCGGGTGACCTTGCCCGAGCGCAGGCAACGGGTGCAGGCGTAGATGTACTTGGGAGAACCGTCTACGATAGCCTTAACACGCTTCACGTTGGGCTTCCAGGTCCGGTTGGAACGACGATGGGAATGGGACACCTGGATACCGAAGGAAACGCCCTTGCCACAACAATCACACTTTGCCATTTGCTGCACCTCCTCGTATTTAAGTTGCCAGAATATAATACCAGACCCGGCGGCAAAATGCAAGCATTTTTTAAAAATATCTGGCCAAAGAATCGGAAAATACGCGTTTCGCCTTGTGCCGCGCCGCCAAACAAAGTATAATAAATCCAAATGCGCCGCGTTTTCCTGCCTGATGGGCCGCGCGGCGGACCAGAATGGAAAGGCGGACTTGTGTTATGGGCCTGATCGACAAACGAACGCTGCTGGTGTGGCTGCTGCGGGCGCTGGTGATGCTGGTGGCCATCCCGGTGCACGAGGCGGCCCATGCCCTTGTCAGCGCGAAGCTGGGGGACACCACCGCCAAGGACATGGGGCGGCTCACCCTCAACCCTCTGGCCCACTTCGACCCGCTGGGCGCTTTGTGCATGATCTTCACCGGCATCGGCTGGGCAAAGCCGGTGCCCACCTATGCCTCCCGGTTCAAAAACCCCAAGGCGGGCATGGCCCTCACGGCGGCGGCGGGCCCGCTGGCCAATCTGGTGGTGGCCTTTGTGGCGGTGCTGCTCTATAAAATATTGTATTACACCCTGCCCGCCGGCGCGGCGGTCAACTTTGTGCTGCTGTTTCTGGAGTACATGGCCAGCATCAACACCATGCTGGCGGTGTTCAACCTGCTGCCCGTGCCCCCCTTCGACGGCAGCCGCATCGTCACGGTGTTTTTGCCCCAGCGCACCTATTTCAGGCTGATGCAATACGAGCGCTATATCTTCATCGCCGTGTTTTTGCTGCTGTTTCTGGGCTTTCTGGACGGGCCGCTCTACCTGCTCAACAACTTTGTGTGGGATGGGCTGATGTGGGCTACCTCCTTCGTGGACAGGGCGGTGTTCGCCCTGGCGGGCGTGAGCGTGTGACGGTTCGGAGAGAGGAGCGCAATGGAGAGTCTTACCTTTAAGCTGGAGGAGTTCGAGGGCCCGCTGGACCTTCTGCTCTATCTGGTGGGCAAAAACAAGATGGATCTGCACGAGATCGCCATTCTCGATCTGATCGATCAGTACACCGCCGTGATCAACACCCTCACCGAGCACCGCCTGGACGTGGCCAGCGAGTTCATCGAGATGGCGGCGCGGCTGGTGCAGATGAAGAGTTACCTGCTGCTGCCCCGCAGCGAGGAGGCCGAGCGCCTCAAACAGGAACTCACCGGCCAGCTGATCGAATACAGCGCCTGCAAGGAGATCGCCGGCCGGATGGGCGCCATGGCCGCCGCCACCTTCACGGCGGTGCGAAACCCCATGGAGGTGGAGCAGGACAACACCTATACCCTGCGCCACGACGCCTCGCTGCTGCAGCAGGCATGGTTCGGCCTGATGGGCCGCAGCCGCCGCCGCGCCGCCCCCAGCGCCGAGCGCTTCGAGCCGCTGGTGGCCGCCCCCTTCGTGTCGGTGGCCAGCCGGGTGGTGCATGTGCTGCGGGGCCTGGTCACCGGAAAGGTGAGCCGGCTGCGCAGCCTGTTCTCGCCCGGGGGCAGCCGCAGCGAGACGGTGGCCACCTTCCTGGCCGTGCTGGAATTGGTGCGCGCCGGGCGCATCACCATTGCCGACGACGAGACCCTCGCCGTGCGGCGGGGCAAAACCACCCACCGGGAGGAATGACGGATGGAACTGAAAGAATGCATGGGCGCGGTGGAGGCGATGCTCTTCGCCCACGCCGAGCCGGTGAGCGCCGGGCGGCTGGCGCAGGCGCTGGACATGGACGAGGACACGGTGGAGCGGGTGCTGTGGGCGCTGCAGGACGAGTATGACCGTCCGGCCCGGGGCCTGCGGCTGCTCCATCTGGAGGACAAATGGCAGCTGGCCACCAAGAACGAATGGGCCGGGCCGGTGAAAAAAATTCTGGACACCCGCCGCAACACTCCCCTGAGCCAGGCGGCGCTGGAAGTGCTGGCCATCATCGCCTACAACCAGCCGGTCTCTCGCGGGTTCGTGGAGCAGGTGCGCGGGGTGGACTCCTCCTCCACCGTGGCAAAGCTGCTGGAAAAGGGCCTCATCGAGGAGGCGGGCCGGCTGGACCTGCCGGGCCACCCCGTCAGCTTTGCCACCACCGACACATTTCTGCGCACCTTCGGGCTGGAGAGCCTGGCCCAGCTGCCGCCGCTGCACGACGACGAGCTGCCGCTGGAACAGCTGGCCGCCACCGGCGAACTGCCCGAGGATACCCAGCCGCCCCGGGAGGGGGCCGACGGTTAAATGGCCGCCCTGTGGCTGATCGTCCGCATCCTTTTGTGGGTGCTGGCGATCCTGCTGGGGCTGGTGGTGCTGGCGCTCTTTGTGCCCGTCACCGCCGAACTGCAGGCGGACGAAAAGGGCTTCGCCGCCTGGCTGCGGGTGCTCTTTGTGCGGGTGAGGCTCTACCCCCGCCCGCCGAAAAAGGAGAACAAACCCCGGCGCGAAAAGCGGAAAAAGGCAAAGAGCGCCCCGGCGCAAAAGGCGGAGCCGCCGGCCCCGGAAAAAGCGCAGGGGCAGCCCCCCGAAAACGGCCCGCAGCCTGCCAGCGCGGCGCCGGATAAAGGAGAGGTCGGCGCCAAAGGGGAAAGCGCCGCCGGCGCCCCGGCACGGAAAAAGTCCGCACCGGAACGGCCGAAGCGGACTGCCGGCGGGTCCGGCGCGTCCCTGGCCGACCGGCTGCCGAAGGATATGGACCGGATCGCGGCGCTGGTGTCCACGGCGGGCGGCGCGGTGCGCCGGCTGTTGGCCGGGCTCACCGTCCACGGCATCAAAGCCTTCCTGCCGGTGCACCGGGACGACGCGGCCGGCACCGCCCTGGCGGTGGGCGGCGTCTGGGCCGCCGTAGGGGCAAGCCTGGGCGTTTTGCAGAACTTCCTCCGCATCCGTCCCGGTGAGATCACCGTGCAGCCGGATTACACCGGCGAAGAACAGAGAAAAGCAAGTTTCTCTTGTAAAATCACCGGGTATTTGTTTATAATGGTATTAGTGGGAATTTGGGCGTTCCGGCGCCTGAAGGAACAGAAGATCCTGTGACGGAAACGAGACAGGGGCCCCGCCCCGGAAGGAGATCCACATGGCAGAACGGCAGCTGGAAGGCTTGATGAGCGTTACCCTGGAAAAGATCAAGGAGATGACCGGCTCCAATACCATCATCGGCGAGCCCATCCGGGTGGACGGCGCCACCATCCTGCCGGTGTCCAAGGTCACCTTCGGATTTGCCGGCGGCGGCTCCGACTTTGGCGCAAAGACCACCAAGGAACTGTTCGGCGGCGGCACCGGCGCCGGCGTGTCGGTCACGCCGGTGGCCTTTCTCATCGTCAAGGACGGCAACGTGCGCACCGTGCAGCTGGCGGATCCCTCCAGCACGGTGGACCGGGCGCTGAACATGCTGCCCGAACTGGTGGACAAACTCAGCGGGATGCTGGGCAAAAAGGAGAGCGCCGAGCCTGCCGGCCCGGCCGAACCGCAGGAATAATACAAAGCCGGGGGGTGGCTGGAACAGGGGATGCGCCGCGGGGCGCGGCGCGGTTCCGGCTGCTCCCTTTGCACATCGCAACCGACAGGAAAGGGAAGCACGACAAATGGCATTGGAACGCATACAGAAAGTCATGGCCGAACAGGGGCTGTGCAGCCGGCGCGCCGCCGAACAGATCATCCTGGAAGGGCGGGTCAAGGTCAACGGGCATCCGGCGCGCCTGGGCGACAAGATGGACGTGAACCGCGACAGCCTGATGATCGACGGCGAGCGCATCCGGCTGGTGAAAAAGCAGGAATACCATTACCTGATGCTCCACAAGCCCCGGGGCTTCGTCACTACCACCAGTGACGAGCGGGGCCGCAAGACGGTGATGGATCTGCTGGCGGACTACCCGGTGCGGGTGTTCCCAGTGGGCCGGCTGGACAAGGACAGCGAGGGCCTCTTGCTGCTCACCAACGACGGTGATTTCGCCAACCTGATGATGCATCCCTCCCACGGGGTGAGCAAACTCTACCGGGTCACGGTGCACCCCCGGGCGGACGAGAGCCAGGTGGTCGCCCTGAGCGAGGGCGTCACGCTGGAGGACGGCACCGTCACCCAGCCCGCCGTGGTGAACGTGGTGGTGGACGAGCCCGGCCGCACCGTGCTGGAGATGACCATCAAGGAGGGCAAGAACCGCCAGATCCGCCGCATGTGCGAGGCGGTGGGCCTGGAGGTGGCGCGGCTGCGCCGCAGCGCCATGGGCGCGGTGAAGCTGGGGATGCTCCAGCCGGGGCAGTACCGGGAACTGACCAAGAGCGAGGTGGCCGCCCTGCGGGCCGCCGCCCAGAAGGGCAAGGCCCGGGCCCGCACCCAGGCCAGCCAGGAGGCCGCCGCCCGGCGGCAGGCCCGCGCGGCGGGCAAGGCGCCGGCCCGGAGAGCCTCTCCCCGCCGGCAGCGCCCGGAGCGGGGCGAATGAGTTTGTCCCATCTGCCAATTTTGTTGTACTATGCAGGTGAGTGGGAAAAAGATGTTGTTATCCTTTTATCAAAGCAGTATAATAAAGACAATTTGGAAAGAAAAAACGAAGGCGGTACACGCTTTTTCGTGGCAATGAAACAGGAGGGTTAACTATGGCGAAAGAAAAGCTGGGCACGGGCGAGATTTTGTCAACGTTCTTTGACGATGGCGTTTACACCCCGCTGCTGGCATCCGGCGCGGTGGAGGCGGCCCACGGCTGTGCCGGCGGCCAGCCGGTGTACGCGGTGTGCCAGAACGGCGGCGCGCTCACCGTGAAGGATGTGGAAAAGCAGATCAAGGTCCTGGAGATGGCGGCCCTCACCGGCAACCCGGTGGTCACCTTCTACGATTCGGTGGGCGCGAAGCTGGAAGAGGGCCTGGATGTGCTGACCGCAGCTTCCCGGCTGAATGCCGCCATCGCGAAGGTGTCCGGCGTGGTGCCCCAGGTGGCTGTGGTGGTGGGCGTTTGCGGCGCCAGCGCCGCCCTGGCCGCCGCCAGCGCCGATGTGTGCATCATGGCCGAGGGGGCCGAGCTGTTCTTCACCGCCCCCTTCACCAGCGCCGCCCACGGCGATAAACTGGCCGGCGCGGGCAGCGCCGAATTCGCCGCCAAGGCGGGCGTGGCTGCTCTCACCGCCAAGACGGCCGCCGAGGCCGTGGCTCTGGCCGCCCGCATCGTCACCCTGCTGCCCGGCAACAACCTGGCGGGCCCCTCGGTGTTCGAGTTCGAGGCCCCGGCGGAACTGCCGGACCTGGTCAAATACGACGCCGCCCAGATCGTGAAGTCCCTGGTGGACGAGGGCAGTGCCATCGAGTTGTTCAGCGCCTTCGGCGGCAACGTCTACACCGCCCTGGCCACCGTGGGCGGCAACGCCGTGGGCGTGGTGGCCACCCAGCCCGCGGAACTGTGCCGCGCCTGCGTGGACAAGGCCGCCCGCCTGGTGCGTCTGTGCGACGCCTTCAGCATCCCGGTGGTGACGGTGGTCAACAGCGAGGGCTTCGTGCCCAGCGCCAGCGAGGATCAGGCCGGCGGCCTCCGCGCCGCCGCCCGGCTGGCCGGTACATACGCCGACGCCACCACCGCCAGGGTGGCCCTGCTGATGGGCAAGGCGGTGGGTCCCGTCTACACCGCCCTGGCCAATGCGGACCTGCGGCTGGCCGTCACCGGCTGCACCGTCTCCGCGCTGGAGCCCCTGGCCGCCACCCGGGTGCTCTTCAAGGACAAGCTGGAGCAGACCGACAATCTGTCTGCGGCCACCTCCGCCACCGCCGTGCAGTATGCGGCGCAGCACTGCAGCGCCGCGGCCGCCGTGGCCGCCGGCGCCGCCGATCTGCAGGTGGATGCCGCCGGCGCCCGCGCCGCGCTGGTGAACGCGCTGGACATCCTGGCCAGCAAGCGCGCCCAGCGGCTGCCCAAGAAGCACGGCAACATGGCTCTTTGATAAAAACGATAGGTCATATCGATTGATTAGGAGGAACACGGACTATGAAACACTACACCATCACCGTCAACGGCACCCCGTACAATGTGACTGTTGAGGAGAGCGCCCCCGGCGCCGCGCCCGCCCCTGTGGCGGCCCCCGCCCCCAAGGCGGCTCCCGCTGCCGCCCCCGCCCCCAAGGCCGCCCCGGCCGCCGGCGCGGTGGCTGTGAACGCCCCCATGCCCGGCACCATTCTGGAGGTCAAGACCGCTCCCGGCACCGCGGTGAAGGCGGGCGACGTGCTGGTGATCCTGGAGGCCATGAAGATGGAAAACGAGATCGTGGCCCCGCAGGACGGCACCGTTGCTTCGGTGAACGTGAAGAAGGGCGACAGCGTGAACTCCGGCGACGTGCTGGCCACGCTGAACTGAGAAACGGGAGGTGTTCGAGATGGCAAAACCCGTAAAGATTACTGAAGTGGTGCTGCGCGACGCCCACCAGTCGCTGCTTGCCACCCGCATGACCATGGACGAGATGCGGCCGATCCTGCCCGCCATGGATGAGGTGGGCTATTACTCGGTGGAGTGCTGGGGCGGCGCCACCTTCGACGCCTGCATCCGCTTTCTGGATGAGGACCCCTGGGAGCGGCTGCGCATCCTGCGCAAGGAGATGCCCCATTCCAAGCTGCAGATGCTCTTCCGCGGCCAGAACATGCTGGGCTACCGCCACTACGCCGACGACGCGGTGGAGTACTTCGTGCAGAAGTCGGTGGCCAACGGCATCGACATCCTGCGTATCTTCGACGCGCTGAACGATCCCCGCAACCTGGAGACCGCCATCAAGGCGGCCATCAAGGAGAAGGCCCATGTGCAGGGCTGCATCAGCTACACCCTGAGCCCGGTGCACAACAACGAGTATTTTGCCAACTACGCCAAGACCCTGGAGGAGATGGGCGCCCACAGCATCTGCATCAAGGATATGGCGGGCCTGCTGACCCCCTATGCCACCTACGAGCTGGTGAAGGCGCTGAAGGAGACCGTCTCCATCCCGGTGGACATCCACAGCCACTACACCTCCGGCCTTGCCTCCATGTCCATCCTGAAGGGCATCGAGGCCGGCGCGGACATCGTGGACACCGCCATGAGCCCGCTGGCGCTGGGCACCAGCCATATGCCCACCGAGAGCCTGGTGGCCGCCCTGAAGGGCACCGAGTATGACACCGGCCTCGACCTGAAGAAGCTGAACGTGGTGCGCGCCCACTTCGCAAAGCTGCGGGAAAAGTACATCGCCAACGGCCAGATCAGCCCCAAGGTGCTGGGCGTGGACGCCAACACCCTGCTGTACCAGGTGCCCGGCGGCATGCTCTCCAACCTGCTCAAGCAGCTGAAGGACGCCGGCAAGGAGGACCAGCTGGAGGCGGTGCTGGAGGAGATCCCCCGCGTGCGGGAGGACTCCGGCTATCCGCCGCTGGTCACCCCCACCAGCCAGATCGTGGGCACCCAGGCGGTGTTCAATGTCATCCTGGGCGAGCGCTACAAGATGGTCACCAAGGAGTTCAAGGGCCTGGTCCACGGCGACTACGGCCGCACCCCCGCGCCCATCAGCCCCGAGTTCACCAAGAAGATCCTGGGCGACGAACAGCCCATCACCTGCCGTCCGGCAGACCTGCTGGAGCCGGAGGTGGAAAAGATGAAGGCCGAGGCCGCCAAGTACGCCATCCAGGAGGAGGACGTGCTCACCTACGCCATGTTCCCCCAGGTGGCCCCCAAGTTCTTCGAAAAGCGTGCCGAGAAGGCCGCCGGCGTGGACGGCGACCATGTGGACTACGCCTCCAAGAGCCATCCGGTGTGATTTTTACCCTCTGCATCCTCCCGCCCGCTGGGCGGGAGGATATTTTTGTTCCACCCTGCCAATGCTGAAAAACAGGGGAACGCGCGGTTCACGGCGGGCAGAAATTGGAAGCAAAACCTTGAAAAGAGAGGCCAAAAAGAGTAAGATAGCAATATGTATATTTTAAATGGGGGACCCGGCCCTCGCCAAGAAAATATACAACGAATCACCCGACAAAACGTGAAAGAGGTGGGTTTGAATGGCCCTGAGCATGACCGGCTACGGCCGCGCCGAGGCGCTGGTGAACGGCCGTGACATCACGGTGGAAATCAAAAGCGTCAATTCCCGCTATTTTGAGTATTCCGCCCGCATCCCCCGCAGCTGCGCCTATATGGACGACAAGCTGAAAAAGCGCCTGAGCGCCGCCGTCAGCCGGGGCAAGGTGGAACTGAGCCTCCAGATGCAGACGGTGAGCGCGCCGGACGTGACGGTGCAGGTGAATATGCCGCTGGCAAAAAGCTACGCCGCGGCGCTGGATGCCATCCGCGCCGAGACGGGCGTGCCGGGCGATGTGACCGCCGGCCTGCTGGCCCGGTTCCCCGACGTGCTGGCCGTGCGCCATGCCAATGTGGACGAGGAGGCCCTGTGGCAGGATGTGGCCGGCGTGTGCGACGCCGCGCTCCACAACTTCATCGCCATGCGGGCGGTGGAGGGCGAAAAACTGAAGGCGGACGTGCTGGGCCGCCTTGCCGTCATTGAGAAGACAGTGGGCAAAATCGAGGAGGGCAGCGCGCAGCGGGTGGAGGCATATACCCAAAAACTCTACGCCCGCCTCCAGACCATCCTGCAGGACCAGAACATCGACCAGGGGCGCATCCTCACCGAGGCGGCCATTTTTGCCGACAAGACCGCCGTGGACGAGGAGACGGTGCGCCTGCGCAGCCACATCGCCCAGTACCGGGAGATCCTGGAGACCGACGGCCCGGTGGGCCGCAAGCTGGATTTCCTCACCCAGGAGCTCAACCGGGAGACCAACACCATCGGCTCCAAGTGCCAGGACCTTGCCATCACCCGCATGGTGGTGGACACCAAGGCCGAGATCGAGAAGATCCGCGAACAGATCCAGAACATCGAGTGACGAAAGGGGAGGGGAAGGTATGAAACTCATCAACATCGGCTTCGGCAACATGGTCAACGCCAGCCGCCTGATCGCCATCGTCAGCCCCGAGAGCGCCCCCATCAAGCGCATCGTGCAGGAGGCCCGGGACAAGGGCGCCCTGATCGACGCCACCTACGGCCGGCGCACCCGCGCGGTCATCATCATGGATTCCGACCACGTCATCCTCTCGGCGGTGCAGCCCGAGACGGTGGCCAACCGCCTGACGGTGGAAGACGTGGAGGACGACGAGGAGATGGACAATGAATAACGAACAGTATCTGGTGGTGGTGTCCGGGCCTTCCGGCTCCGGCAAGGACACGGTGGTCTCCCGGCTGATGCAGCAGCACCCGGAGATCGAAATTTCCGTCTCCGCCACCACCCGCGACAAGCGCCCCGGCGAGCAGGAGGGGGTCAACTACTACTACCTCACCGTGCCCGCCTTTGAAAAGAAGATCGCCGACGGCGAGATCCTGGAGTACACCCAGTACTGCGGCAACTACTACGGCACCCCGAAATCCGAGGTGGACAAGCGCATTGCCGCCCACACCACCGTCATCCTGGTGATCGAGGTGGTGGGCGCCACCAACATCAAGCGCCTCTACCCCGGGGCCACCACCATCTTCATCCAGCCCCCCAGCTACGCCGAGCTGGAGGAGCGGCTGCGCCACCGCGGCACCGAGAGCGAGCAGGCCATCCAGAGCCGCCTTGCCCGGGCGGTGGAGGAGATGGGCTACGCCTCGGATTACGACGAGGTGGTGGTCAACGACGACGTGGACCGCTGCGCCGACGAGGTCTACCGGCTCATTCAGGAGCATCAGCATACATAAATAAGAAAAAGGGGGAACGTGGCTTTGTTGCAGACCGTTCAAGTGGCAGTCAGCGGGGCCACCTTCCACTTTGACAAGCTTTATACCTATCTGCTGCCGCCCCGGCTGGACGGGGCGGTGTTCGTGGGCAGCATGGTGCTGGTGCCCTTCGGAAAGGGCAACAAGCCCCGCACCGGCGTGGTGCTGGCCCTGGGAGAAGTGGAGGAGGCCGGCCGCTGCAAGGAACTGTTCGACGCCGCCCCCGAGGAGGCCCGCCTCACCGACGAACTGCTGGGCCTCGTTCATTTTTTGAAGGAGCGCACCTTCTGCACCTGGTACGAGGCGGTGCGGGCCATCATCCCCTACGGGGCCCAGTACCGCCCGGCGAGCACCGAGAACGGCCCCCGGCTGCAAAAGCAGCTGCAGCGCCACACAGAACCCTTGTATGAACTGGCCGGGCCGCTGCCCGAAAAGCCCAAACCCACCGAAAAGCAGAAGGCGGCGGCCGCGGCGCTGGAAAACGGCCCGCTGCCCGCCTCCGCGCTGGCGGAGATGGGCCTCTCCCGCGCGGTGCTGGATAACCTCTGCGAAAAGGGCGTGCTGCGCAAAGGCCAGGTGGACAAGACCGTGGACCTCTACGCCGGCATCCCCCGCTCGGAGGAGCCGGTGGTGCTCAGCGAGGACCAGCAGAAGGTCTTTGCGGGCCTGGCGGCGCAGATGGAGAGCGGCAGGGCTTCGGCGGCGCTGCTTTACGGCGTCACCGCCAGCGGCAAGACGCTGGTGTTTTTAAAACTCATCCAGCGCTGCCTGGAACTGGGGCGCACCGCCCTGGTCCTGGTGCCGGAGATCAGCCTCACCCCCCAGATGATCCGCCGCCTCAAGGCCAGCTTCGGCGAGCGGGTGGCGGTGCAGCACTCCGCCCTCAGCCACACCGAGCGCCTGTTGCAGTGGCGGATGATCCAGACCGGCGGGGCCGACATCGTGGTGGGCACCCGCAGCGCGGTGTTCGCGCCGCTGACGAACCTGGGCCTTGTCGTGGTGGACGAGGAGCAGGAGCACACCTACCAGTCGGAGAGCGCCCCCCGCTTTGACGCGCGGCAGGTGGCCAAGCGCCGCGCGGCCGACCATAACGCGCTGGTGCTCTTCGCCAGCGCCACCCCCAGTGTGGAGAGTTACCAGGCCGCGCTGGAAGGGCGCTACACCCTTTATAAACTCAAAAAACGCTATGCCAGCCAGCCGCTGCCCACCGTGGAACTGGTGGACATGCGCGCCGAACTGGCGGCGGGCAACCCCGCCAGCATCAGCGCGCCGCTGGCCGGGCACATCCGCGAAACGCTGGCGGCAAAGCGGCAGACCATCCTGCTGCTCAACCGCCGGGGTTACCGCACGGTGGGCATGTGCACCCAGTGCGGCAAGGCGGTGAAGTGCGGCAGCTGCAGCGTGCCCATGGTCTACCACAAGGCCGAGCACAAGCTGCTGTGCCACTACTGCGGCCACACCATCTCCCCGGTGCCCACGGTGTGCCCCGCGTGCGGCGGCAAGCTGCGCTACACCGGCTTCGGCACACAGCGGGTGGAGGAGGAACTGGCCGAATTGTTCCCCGAGGCGCGGGTGCTGCGCATGGACCAGGACTCCACCGGCCAGAAGAACGCCCACGACCGGATGCTGGCCCGTTTCGCCGCCGGCGACTACGATATCATGCTGGGCACACAGATGGTGGCCAAGGGCCTGGATTTTGAAAAGGTCACCCTGGTGGGGGTGCTGGGGGTGGACAGCCTGCTCTTCTCCCAGGGCTTTCGGGCTTATGAGAACGTGTTCAGCCTGGTCACCCAGGTGATCGGCCGGGGCGGCCGGGCCAGCGAGCCGGGCCATGCGGTCATTCAGACGGTGGACCCCCAGAACCCGGTGCTGAACCTGGCGGCCTCCCAGAACTACGAGGCCTTTTTCGCCCAGGAGATCGCCTTCCGGAAAATGTGCCTCTACCCGCCTTTCTGCGCGGTGTGCATCGCCGCCTTCAGCGGCGAAAAGGACGGCGAGACCCTGGCCGCCGCCGCCCGCTTCGGCGCGCTGCTCACCGACCGGGCAAAGCAGCAGCCGAAGATGCCGCTGCGCCTTTTGGGCCCCGCGCCCATGAACGTGGTCCTCATCAAGGACCGCTACCGCTACAAACTCACCATCAAATGCCGCAACGACAAAGCCTTCCGGGCGCTGCTGGCGGACGTGATGCAGGATTATGCCGCCGCGGGGCTGCCCGCGAAGGCGGCCGTGACGCTGGATTTCAATTCCGACGGGGATTAAACCGCCCCGCCGCAACAAAAAGGAGCAACGAACTATGGCACTTCGCACCATCGTACAGGACGGCGACCCCATTCTGAAAAAGGTCTGCCGCCCGGTCACAAGCTTTGACGGACGTCTCGCCACCCTGCTGGACGACATGAAGGAGACCCTGCTGGACGCCGGCGGCCTGGGCCTCGCCGGGCCTCAGGTGGGGGTCATGCGGCGGCTGTTCATCGCGCTGGATGAGCGGGACCTGCCGGAGGACGGCACCGTGCCCGAGGGCTACGAGCCCAAATTCATCGAGTGCGTCAACCCGGAGATCATCGAGCAGTCGGAGGACACGGTCACCCTCTACGAGGGGTGCCTGTCCTTCCCGGGGCACAACGGGGCCATCGCCCGCCCCCGCAAGGTGAAGATCCGCGCCCAGGACCGCCACGGCGACACCTTTGAGATGGAGGCCGAGGAGATGCTGGCCCGGTGCTTCTGCCACGAGACCAACCACCTGGACGGCATCACCATCATGGACCTGGCCGATCATTTCTATGAAGACGACTACCCCGACGAGGCGGAGGAAGACTGATGCGCATTCTCTTTATGGGCACGCCGGACATCGCGGCGGCCAGCCTCGCGGCCATTCTGGAGGCGGGGCACCAGGTCTGCGGCGTGTTCACCCGGCAGGATAAGCCGGTGGGCCGCAAGCAGGTGCTCACCGCACCGCCGGTGAAGGTGCTGGCTGAGAGCAAAGGCATCCCCGTCTACCAGCCCCGCACCCTGCGGGACGAGGCGGTGCAGGCGGATATCCGCGCCCTTGCCCCCGAGCTGATTGTGGTGGTGGCCTACGGGCGCATCCTGCCCCCCGAGGTGCTGGAGGTGCCGCCCCTGGGTTGCATCAACCTGCATGTGTCGCTGCTGCCCAAATACCGGGGCGCGGCGCCGGTGCAGTGGGCGGTGATCAACGGCGACGCCGAGACCGGCGTCTCCATCATGTATCTGGACGAGGGCCTGGACACCGGCGACATCCTCACCGTCGCCCCGGTGGCCATCGGCCCCGAGGAGACCAGCGGCGAGCTGTTCCAGCGCATCACCGCCCAGGGCGCGAAGACGCTGGTGGACACCATCGCCGCCATCGGGCGGGGCGAAGTGACCCGCACCCCCCAGGACCACAGCAAAGCCACCCAGGCGCCGCCTCTCACCAAGGAGATGGCCCGCTTTGACTTCACCCGCCCGGCCGCGGAGCTTCACAACCTGGTGCGGGGCATGAACCCCTGGCCCGTCGCCTTCTTTGAGGAGGAGGGCAAGAAGATAAAAGTCCTCCAAAGCCGGGTGGCCGCGGGCAGCGGCGCGCCGGGCCGGGTGCTGACCCTTTCGCCTTTGACCGTCGCCTGCGGCGAGGGCGCGCTGGAACTCACCGAAGTGGTGCCGGAGGGCAAAAAGCCCATGGCCGGGTCGGCCTGGGCGGCCGGCCGCCGCCTCAAGCCCGGCGATACCCTGTAAGACAAGGAGCATTGACCATGGACAACGCCCGCCGCACGGCGGCCCTCGCCCTCGTGAAACAGGAGCAGAACGGCTATTCCAACCTGGTGCTGGCCGCCGCGCTGGAACGGCAGGCCCTTTCGCCCCAGGACAAGGCCTTTGTGAGCGCCTTGTTCTACGGCGTCACCGAGAGGCTGCTCACCCTGGACTGGGCGCTGGGCCGGTGCTTTGCAAAGCCCCTGCAAAAGCTGGACGCCCCGGTGCGCGCGGTGCTGCGCTGCGGCCTCTACGAGGCAAAGTATATGCGCACCCCGGTGCCGGCGGCGGTGAACGCGGCGGTGGACCTCTGCCGCCAGCTGAAAAAGGCCAGCGCGGCGGGCCTTGTGAACGCGGTGCTGCGCCGGGCCGTGGGGCTGGACGCCGACCGCGCCCATTTTGCCCGCCGGGCAGAGGAGCTGTCGGTGCGCTACTCGGTGGGTCTGCCCATCGTGGAGTTGCTTTTGGAGCAGTACCCGGACAAGGCCGAGCGGATGCTGGCCTCCTTCTTTGAAAAGCCGCCGGTCACCCTGCGGTGCAACACCCTGCGCACAACGCCGGAAGAACTGTGCGCAAAGCTGGAGCAAGAGGGCGTCAAAGCCCGGCCGCTGGCGCTGCCCGGCGCGGTGGAGGCGGAATTTTCCGGCAGCCCCGCCGCCACCCGCGCCTTTGCCGACGGGCTTTACCATGTGCAGGGCCTGGCCAGCCAGACGGCGGCCCTCTGCCTGGAGGCGCGGCCCGGCGAGACGGTGCTGGACCTCTGCGCCGCCCCCGGCGGCAAAACGCTGCTGCTGGCCCAGCAGATGGGGGACAGAGGCCGCCTTCTCAGCTTTGACGCGGCGAAAAACCGGCTGTCCCTCATCGAAACGGCGGCGCGCCGGTGCGGCCTTTCCTGCGTCACGGTGGGGCAGGGGGACGCCTCGGTCTATGATCCGGCGCTGGCCGGAGCCGACCGGGTGCTCTGCGATGTGCCCTGTTCCGGCCTTGGCATCATCGCCAAGAAGCCGGACATCCGCTATAAATCCCTGGAGGGAGCAGAAGACCTGCACGCCCTCCAGTTGAAAATTCTCACCAACGCCGCCCGTTATGTAAAGGAAGGCGGGCGCCTGGTCTACTCCACCTGCACGATGGACGAGAGGGAAAACCAGCAGGCGGTGCGCGCCTTTTTGGAACACGCGCCAAAGTTCCGCCTCGCGCCGCCGCCGGTGGTGCTGGAGGGCGCGCTGGTGCGGGATAACATGCAGACCATGCTGCCCGGCTATGCCGGTTCCGACGGCTTTTTTGTCGCGGTGCTGGACCGGGCCTGACCACCCGGGTATGGAAACGAACGAGGGTTTGTGATACAATGAGCAAGAACTGTATATCCTCCTATACGCCCGAGGGGCTGGCGGCGCTGATGAAGGAACTGGGGCAGCCCGCCTTCCGGGCAAAACAGATCTTTCACTGGCTGCACCAGAAGCTGGTCACGGATTTCTCCGCCATGACCGACCAGCCCAAGGCCCTGCTGGCAAAGCTGGAAGAGGGATACTATATCGCCGCCCCCGCCATCGCGCGGCGGCAGCAGTCCAAGGACGGCACGGTGAAGTATCTGTTCGCTTTGGCGGACGGCAACTGCATCGAGACGGTCATCATGCGCTATCACTACGGCGTCACCGCCTGCGTGTCCACCCAGGTGGGCTGCCGGATGGGCTGCCGCTTCTGCGCCTCCACCCAGGCGGGCCGGGTGCGGAATCTGGAGGCGGGGGAGATCGCGGCCCAGATCTACACCGCCCAGAAGGACATCGGCGAGCGCATCAGCCACATCGTGCTCATGGGCATCGGCGAGCCGCTGGACAACTTCGACAACGTGATGGATTTTCTCACCATCATTTCCTGCCCCGACGGGGTGAACATCGGCATGCGCAACATCAGCCTGTCCACCTGCGGCATCGTGCCCATGATCGACAGGCTGGCGGAGAAAAAATTGCAGCTCACCCTCTCCATCTCGCTCCACGCACCCAACGATGAGATGCGCAGCAAGATGATGCCGGTGAACGACGCCTACCCGGTGGCCCAGCTCATCGCCGCCTGCCGGCGCTACCAGCAGACCACCGGCCGGCGGGTGAGTTTTGAATATTCCATGGTGCGGGGCGTCAACGACAGCCCCGCCACCGCGCGGGAACTGGCTTCGCTCATCCGGGGCATGGGGGCCCATGTGAACCTCATCCCCATCAACCCGGTGGACGGCAGCCCCTATTCCGCCACCGACGCCGAAAATGTCAAGCGCTTTCAGGCGCTGCTCACCGAACTCGGGGTGAACGCCACCGTTCGCCGCCGGCTGGGCAGCGACATCAGCGCCGCCTGCGGCCAGCTGCGCCGGGAAGAGGCGGCAAAGGAGGGAAGGGTATGAAACTGGCGGGCAAGACCGACAAGGGCGGCTACCGCGCCGAAAATCAGGACAACTACCGCGCCGCGCGCCTTCCCGACGACACGGTGTGGGCCGTGGTGTGCGACGGCATGGGCGGCGCGGCCGCAGGGCGGCTTGCCAGCCAGGTGGCCACCGACGCCCTGGAGGACTGCTTCGCCGAGGGCCTGGCAGACCTGCCCGAGGGCGGCGAACAGGCACTGTTGGCCCGGTGCATCGCCCAGGCCAACCGGGCGGTGTACGATGAATCGCTGAAGGACCCCGCCAACCGGGGCATGGGCACCACCGCCGTCTGCGTGCTGGTGCGCCAGGGCACGGTGCATGTGGCCCATGTGGGCGACTCACGGGCCTATCTGTGCCGTCCGGGGGAACTGGTGCAGCTCACGGTGGATCACACCATGGTGCAGCAGATGGTGGAGAGCGGCCAGCTCACCAGCCAGCAGGCCGCCTGCCATCCCCACAAGAACCTCATCACCAAGGCCTTGGGCGTGGAGCCCCAGGTGGAAGGGGACTACACCAGCGCCCCGGTCAAACAGGGCGACGTGCTGCTGCTGTGTTCCGACGGCCTGTCCGGGGCGGTGCCGGCGGAGCAGTTGCAGGACATCCTGGAGCACACCCCCTTCTTCATCACCCCCCGCAAGCTGGTGGAGCGGGCCCTGGCCGACGGCAGCCAGGACAACGTCACCGCCCTGCTGGTCGGGGTGGAACCCACGGAGGACTGAAATGGACGAACTGATCGGCAAAAAACTGGAAGGCCGCTACCTGCTGGAAAGCCTGGTGGGCGTGGGCGGCATGGCCAACGTCTATAAGGGAAAAGACCTGAAGACCGATACCGTGGTGGCGGTGAAGATCCTGCGGGAGGAGTTCAGCCAGAACACCGAACTGGTGCGCCGGTTCAAGAACGAATCCAAGGCCATCTCCATCCTGGATCACCCCAACATCGTCAAGGTGTACGACGTGTCGGTCACCGACCGGCTCCAGTTCATCGTGATGGAATACATCGACGGCATCACCCTGAAGGAGTATATGAACCGCCGGGGCGGGCCCCTCACCTGGAAAGAGGTGGTCCACTTCTGCCAGCAGATCCTGGACGCGCTGGACCACGCCCACCAGAAGGGGGTCGTCCACCGGGACATCAAACCCCAGAACATCATGCTGCTGGCGGACGGCCGGGTCAAGATCATGGACTTCGGCATCGCCCGCTTCTCCCGGGCGGAGTACCAGGACACCAGCGAAAAGGCCATCGGCTCGGTGCACTACATCAGCCCCGAGCAGGCCAAGGGCGACGTCACCGACGCCAAAGCGGACATCTACTCCATGGGCGTGATGATGTACGAGATGCTCTCGGGCAAGTTGCCCTTTGAGTCGAACAGCGCGGTGTCCGTGGCCATCAAGCAGATCGCCGACACCGCCGTGCCCCTGGGCGAGGTGGCGCCGGATGTGCCCAAAGCCCTGCAGGACATCACCGCCCGGGCCATGGCGAAGGACCCGGCGCGGCGCTACCCCAGCGCCCGGGCCATGCTCAACGACCTGGAGGAGTTCAAAAAGAACCCCAGCATCCGGTTCGAGTACGAATATCTCACAGAGGATTCGCCAGAGAGGTATATAGACAAGGTGGTTAAACAGACAAATCCCGGCCCGTCGGGCCGCAGGGCTCCCGCCCGGGGGGGCCGCAAACCGGCAGGTGCTCCCGCCAACAAGGACAGCCGGCAGCCGGCCAAACCCCGCCGCAAGCGCAGGGTGGGGGTGCTGCCCATCCTGGCCGGCATGGCCACGGCCTTTGCTTTGGGCAGCGCGATCCTGTGCACCCTCATCTTCGCCAACTCCACCAACCCGCTGTTCAGCAGCAAGGAGGACGTGGAACTGCCCGATTTCACCGGCATGCAGTGGGAGACGGTGAAGGCGGAGTATTCCGGCCAGCTGACTCTGGTGGCCGAACAGGAGTACAGCGATAAATATGAGGCGGGGGTCATCTACTACCAGTCGCCCCGCGGGCCCCGCACCGTCAAGGAGGGCCAGAAGGTCACCGTCAAGGTGAGCCTGGGCACCCTGTATGTGAACGTGCCCGACGTGAGCCAGTGGAAGATCGCCGACGCGGAGCAGGAGCTGAAGGACCTGGGCCTGCAGGTGCGCCGGATGATCGTGGAGGATGACACCCTGGCCGAGGGCACCGTCATCCGCACCGAGCCCGCGGCGGGCGAGAGCATCGCCAGCGGCGAGACGGTGTCGGTGTATGTGAGCCAGAAGAAGATCGACACCGAGACCACCGTGCCGCCGGTGAAGGGCATCTCCCTGGAGGACGCCCAGAAGGCCCTGACCAACAACAACCTGGTGGTCGGCGTTGTCACCGAGGCTTACAGCAGCGACTACGCGGCGGGCGTGGTCATCGACTCCGCCCCGGTGGAGGGCGCCACCGTCAAGGTGTACTCCCAGGTGGGGCTGGTGGTCTCCATGGGTCCCGAACCCACGCCGGAGCCCACGCCGGAACCCACGCCGGAGCCCACCCCCGTTCCCACGCCCTCTCCGGTACCCACTCCGGTCCTGCCCACTCCGGCACCCGCCACTCCGGTGCCGCCCACCGCGGTGCCGCCCACTGCCGTGCCGCCGGCCACCACGCCGGACAACGGGGCCGCTGCCGGCGGCGCCCAGAACGGCCAGCCGGCAGCCGGCACCACCTGATCATCCGCAGAAAACGAAGAGGAGTTTTATGCCTGAGGGATATATCACAAAGGGCATCGGCGGCTTTTACTATGTAAACGCCGAGGACCGCGTGCTGGAATGCAAAGCAAAGGGCATCTTCCGCAAAAAGAACATCACCCCCGTGGCGGGGGACAAGGTCACGGTGGAGGAGGAGGCCGGCAGCTGGGTCATCGCCGACATCCTGCCCCGCAAAAATGTCTTTGTGCGCCCGCCCATCGCCAACCTGGACGTGCTGTTCATCGTGGCCAGCACCACCCAGCCCACCCCCAGCACCCTGGTGCTGGACAAACTCTCCGCCATCGCGGTGGACAAGGGCGTGCAGCCGGTGCTGGTCATCACCAAGAGCGATTTGGCGGGTGCAGAAAAGCTGAAAAACGCCTACGCCCTCTCCGGCCTGCCGGTGATCGTGGCCGACCATGTGTCCGGCGAGGGCCTTGGCGAGATCCGGGGCTGGATCGAGGGGCGGCTGTGCGCCTTCTGCGGCAACTCCGGCGTGGGCAAGAGCACCCTGCTCAACGCCCTGCTGCCCGCCCTCACCCGCCAGACCGGAGCCATCAGCCAGAAGCTGGGCCGGGGCCGGCACACCACCCGGGAGGTGGAGATCTTCGAGGCCTTCGGGGGCCTGGTGGCCGACACCCCCGGCTTTGCCAGCCTGGACACCGGCCGCGCCTGCTATATCCCCAAGGAGAACCTGCAATACGCCTTCCCGGAGTTTGAACCCTACATCCCCCGGTGCCGCTTCACCGGCTGCTCCCACCGCAGCGAGGCGGGCTGCGCCGTGCGCGCGGCGGTGGAGGCGGGCCAGATCGGCCCCACCCGCTACGAGAGTTATCTTGCCATGTACGACGAGGTGAAGGACATCAAGGACTGGGAAGTGCGCTGAGCATTGCACCCAAAAGGCCGGGCCCCGCCCCGGCCTTTTTTCATCCAAAGGAGGGCGGCCATGTCACGCTGTGTCATCATTGGAGCCGGGCCGGTGGAGCCGGAACAGAAAACCCTGTTTTTGCCCGGCGATTATATCATCGCCTGCGACGCGGGCTATCAAAACGCCCGGGCGCTGGGGGTCACACCCGATCTGATCGTGGGGGATTTTGACTCCGCCCCCCGCCCGCAGGGAAAAAATCTTGTGGTGCTGCCCGCGGAGAAGGACGACACCGACACCCACTACGCCGCCCGGCTGGCGGCGGAAAAGGGGTTTGGAGAGGCCCTCATCCTGGGGGTGCTGGGCGGCGCGCGGCTGGACCACAGCCTCGCCGCCATCGCCGCCGGTCTCTGGCTGGCAAAGCAGGGCGCGGAGGTGACCATCGCCGGGCGGGGAGCGGTGCTGCGCTATGTGCTGCCCGGCCGGCCGGCGCGGGTGGAGCACGATGCGGCGGCCTATTTTTCCCTTTTCCCGCTGGAGGGCGCGGTCGAAGGGGTGTGCATCACCGGGGCAAAATACCCCCTGCAAAACGCCCGCCTGGTGCCGGACGCTACGCTGGGCGCCAGCAACGAGACGCTGCCAGGCGGCGCCGAGGTGCGGCTGCAAACGGGCAGCCTGCTGCTGGTGCGCGCGCCAAAATGAGCCTTTTGAGGGAAAAAACACGCCCTGTGCACATTTTCCGCCCCCACAGGATATAATGGCGTATCCACACAAAAGTGCCATTGAAAAGGGGGATGCGCCATGCAGGTGGTCGTGGTCAAAAGTCCGAAGTGTCTTGCGGGGCTCTTGCGCGCCTTGTTCAAGATCAAAAAAGAGGGGTGAACGCCCCCGTCAGGGCAGCGCCCGCGCGCCGGTGAAAACCGGCGCGCGGGCGCTGCCTTGTTTGTCCCGTTTCGCGGCATATGCCCCCCGCGACGTGAATATACATGTGTCAGAACACGCGAAAGGGGCGAAACAATGGAACTCAAGGTGTTTAGAGATACCTTATCCACCATGGGCAGCCTGTGGGAGACCAAGGCCGAGCTGCCCATTGAAACGGAACTTCTCATCCCGGACTATCTGCCGCAGGTCTTCAAGATCGTCAAGTGTTTTGTCTATCCGGTCACCCTGCAAAAGCAGGTGGTACCCGGCCGCCTCACGGTGGAGGGCTATCTGCGCTGTGTGGTCTACTACCAGGCCGAGGAGGAGCAGAGCCTGTGCCAGATCGAGCAGAAGATCCCCTTCACCCGGGCGATGGACCTGCCGGAAGGGGAGCATCAGGGCTATTCGGTCATGGTCAGCGGCGAGGTGGAATATCTCAACTGCCGGGCGGTGAACCAGCGCCGGGTGGACGTGCGGGGCGCCTATGCCCTGGCGGCGCAGGTGTGCGCCCAGAGCGAGCAGGAGGTCATCACCGCCCTGGCGGACTGCGGCGCGGAGCAGAAACTCATACCCGTCAACGGGCTGCGCACGGTGGCGAACCTGGATAAGCTGCTCACCGCCGAGGAGGAGGTGCCTCTGTCCGGCCAGGTGCAGGCGGTGATCGACATTTCCGGCGTGGGCCAGGTGGACGAGGTCAAGGTCATCACCGGCAAGGCGGTGGTCAAGGGCCGCATCCAGGTGGCGCTGACCTACCGCAGCCAGCCGGGCTACCAGCTGGAAACGGTGGAACAGGCGGTGCCCTTCAACCAGATCATTGACCTGGACAGCGCCCCCGAGGACGCCACCGCCTTCGCGGAGGTGGAGATGATCGGCTGCACCCTCACCGCGGCGGCGGGGCAGGAGGGAGCCAGCACCCTCACCGTCACCGCCATGCTGCATCTGCGCATGGTGCGCCAGGTGGAGTGCTATGTGGTCAGCGACGCCTTCTCCACCCAGTACAGCGCCGACGTCACCTACAAGACCGTCACCGCCGAGCAGCTGGCCGAGACGCTGAACCGCACGGTGGAGGCCACCGCCTCCGGCACCCTGCCGGACGAGGGCGCCCGGCTGATCGGCTGCCTGGTCACGCTGCATCCCCTGGAGTGGGTGGCGGCGGAGGGCGGCGGCGTCAGCCTGGGAGGGCGTGCGTGCGCCCATGTGCTGTGCATGAATTCCCTGGGCGAGATCGACTGCTACGACAAAACCTTCGACTACCAGCTGCCCGACGTCTGGCCCGGCACCGCCGACCAGTACCGCGCCGAGTGCTGGCCGGTGGTGGTGGCGGCCCAGCCGGTGATCAGCGGCGGCGAGGTGACGGTGCGCGTCTCCGTCCGGGTGCGGGGCCTGGTGTTCCGCCGCACCAAGGAGACGGTGGTGGACACCATCGCCTGCGAAACCGCGCTGGAGAACCCCGAGCCGGACGTGGCCCTGCGCATCTGCTACGCCGCGGCGGGGGAGAACATCTTCGACATCGCCAAGCACTACCATGTGCCCCCGGCGGCCATGATGAAACTGAATCACCTGGAGGACCTGCAGCTGGCCGCGCCGGCCCGGCTGCTGGTGCCCATGACCGTTTGAAAGGAGGTCGGCGTATGGAAAGCAGCAACGTGTACAAGGACATCGCGGCCCGCACCGGCGGCGACATCTACATCGGCGTGGTGGGCCCGGTGCGCACCGGCAAGAGCACCTTTGTGAAGAAGTTCATGGAGGAACTCATCCTGCCCCGGCTCACCGTGCCCGCGGTCAAGACCCGCGCCCGGGACGAACTGCCCCAGTCGGCGGCGGGGCGCACCATCATGACCACCGAGCCCAAGTTCATCCCCGAAACGGCGGTGACGGTGGAACTGGAGGGCGGCGGCAGCTTCAACGCCCGCCTCATCGACTGCGTGGGCTACATGGTGGAGGGGGCCATGGGCCACGAGGAGAACGACAAGCCCCGCATGGTCAAGAGCCCCTGGTTTGAGGAGGAGGTGCCCTTCGATGTGGCCGCCGAAACGGGCACCCGCAAGGTCATCCGGGATCACTCTACCATCGGCCTCGTCATCACCACCGACGGCTCCATCAGCGATATCCCCCGGGAAAAGTACAAGGACGCCGAGCAGCGTGTCATCACGGAACTTTGCCAGATCCACAAGCCCTTTGTCATCCTGCTCAACTGCGTGGAGCCGGACAGCGCCTCCGCCCGCCAGCTGGCGCAGCAGATGGAGGAGGAGTATGGCCACACGGTGCTGCCGGTGAGCTGCGTGGACCTGGACGCGGCGGTCATCGACCGCATCCTGCAGAGTGTGCTCTACGAGTTCGATGTGAAGGAGATCGCCTTCGCCATGCCCCGGTGGATCACCATGCTGGAACCGGACCACTGGCTGCAGAGCGCGGTGTACACCGCAGCCCAGAACTACGCCGCCTCCATCAGCCAGATGAAGGATGTGGCCGAGGGGACCGCCGCGCTGCAGTGCGAGTATCTCAAGAGCGCCCGGGTGCGCAGCATGCAGCTGGCCACCGGCAAGGTCACCATGGAACTGGAACTGGAGCCGGACATCTTCTACCGGGTGTTGGGCGAGACCACCGGCCTGGAAATTTGCGACGAGGCCAGCCTGATGCCCTGCATTATCGGTCTTGCCAAGGCCAAGCGGGAGTACGAGAAGATCCGCAGCGCCATCGAGCAGGTGGAGGCCACCGGCTACGGCATCGTGATGCCCACCCTGAACGAACTGCACCTGGAGGAGCCGGAGATCGTGCGCCAGGGCGGGCGCTACGGCGTGCGCCTCAAGGCCAGCGCCCCCTCCATCCACCTGCTCAAGGCCACCATCCACACCGAAATCTCGCCCATCGTGGGCTCCGAGCGCCAGAGCGAGGAGCTGGTGATGAGCCTGCTGCAGGACTTCGAGCAGGACCCCATCAAGATCTGGGAGTCCAACATCTTCGGCAAGAGCCTGCACGAACTGGTGAACGAGGGGCTGCAGAACAAGCTGCTGCACATGCCCCAGGAGGCCCGCGCCCGCCTGCAGGAAACGCTGGAGCGGGTGATCAACGAGGGCTGCTCCGGCCTCATCTGCATCATCCTGTGAACGGCCTTGCCCGTCACGCCCGCTTCGCGACAAGCAGGAGGACCGCCCCCCGGGCGGCCCTCCTGCTTTGTCGTTCGCGGCGGGCCTTGCGTCCCGGGCGTCGTTGATGGTACAATCAGGGCGAAGGAAGGAGGCGAGAGGATGGAGAGCTTTTTCTGGGATTACCGCCTGAACGCGGAGTTCCCCTTTTCGGTGCTGGAATACACCGTGACCGACAGCCTTGACCGCGGCGCGCCCCGGCTGCACTGGCACAATTACTGTGAGCTGGGGGTGTGCACGGCGGGGTCGGGCGCCTTTTACTTTGAGGACCGCCGCTACGACTACCGCGCCGGCGACCTCTTCCTGGCCAACGACCTGGAGCGCCACGGCACGGCGCGCACCCCCGGCGAGGACACCCGCTTCCGGCATCTGTTCCGGCAGGAGATGCACATGAGTTTTCAGGAGTATGTGAGCAACCTGCGCTATCTGGAGGCCCGGCGGCTCATCGCCTCCACGGGGATGCCCATCGCCGCCGCGGTGCGGGAGGCCGGCTTTTCCAACCCCTATTATTTTTACAAAATGTTCCAGAAAACGGAGGGGATCACCCCCAGCGCCTGGCGCGCCACGCTCCGGGGCGCGCAGCAAGAACAGCCGGATCTGATATAAATGAAGTCGCTTTTGACATTTCCTGTCTTTTAGGGAAGATATACAATAAAAACAGAAGCTGTGCTCGTTTGCACATTTTTTTGTATATCTTGCAGGAAAAGGAGCGATCTTCATGCCGCACTATGAACATCTGTTTACGCCCATCCGGATCGGCAATATGACGGTGCCCAACCGCATCTGCCATGTGCCCACCGACGTCAGCTCCTCCAACGCCGACGGTTCGGTGAGCGAGCGGGATATCCATCATCACAGCGAGATCGCCAAGGGCGGCGCGGGCCTCATCATCGTGGGCGCCACCTCGCCGGACGGCAAGACCGGCCGCCCCACCGTGACCGGCCTCGTGGCGGACAGCGACACCTTCATCCCCGGCCTGGCCCGCCTTGCCGAGGGGATGCACAAGTACGGCGCGAAATGCGTGGTGCAGCTGCAGCATCCCGGCCGTCAGTGCGCCGTGCCCCGCTACAACACCATGTCCGCCACGGACATGGTGGTCAAGCTGCCCTGGAGCGCCGGCCACGAGATCGTCTATGAGAACGCCGAGGAGAAGGGCAAGCCCGTGCGCGCCATGACCACCGAGGAAGTGGTGGATATGGTGGACAAATTCTCCGAGGCCGCCTGGCGTGTCAAGCAGGCGGGGTTCGACGGCGTGGAGCTGCACGCCGCCCACGGATATCTGATCTCCCAGTTCATGTCCCCCTATCTCAACAAGCGCATCGACCGCTGGGGCGGCAGCTTTGAGAACCGGATGCGCTTCCCGCTGGCCATCATCTCCTCCATCCAGAAAAAGTGCGGCAAGGATTTCCCCATCCTGGTGCGCTATTCGGTGGACGAATGGGTGGAGGGCGGCCGCGAACTGGAGGAGAGCGTGCGCATGGCCGTGGAGTTCGAACAGGCCGGCGTGGCCGCGCTGGACCTGAGCCAGTGCATCCAGGAGAGCCCCGGCGCGGGCTTTGACCCCATGTACTATCCCGAGGGCTGGACGGTGTACGCCTCCCAGGCGGTGAAGAAGGCGGTCTCCATCCCGGTGATCAACAGCCACACCTTCCGCAACCCCGACTACTGCGATCAGCTGGTGGCCAACGGCGACACCGACATGATCGGCCTGGCCCGGCAGCTGCTGTGCGATCCCTACTGGCCGATGAAGGCCTATATGGGCAAGCCCGAGCAGATCCGCCGCTGCATCTCCTGCCTCACCGGCTGCTGGCAGGAGAGCATGATGGCAAAGAAGGAGATCGGCTGCGCCATCAACCCCGCCTGCGGGCATATGGAGTTCGACGACCTCCAGCCCGCCGCCACGCCCCTGAAGGTGGGCATCGTGGGCGGCGGCCCCGCCGGCATGGAGGCGGCCCGCATCGCCACCGTCCGCGGGCACAAGGTCACCCTGTTCGAGAAGACGGGTGAGCTGGGCGGCGCGATCCTGGGCTGCTGCATGGCCCCCGGCAAGGAGAAGATGAAGTGGTACGCCGACTGGATCCGCGGCCAGATCAAGGATCTGAATGTGGACGTCCGGCTGCACACCAGCCCCACCGTGGAGCAGCTGAAGGAGTTCGACGTGGTGCTCAACGCCACCGGCGCGGTGAGTTATGTGCCCGAGTGCATCGGCGCCGAGCGGGTGGTGCCCTTTGAGCAGGCCATCGCCTGCCCCAAGGTGAACTGTCCGTTCCATCCGGGCGACCGCAAGATGCGCCGGACCGGCGAAAAGGTGCTGGTCTGGGGGCGACCACTACGCCGCCGCCGACACCGCCGCCGCGCTGGCGGGCATGGGCAAGGACGTGACCATCGTCACCGACAAAAAGGAGTTCGGCGCCAGCGTGGAGGTCATCCATATGTATGTGCTGCGCAAGCGCTTTGCCCAGACGGACGCCGAGGCGCTGCACAGCGAGCCCTTCAAGTACCCCGTCAAGGTGTACGAGAACAGCACGGTGTACAGCGTCGAGGAGGGCAAGGTGGTGCTGATGGACAGAAACTTCCGGCGCACCGAACTTGCCATTGATGACGTCATCACCTGCAACACCCGGTCCAACACGGAGCTGTTCGACCAGCTGCGGGCGGCCGGTGTGCCGGTGGTGAACGCGGGCGACAGCAAGTCTCCCCGCAACCTGCATGCCGCGGTGATGGAGGGCGCCACCTTCGGCCTGAAGCTGGAGGAGAGCGTGCTCATGAACCCCAACCACAGCGTAGTGGACGATCTGCCCGCCGACGTGCGCGGCCAGCTCATGCGCTGAGCGGTTTGCCCGAGGAATAAGGCAGTGCGCTGAAGGAAAAAAACGGGATCCGGTCCGGCGGGAAAAGCCGGGCCGGGTCCCGTTTCTTCTGCCGCGCCCGCGCCCGGGAACGACGGTTTTCGCGCCCGCAAACGGGCAGACTATAAAATGTGGATTGATTCTGCGGCCCGGATGTTGTAAAATATAACAAAAGAGTAAAGAAAACTGTGTCCCGCGCGGCTGGGCGCGCCCGCTGTGCGACGCTTTTCCATCGGTCCCGCGGCAGGGGACAAATGCAAAAGAATTGGTGATGGTTTTGGGCAAAACCTTTTCCCGGCTGCTCAGCCGGTTCCGAAAACAAATACTGATCGCCTTCGACATACTGGTGCTCTCCCTGGCCTACATCGCGCCCTGGGTGCTCATCAACGGCCGGGCCGATTACCAGAGATACGCCAGCCTGCTTGTTGCCAGCTGGTTTTTGTTTGTCAGCTGTTTTGAGATCGTCTATGGCCTCATGGGGATGTACGACAGCCTCTGGCGCTATGCCGAGATCGTGGAGTTCTTCCGGCTGTGCGTGGCGTCGGTCATCGCGGTGGCGCTGTTTGTGGTGTCGTCGCTGTTCATTTTTAACGACACCCAGGTGCCGCGGTCGGTCTACTTCCTCAGCGCCCTGTTCGCGGTGGCGCTCACGCTGTACTCCCGCCTGACCTATCGAATGTACCGCAACGTCAAGCTGGGGCGGCAGGGCAAGCGGCAGGCGCGGCGCACCCTGCTCATCGGCGCGGGCGACGCCGCCAGCACCCTGCTGCACGAGCAGTACAAGGCTTCCAACCCCGAGATGAACATCATCTGCTGTGTGGACGACGCGCCCGAAAAGCAGGGCCGCTACATCATGGGCGTGCAGATCATGGGCACCACCGAGGACATCCCCGAACTGGTGGAGCGCTGCGAGATCGAGACCATCCTGCTGGCCATCCCCACCATGAGCGAGGAAAACCGCCGGCGGGTGCTTTCCATCTGCAACCGTACCAAGTGCAACGTGAAGATCCTGCCGGACATCGTCAAGATGATCACCGACGGCAAGGATCTTGCCAGCCGCATCCGCGACGTGAAGGTGGAGGACCTGCTGGGCCGGGACGAAGTCCAGCTGTCCAGCCTGATCACCCAGTTCGTAGGCGGCAAGCGGATCATGGTCACCGGCGGCGGCGGTTCCATCGGCTCGGAACTCTGCCGCCAGATCGCCAGCTGCAAGCCCGCGATGCTCATCATCGTGGACATCTACGAGAACAACGCCTACGCCATCCAGCAGGAGCTGCGCCGCAAATACGGCGACGGGCTGAAGCTGGAGGTGCTCATCGCTTCGGTGCGCGACTCCCGCAAGATGGACGCGCTGTTCAGCCGCCTGCGCCCGCAGGTGGTGTTCCACGCGGCGGCTCACAAGCATGTGCCCCTGATGGAGGACAGCCCCGAGGAAGCGGTGAAGAACAACGTGTTCGGCACCTACAACGTGGCGGTGTCCGCCGACAAGTACGGGGCCGAGCGGTTTGTGCTCATCTCCACCGACAAGGCGGTGAACCCCACCAACGTGATGGGCGCCACCAAGCGCCTGTGCGAGATGGTGGTGCAGGCCATGGCCCAGCGCAGCAAGACCAGCTTTGCCGCCGTGCGCTTCGGCAACGTGCTGGGCTCCAACGGGTCGGTCATCCCCCTGTTCAAGGACCAGATCGCCGCGGGCGGCCCGGTCACCGTCACCCACCCGGACATCGTGCGCTATTTCATGACCATCTCCGAGGCGGTGAGCCTGGTGCTGGAGGCCGGCGCCATGGCCAACGGCGGCGAGATCTTCGTGCTGGACATGGGCAAGCCCATGCGCATCCTGGACCTGGCGGAGAACCTCATCAAACTCTCCGGCTTCATCCCCTACAAGGACATCCAGATCGTGTTCACCGGCCTGCGCCCCGGCGAAAAACTCTACGAGGAGATGCTGATGGACGAGGAGGGCCTGCGCAAGACCGACAACCGCAAGATTTACATCGGCGCGCCGCTGAAGATGAACAACCAGACCTTCTTCGACCACCTGATGACCTTGAAGCAGATCGCCTACAGCAACAACAGCGAAAATCTGGTGCAGGCACTCACCGACATGGTGCCTACCTTCCGCCACCGGCGGGACGAGACCAGCATGGGGGAGGGCTGACACGGTGTACAAGCGATTCGGCAAACGCGCGCTGGACCTGGTGTGCAGCGGCCTGGCCATCGTCTGCCTCTCGCCGGTGCTGGCGGTCATCGCCCTGTGGGTCAAGGCATCCTCGCCGGGGCCGGTGCTCTTTACCCAAAAGAGGGTGGGCAGGGGCAAGACCTTTTTCCGCATCTATAAGTTCCGCACCATGCGCATCGACACCCCCCACGACATGCCCACCCACCTGCTGGAAAACCCCGACGCCTTCATCACCAGCGCGGGGCGTTTCCTGCGCCGCACCAGTCTGGACGAACTGCCCCAGATCTTCAACATTTTTCTGGGCCAGATGAGCGTGGTGGGGCCGCGGCCCGCGCTCTGGAACCAGGACGACCTGGTGGCCGAGCGGGACAAATACGGTGCCAACGACTGTGTGCCGGGCCTCACCGGCTACGCCCAGGTGCACGGACGGGACGAACTGCCCATCCCGGTAAAGGCCGAGCTGGACGGCTATTACGCAAAAAACCTCTCTTTCGGGCTGGATGTGAAGATCTTCTTTCGCACCATCGGCAGCGTGCTGCACCACGAGGGCGTGGTGGAGGGCAAGCAGCCCGATCAAGGGCAGGACCCCTGAATGAAACAAGCGGCGCCCATTGAGCAGACAATGCTCAATGGGCGCCGCTTTTTGTAGATTGGTGTCACCGCCGCCCGCAGGTCAGGGCTTTTCCTCCTCGCCCGGCGTGGCGAGGGAGCCCAGCACCAGGGCGTAGAGGTCGCTGCCGTGCTCGATGAAGGAATGTTTCGCCATCTCGGCGGTCATGGCGTCGGGCAGCAGCACCTCCAGCGCGAACAGCCGGCTGCCCATCTCGGAGATGGAGCAGCGCACCACATAGCCGTCGCCGGTCTTTTCCACCTCGGCCTTGTGCTGGGCCGCCTTGCGCGCCCACTGCTGGGCCCGCACCGCCGCCCGCACCGCCGCCTCCCGCACCGTGCGGGGCAAAAGGTCGATGCTGAGTTCGTCCGCCACCGCCAGGCCCTTGGGGGTGATGGACCAGCCGCCCGCCTCGTCCACGGTGGCAAGGCCGTTCTCCTCCAGGTCCGCCAGGCCCGCGCTCAGTTCAAAATAATTCACCAGCTGCTCGCCCAGCAGCGCCTGCTCGATCTCCGGGCGGGTGAGGGGCGCCATGGGGGAAACCGTCTTGATCAGATAGCACAGCAGGATGCGGACCTCGGTGTTCTCCGTCAGCCCGCCCGGCTTCACGCCGAAGGTAAAGGCACTTCCGGCCATCTTCTCACTTCCTTTTCGGGGTATTCCAGAAATCATTATAATGAAAAGTTTGCGCTTTTACAAGGCCGCCGCGGTAAAATCCGTCTCGATGCGCTTTTTGCTGCCCGGCGTGGAGTAGACCCAGTGTTCCAGCCGCCCTTCGGTGACAAAGTACCGGGGGGCGAAAAAGAGCGGGCCCGCCAGTTCCCGGTTCACGATCACCAGTTTGATCTTCATCTTGTCGGGCAGGATACTTTTGATGAACACGCTCACCGGCTGGCCCGGCCGCAGCCCTTCGCAGCGCTCCGCCAGCCCGGCAAGGTTGGGGGCCAGCTCGATGAACACGCCGTAGCTCTCCACGCTGCGCACCAGCCCCACCACCGTCTCGCCCGCCCGGAAGCGGTCGGCGTTCTCCTGCCAGGTGCCCAGCAGTTCCCGCAGCGTCAGCACCAGCCGGCCCTGCACATCCCGGCTTTTGACCGCGCAGGTCAGCGTCTGGCCCACCGCCACCCGGTCCGCCGGGCTCTGGATGCGGGACACCGACATACAGTCGATGGGCAGCAGGGCACTGATGCCGCAGCCCACATCGCAGAAGGCGCCGAAACTCTCCAGATGGGTCACCGCGCAGGGCAGAAGGTCGCCGGGCGCCAGGGCGTCCAGATAGTTTGCCCGGCACTCCTCCTGGGCCAGCCGGCGGGAGAGCAGATAGGCGCCGCCGGCCTCCCCGGGCAGGGCAAGGATGCGAAAGCAGGTGGGCCGCCCCACCCGCGTCAGCAGCGCCACATCCCGCACCGCGCCCTGGGCCACGCCGGCGGCGCACTCGTCGTGGGGCATCCGGGCGGGATGGCCCGCCAGCTCGAACACCAGCTGCCGGTCCCGGTCAAAGGCCAGCGCCGTGCTCTCCAGAATGCTGCCGGCGGCAAACGCCTCGGCCAGCTGAGCCTCGCTCAGCCGCCGCGCGTCCCGGCCCTTGCCCTCGGGGGTATATTCCACCATCGTTTCCATCCTCACTTTGTCTGGTTTTGTCCGCGCTGCGCCGCAAAACAGCCCGCGGCGCGCGTTTTTAAAAAATATATGCGGCCGGGGCGGGGGATATTTGCAAAAACGATGCAAAGGTATATAATATTAAATTGCACCCGCCTGCAAGCGGGCGGTGTAAAGAAAAACGCGAGGGAGGGGCAGCCAGTGGATGTGCGTGTGGGCGATCAGATCCTGACGAAGAAACCGCACCCCTGCGGCGCGGCCTGCTTTGACGTGCTGCGGGTGGGCATGGATTTCAAGATCCGCTGCACCGGCTGCGGGCGGGAGATCATGCTCCCCCGGGCCAAGATCGAGAAGAACATCAAAAAGATCCTGCGCCCCGGCGAGGCGTAGCGGGCCTGTTTCGCATCGGCAAAACGCGAAACAGGAAGGAGCAGATCCATGCTGGAACAGCTGCGCAGGGTGCGCCGCCGCTACGAAGAGGTGAACCTCTCGCTGCAGGATGCGGCCATCCTGGCCGACGGCGGGCGATATGCCGCGCTGATGAAGGAATACAAGCGCCTCACCCCGCTGATGGAGGCGCTGGACGAGTACGAGCGGGCGTGCAAGGCGTGCGCCGAGGCCCGCGGCCTGCTGGAGGAGGGGGGCCTGGAACCGGAGTTCCGGGAGATGGCCCAGGAGGAACTGGCCGAAAACCGCAAACGGCAGGAGGCGCTGGAGGAAAAGCTGCGCCTTCTGCTGCTGCCCCGGGACGAAAACGACGACCGGAATGTCATTCTGGAAATCCGCAGCGGGGCGGGCGGCGAGGAGGCCGCCCTCTTCGCCGCGAGCCTCTGGCGGATGTACAGCATGTACGCCGCCGCCCGGGGCTGGAAGTGCGAGGTGCTCAGCCTCAGCGAGACCGAACTGGGCGGCGTGAAGGAGATCAGCGTGTCGGTGCAGGGGGATGGCGCTTACAGCCGCCTCAAGTACGAGAGCGGCGTGCATCGGGTGCAGCGGGTGCCCGAGACCGAGACGCAGGGGCGCATCCACACCTCCACCGTCACGGTGGCGGTGATGCCCGAGGCCGATGAGGTGGATGTGCAGCTGGACCCGGCCGACCTGAAGATCGACACCTTCCGCTCCTCCGGCGCGGGCGGTCAGCATGTGAACAAGACCTCCAGCGCCATCCGGGTGACCCACCTGCCCACCGGCATGGTGGTGGAATGCCAGGATGAGCGCAGCCAGTACAAAAACAAGGACAAAGCCCTCAAGGTGCTGCGCAGCCGTCTGCTGGCCCAAAAGCAGCAGGCCCAAAAGGACGCCATCGACGCCGACCGGCGCAGTCAGGTGGGCACGGGCGACCGCTCGGAGCGCATCCGCACCTACAACTTTCCCCAGGGGCGCGTCACCAATCACCGCATCGGCCTGACCCTCTACAAGCTTGACAGTGTGATGAACGGCGCGCTGGATGAGGTGCTGGACGCCCTCATCACCGCCGACCAGACCCGGCGGCTGCAGGCCGCCCAGGAGAGGGACGAAACACCATGAAAACCATTCTGACACAGGCCGACGAGGCCTCGGTGAACAAGGCAGCCGACCTGCTGCGCGCGGGCGAGATCGTGGCCATCCCCACCGAAACGGTCTACGGCATCGCCGCCAGCGCCTATGACGGCGCGGCGGTCAAAAAGATCTTCGAGGCCAAGGGCCGCCCCCAGGATAACCCCCTCATCGTGCACATCGACCGGATGGAGATGCTGGAAGGGCTGGTGGCATCCGTGCCCGAGGGCGCAAGGGCGCTGGCCGAGGCCTTCTGGCCCGGCCCCCTCACCATCATCATGCCCCGGGGCCCCAAGGTGGCGGACGAGGTCTGCGCCGGGCTGGACACGGTGGCCATCCGGATGCCCAGTCACCCGGTGGCCCAGGCGGTCATTGCCGCCAGCGGCCTGCCCCTGGCGGCGCCCTCGGCCAACCGCTCCGGCGGGCCCAGCCCCACCATCGCCCAGGACGTGATGGCGGACATGGACGGCCGCCTGCCCCTCATCCTGGACGGCGGCGCCTGCGGCGTGGGGGTGGAGTCCACCGTCGTCACCCTGGCGGGGGACGAACCCACCCTGCTGCGGCCGGGCTTCGTCACCAAAGAGCAGCTGGAACAGGTGCTGGGCCGGGAGGTGGCGCTGGCGGGCGCGGTGCTCCACAAGCTGAAGGAAGGGGAGACCGCCCGCAGCCCCGGCATGAAATACAAGCACTACGCCCCCAAGGCCCATGTGACCATCCTGCGGGGCGGGTTTGAGGCTTACCGCGCCTATGTGAGCGCCCACGCCGGCCCCGGCGTCTGGGCCCTCTGCTTTGACGGCGAGGGCGAACGGCTGCCGGTCCCCTCGGTGTGCTACGGCGCGAAAGAGGACGACGCGGCCCAGGCCCGGGAACTGTTCAGCGCCCTGCGCCGCCTGGACGAGAAAGGCGCCCAAACCGTCTATGCCCGCTGCCCCTATGTGGACGGCGTGGGCCTGGCCGTCTACAACCGGCTGGTGCGGGCGGCGGCGTTTGAGGTGGTGGAGCTGTGAAGATCATCGGCATCACCGGCCGCTCGGGCAGCGGCAAGAGCGCGGTTTCGGCGCTCTACCGGCAGCTGGGCTACACCGTGGCGGACGCCGACCGGGTGGCCCGGCAGGTGCTGGAGCCCGGCTCGCCCTGCCTCGCAAAGCTGGCGGCGGCCTTTGGCCCTGATGCATTCACGGCCCAGGGAGCGGTGGACCGGCAGAAGCTGGCGGCCCGGGCCTTCCGGGACGAGACGTCCACGCAAACATTGATCGACATCACCCACCCGGAGATCGTTGCCCGCCTGCTGGCCGCCGCCGACGAGGCGAAGAGCAGGGGAGAGACCCTCTTCTTCGTGGACGGCGCGGTCATCGTGGGCGCGCCCTTTGAAAAATACTGCGACGCCATCTGGCTGGTGAGCGCGCCCTACGAACAGAGCGTGGCGCGCATCCGCAAGCGGGATGGCCTCACCCTGCGGCAGGCCCGCGCCCGGCTGGCGGCCCAGCTGCCCGTCCGCGCGCTGCGCAAGGTCGCGGCGCGGGAGATCCGCAACGACAAAGATCTGGAACATCTGCGCAGCCAGGCCGTAGCGGCGCTGGAACAGGAGAAAGGTGGTGCATGAGTGACCAGGAAGATCGCAAAGAGAATCGTGTGGCTGGCCGTGTTCGCGGCGGTCATTGTACTGGCCGTGTTGGGCCTGCGGGAGGGATTGCACCGGTTGGATCTGGTGCGCTACCCCCTGAAATATACCGATTATGTGGAGGCCGCCGCCGCTGAAAACGGGGTGGACCCTCTTCTGATCTACGCGGTGATCCGCACCGAGAGCGGTTTTGACCCCGCCGCCGAGTCCGGCGTGGGGGCCCGGGGCCTGATGCAGATCACCGAGGTCACCTTCGACTGGATCAAAAGCAAAATAGCCGCCGACGAGGACCTCACGTTTGACGATCTCTACGACCCGGCAGTGAACATCCGCTTCGGCGTTTACTATTTTTCCGCCTGCCTGGAGCGGTATCACGGAGACGTGTCCACCGCGGCGGCGGCTTATCACAGCGGGTGGGGCACGGTGGACGGGTTGCTGGAAAGCAGCGACTACACCGCCGACGGGCATATCCTGCACACCTTCCCTTATCAGCAAATGGGCCTGTATGTGACCAAGATCACCCGGGCCTATGAACGATATCAGGCCTTGTATGAGGACTGAAGAAAGCGAGGAGTTTTTATGAGCAAAGAAAAGACCGAAGGGCAAAAACTGGCGGAACAGCTGCTGTACAAAACGCCCCACGCGGCGAATGGCAATGAGGAACTGAACCAGGCGGCCGCGGAATTCTGCGAGGGCTACAAGACGTTTCTGGACAACGGAAAGACCGAGCGGGATGTGACCACCTATACGGTGAAACTGCTGGAGGAAAACGGCTACGTTCCCTTTGTGCCCGGCACCGCTTACGCGCCCGGCTCCAAGGTGTATGTGAACAACCGCGCCAAGAGCGTCATCGCCGCCACCGTGGGCCAAAAGCCCCTCACCGAGGGCGTGCACATGAACATCGCCCACACCGACGCGCCCCGGCTGGACATCAAGCCCAATCCGCTGTATGAGAACAGCGAACTGGCCCTGTTCAAGACCCATTATTACGGCGGCATCCGCAAGTATCAGTGGGTCGCTACCCCGCTGGCGCTGCACGGAGTGATCTGCAAGGCGGACGGCACCCGGGTGAACGTCTGCATCGGCGAGGAGGAGGGCGACCCCGTCTTCTGCA
The DNA here is from genome assembly GCF_944382735.1 of Candidatus Allofournierella merdavium. Lineage (NCBI taxonomy): Bacteria > Bacillati > Bacillota > Clostridia > Eubacteriales > Oscillospiraceae > Allofournierella > Candidatus Allofournierella merdavium. Next base: position 61,157 of record NZ_CALWND010000001.1, on the reverse strand, counting down.
TCACCGATCTGCTGCCCCATCTGAGCGCCGAGCAGAACGAGCGCAAGCTGTCCGAAGGCGTGAAGGGCGAGGAGCTGAACATCGTGGTGGGCAGCCTGCCCTACGCCGACGAAGAGGTGAAGGACCGGGTCAAGCTGCTGGCCATGAAGCTGCTGCACGACAAGTACGGCATCACCGAGAAGGACTTCATCAGCGCCGAACTGGAAGCCGTGCCCGCCTGCAAGGCCAAGGACGTGGGCTTTGACCGCGGGCTTATCGGCGCCTACGGCCACGACGACCGGGTGGACGCCTATCCCGCCCTGATCGCCGAGATGGAGACGGTGCTGCCTCCCTACACCACCGTCTGCGTGCTCACCGACAAGGAGGAGATCGGCTCCGAGGGCGTCACCGGCCTGAACAGCATGTATGTGTTCCATTTCATCCAGCAGCTGTGCGCGGGCCAGGGTGCGGACAGCATCCTTTGCTTCCAGCACTCCAAGTGCCTGTCGGCGGATGTGACCGCCGCCTACGACCCCACCTTCCCCTCCGCCTTTGAGGCGCAGAACAGCACCTATGTGGGCAAGGGTGTGGCCATCTCCAAGTACACCGGGTCCCGGGGCAAGGGCGGCTCCAACGACGCCTCTGCCGAGCTGATGAGCTACTTCACCCGCGTCTTTGACGCCGCCGGCGCCGCCTGGCAGATCGGCGAGCTGGGCAAGGTGGACCAGGGCGGCGGCGGCACCGTGGCCAAGTATGTGGCTTTCCATGACATTGACACCCTGGACGTGGGCGTGCCGGTGCTGAGCATGCATTCGCCCTTTGAACTCGTGGCCAAGATCGACGTGTACATGGCCTACAAGGCATTCAAGGCATTCAACGAGAGCGCCGAGTAACATAAAAAAGATCGCATTTTCTCAAAAAAGGGGTTGACATTCCTTTCCGGGCTTGTTATAATAGCAAAGCAGTCGCGAGACGGCAAGCCCGTGGGGGTGTAGCTCACTTGGGAGAGCGCTTGAATGGCATTCAAGAGGTAAGGGGTTCGATCCCCCTCATCTCCACCACAAAGAAGAGATCCGAACCGCAATGGTTCGGATCTCTTTTTGCATGCGCCCAAAACGCTGCCGGCCCGCAAAGCGGGTGAGGAGCGAATTTGCCGCTGCTGTTGGCGTTGCCTGTGCGGCGCTTGAAAAGGCCCCTGAAAACTTTCGTTTTCAGGGGCCTTTTTTGCCGGTGAAGCGCGTTTGATGACTTCGCAGAACCCGCCATTTGGCCCGCAACGGTCACGCCGTCGTTACAAGATAATGCGGAAGGAAAAAAGGCCGTCCCTGGCTTCGTACTGGCATACGGCACCGCTTTTCCGGCAAAAGGCGGAGATGGACTGCACCCCCCAGGCCATGCCCCTCCTCCCGGGCGAGCGGCAGGCCGGCGCTGTCAAAGGAGATGCTGCCGGCGTATGGATTGGATATCTCCAGCATGATGCTGGGGGTTCCGATCATCTTGCAGCAGATCCTGCGCCGCTGGCGGGGCAGCGCAAGATTGGCCTGGATGGCGTTTTCCAGCGCGTTGGCCAGAACGATGGCCAATTCTCCTTCATCCACCGGGAGGGCGTCGGGCAGGGAAACGTTTGCCTCCACCGTGATGTCTTGCTTTTCCGCCTGATGGAAGTAAGAAGAGAATACCGCGTCCAGCACCGGCGGGCGGCACCAGCGTGTCTCCTTGCGCTCATCCAGCCGCTTTTGCGCGGCGCTCAGGGAATCCAGGGCGGTGTCCCGGTCTCCCCGCAGCACCAACTCTTCCACGACCTGAAGCTGATGGCGCAGATCGTGACGCTGGATCCGGATGCTTTTCTCCACTTCTTTGACCTTCTGCAGTTTTTCTTTCAAAGCCGAAATCTGCATGGTCAGCAGGGTAACGCTCTGCCGTTCCATCTGCATCTTGTACTGCCCGGAAAGGCTTTTGAACACGGAGATGTATACAACCACCAGCGGGATGACCATGGCGTAGCCATACACCCGCTGCGGCGTATTGTCAAGATAACTGCCGGGCCATGAGGCAACGAAGATCAGGTAGCCGCAGAACACGCAGGGGATCAGGGTGAGCACGCCACAACGGGTGGGCATCACCTTGATCAGCATGCGGAAGGGCCTGCGCAGAAAGCGCCATTCCAGACAGATCGCCGCCCCGTAGAAGGCGATCATCAGCAGAATGTTCACAAGCGGCGAGAGACCGAAAAAATCTGTTATCAGGCGGATCACCGAGGCGGCCAGCACAGACAGCATGATCTGTGTGATATAGTTGAAAACCGCCTGCGCGGGGGTATCGTTGGCGGCCCAGTAGGTGAGCGCGATGGCGGGCACAGAAAAGGTGAAAAAGAACACGCGGAGTATCAGCAATTCCCCGCCAAGGCACAGCAGGGCCAGGCTGCAGCAGGCCACCCAGACGCTGTAGATCGTCACGATGCAAAGCAGTTTCTTGCGCCCAAAGCGGAATTCGGTCATGCTGGCCATCATTCCCACCGTCATGATCGTGATCAAAAGAATGCGAAAGACGAGAAAAGCAGAGTTCGTCATAGCGAATGCTCCTCCAGCCAGTAATTTCCCCAGGCCCGTTTAAACTCTGCCGCCGCCGTGCGCGGCAGCAGTATGGCCTGGCCGTTGTCCAGCAGGGCTGTCTGACCTTTTACCCCGGTCACATACTGAAAATTCAGAACGAAACTGGCCCCGCAAAGCCGAAAGCGGCGGTCGCACAGCAGGGGGGCGATCGCCTCCCGGAACGGCACCCGGATGGTCAGGGAGTCCACCGCGCCGTCGACACAGTAATAGCGCACACAGCGCCCCACCCGCTCCACATAGCGGATGCGCTCCAGCAGAAGACGCCGTGGTCCGTCCGCCGTGGTCACCACAACAGAACTGCTTTGCCGCCGGTTCAGCTTCTCCACCGCCTTGTCCAGCACCAAAAAGAGTTTTTCCTGCTCCACCGGCTTCAGCAGATAGAAAAAGGCCCGGATATCGTAGCTGTCCGCGGCAAAGTCGTTGGAACTGGTGAGATAAACGATCTCGCCGCCCTCGCCCAGCGCGCGCAGGCGGCGGCCGACGTCGATCCCGCTCATTGCCGGCATGAGGATGTCCAGCACATAGAGGTCAAAGCCGGAAACGCTCTGCACCCTTTCCAGGAGATCGGCGCCGCTTTGAAACATCGCGATCCGCCCGCTCACGCCGGGGCGGGCCCGCAGGTATGTATTCACCAGCGCCGCCGTTTGTCGGAGCTGAATTTCCTCATCGTCGCAAATGGCGATCTGCAGCATCGGGATCCTCCTTTTTCACACCCGGGAACAAATTTTGCGCATACAGCATCAAATTTTGAACAATTACTTCACAATTTCACGGCAATTTTTACAATGAAAATAGCATGAATCCAAAGGGCCGTCAAGTGCGAATTTTTACCTTCACCTCATCCGGTCACGCCGGAGAGGGGGCAACGGCCGAACATGCATAACACGCAGTGACGCGGCAAGTGACCGCGGCTGCTTTTAAGAGAGATGACCCCATGATACATAAAATCCATGGCCTGTTTTGGCCCAAATCGCCCGATGAACTGTGCCCGTCCGAACCCATCCGCCGGGAGTTCCTGCGGGAATCGGTGCGAAAGAACAACTTCTCCCTGTGGATCATCTGCGCGATCATTTTTGCCGCGGAGATCTACAACATCATCCGAGTGGTGTTTCTGTCTTCGTCCGGCCTGGGGACACGGAACAATCGGATCTACTTCTCGATGTACTGTGCCCTGATCCTGATCGGGGTTTTGTGGCTGGCGCTGCGGCCCGCGCTGCGGCGGGCCGCCGTGCGCTTGCAGTGGGCCGCCCAGTGCGTTATGACAGCCCTGCTCTTTCTGTGGCACATGGGCCTCAACACGTACGACCTGTACCGCGACCCCGCCGCCCAGACCACGGTGCTCACAACGGCGCTGCTGGGGCTGGCCCTGCTGATCCAGTCGCCGCCGGCATACACAACGGCGATGTTTGCCGCGGGGTATCTGCTGTTCAGTATCGTTATGGCTCCGCTGCTGGAGGCGGGCGACAGGCTCAACCTGACCATCACCTTTGTGGTGGCTCTGGCCGTCTCCCTCACCCATGCCCATCACACCTTTGTGACGCTGAAGCAGCAGAAGCAGATCGTGGAGACAAACGCCAAACTGCAGGAACTGGTGCGGCTGGACCCCCTGACCGGGCTGCTCAACAAAACGACGGTGGAGTGCCGGGCGGAGCAGCTGCTTTGCGGCCTGGGGCCCGTCGGCGGCATGGATGGGCTGACCCTGTTCCTTGTGGACCTGGACGAATTCAAGGAGATCAACGACCGCTACGGTCATCCCTGCGGGGATCATGTGCTGGTGGAGACGGCGGAAGCCATGCGCCGTGTTTTTCCGGACGCGGCGGGCCTGGGGCGGATCGGCGGCGACGAGTTCGCGGTATTGTATGACCAGCCCTTGACGCCGGAACAGGCCATGGCCCTGAGCGAGAGACTGATGGCAGGGCTGGGGAATATCCGATGGCAGGGCAGCCCGCTGGAGGTCCACTGCAGCGTGGGCGTCTGCGTTTGCACCCGGCCCCGGTGCAGTTACCGGCAGCTGTACGCCGAGACCGACCGCGTGTTGTATCAGGCAAAGGAGGGCGGCAGAGGCCGCTGCTGTGTCTTGAAGCTGCAGCACGCGGAAAGCGCGATGGCTTGAGAAGCGTCTCACGGCCAAACGCGAGACCATACAAAACAAAGCCAATCCCCGCGGCCGACCGGGGCTTTCCCCGGGAATGGTTGCATTCCGCCCGCGGATCGGCACACAGGGTTTGAGTGTTCAGGAGGGTTTCATGAAAAAAACATACCACAGGATCGTGTCATTCCTGCTTGCGGTGATCGTGGCGGGTGCCGCTTGCTCTCCGGGAGTGTTTGCCCTTTCGGGCAGCGAGGGCCAGCCGACGGAAAGTGCGGGCAGCGTGCCCGCGTCGTTGAGCGACGGCGCGCAAACCTCGGGCGAAAGCGGGTCTGTCCCGGCGGCGACGCCCATCCCAACGGCCGCGCCAGCCCCGGAGGACACTCCCATCCCGACGGCGACGCCTGCCCCGGCGGCCACCTCTGTCCCGGCGGCCACCCCCATCCCGGAGGCGACGCCCGTCCCGGAGGCTGCCCCGGCTCCGGAGGCTGCCCCGATGCAGGATTCCCTGGAGGGGATGGAACACGACCTCAACGCGGGGTCCGACCCGGACCCTGCGCCGCTGAACCTGGAAATGCTGGTGGAAGAGCAGGGCTTCTCCGCGCTCCGCAGCGCCATGCTGCGCACCAGCGGCCTTCCCGGCAGTACCATCGTGGTGGGCGATGACAACGAGGACGGCGCCCACAGCGGCAAGCCCGACGGTGATATCGACATAATCATGAGCAACCGGTACGGGAACTGTTACCCCATCGAGGTGCGGCTGGACGTGGGGGAGCAGCTGCCGCGGGAGAGCGCCGTGCTTGCCATCAAGGCCTACGACGTGGACGAGGAATCCGGCGAGGAAGACGATGTCTTTTTCAACGGCGTGAAGATCGGCCGCCTGTCCGGCACCAACAACACCTGGAACACCACCATCCTCACGGTGCCCACGAGCCTTGTAAAAAGCGGCGCCAACTACCTGGAGATCACCATCAACACAGGTTGGGTGGTCAGGATAGACTGGGTACAGCTGCTGCTGGACGGCGGCGAAAAAAGCGGGGAGGTGGAATCCTTCGACCTGACGCTGGGCCAGGCCAGCCAAAGCTCGTCCTACACCGTTCTTCTGCCGGTGACGGTGGAGATCCAGTCCAGCGGGAGCGGGACCTACGACACAGAGTTCGCCCTGCTGGACGAGGCCGGAAACTCCGTGGCCGCCGCTTTCGGCACCGCGTCCGCCAGCGGGCAGAGCACCGTTCAGATGGCCGTTCCCACCGGCGGCATGACCACCGGCACCTACCGGGTGGTGGGGCTGCTCAAGGACCCGGACACGGAAACGATCCTCGCCCAGGACACGGTGGACTGGTATTACTACGCACCCGACCCCACCCTTCTGACTCCCACCCTGAAGGCCTCCGCCAGCCCTGCGGGCCAGGTGGCCCGGCAGGTGGATGTTACCATCACCGCCGAGCCCGCTGAGGGGATGGTCATTCAAAAACTCACCGCCGTGGAGATAGCCGGTCAGCCTGCCAGTACCACCGGCAGCCTGTCCTTCACCGTGGAGCAAAACATGATCTCCACGCAGGTAGAGGTGGAGTATACGCTGAATGGAGAGCAAAAGACGGCCACCATCCCCGCGTGGGTGAATGTGGACAACATCGACCTTGAGCCCCCGACCGTCACCCTGGGAAACGACAGGATGAAGGTGGACGCGGAGGCGACCGACGAATGGGTGCGCCAGCAGGTGCTGGAGCAGGCCACCGTTGCAGACGGGGTGTCCGAGAATGGCAATGATATGTACGCCGGCGTGGCCGACGTGCGCTGCGAGCTGAGCACCCAGAACATCGCTGTCAAAGGCGGCACTGCTACCGTTATCGCCACCGACTACGCCGGCAACGTGGCGGAAAAAGAGGTCAGCATCGAGCCCATCGCCCCGCCGCTGCAGATGGGGCAGCCCACCGCGACCCGAAATGGGCAGACCGCCAGTTTTGCCCTTGCCGCCGCGCTCCTCTCCACCGGCGGGATCGCCGCCGATGAGACCGGCTTTGTGTGGGGCACTATGCAAAATCCCACCCTCAGCCTGAACAACAGAAAATCTGTCTCCAGCCCCGCCGTGGGCGAGGGGGGAAACATCACCGCCACGGCCGAGATCGCGGACGGTGTGAATTACTATGCCCGGGCCTACGTCACAATAAAGAACGTCACCTATTACAGCCAGCAGGTGACGTTTTCCGTGGGCGCCAAAAACTATGGCACGGTGTCCATCCAAAACAACGGCAACAACACCTTCACCGTGAGCCGTAACGGCACCGACGGGGCGCAGACGGTGTATTACCGCACGGTGAACGGTTCGGCGGTGGGGGGCACTCACTTCACCCATCAGGCCGGCACAGTGACCCTGCAAGAAGGGCAGACCAGCGCCACCATCACCATCGCCGAGGCGGCCAACGGGGCCAACACCGCGTACGGCGGATATCCCGCCACCGCTTACAGCAACGCGGATCGCACCTATCAGGTGGAGATCTACCGGGTGGAGGGCGGCGCCACCATTGGCGGCGACAGCCGCGCCACCCGCACGCTGAACACCAGTCAAAGGGTGGGCCGCGCCCTGTTTGATGAATACACCGTGAACATAGACAACAAACAGCGGGGCGACTACGAAGATGACAACAAGCTTGGCTGGACCGAGGGCGAAACCGGCTCCGCCGCCCGGGAGACCGCGGAGGTAAAGCAGGAGGGGATAGAGTATTGGCGGCATACCGCCCAGAGCCTGCACTATTATCTGACTTTTCAGGCGCAGGAAGTCAACGACGGCTATCAGGCCATTCAGCTGCTGTCGGGCAACGCGCTGGATACAAGGGTCTACCCATACGAAGGAAACATTAAATTCCAAGACAACATCTCGTTGGACGCCTCTTCCGTTTATTACATTGCCCTCTTTGAACACGGAAAGAGTGGCAAAGAAGATGCGTGGTATTCCTATTCCTTTCCCACCGCCGGGACCGGTTTTCCCAGTGATTCCAAACTGACAGTGAGTCGTTACCGCAGTGGCCAGGCGGGGAGTTTCCTGACCTTCCCGCTGGACACTGCTTCCATCACCGCCGGCTTCGGCGCCAGCGGCAGCGGAAACGACAAGTGGAACACCCGGAACGCGCAGCACCACATCCAGGTCTACGACGCCAAAGAACCCGAATTGCTGGCCGTGGCCCCCATGGCGGCCGCCACCTATAAGCCCGGCGACACCGTGACCGTCTCGCTGGTGTTTGACGAGATCGTGGACGGCACGAACAGCTACCTCACCGAGGTGGCCATCAACACCAACTGGGGCCCCTTCACCTACGCTGGCGGCGCGGACACCAACGTCCTCTTCTTCACCGGCACCGTGCCGGAAAACGCCGGCGGAAAAGACCTGACGGTCACAAGCATCCTGAACCCGGACCGCATCAAGGATATGTGCGGGCCCGCAGGGGCCGCCCCTTCTTTTGATGTCAGCGGGGATACGGGTGTGGACGGGGACTTCACCGTGCCCTCCATCGCCATCTCTGCGCAGCCGGTGAGCGGCAGCACCGCCAGCGCCACGGTGACGGTGACAAAGGCCGATTCCATGCAATACGTCTGGACCCAAAGCGAGGCCATGCCGGTGAACGGCTGGCAGGATTTTGCCAGCGGGGCCACCCTCTCCACCCGGCAGCAGCCGGGCCAGACCTGGTATCTGCACATCCTGGCAGAATACACATCCACCGGCGCCGCCGCCCACAAGTTCGCAAAGTTCGTCTTCCCCAGCGGACAGACCGCCGCCCTGCCCACCCTGACCGCCACGGTGGACAACACCGGCTGGGCCCGGCAGCGCGATATCCAACTGACCTACACCCCCACCGGCGCCGCGGTGGCCGTGACCGGCCCGGACGGGACCACCTGGCCCCTCAACGGCAGCAAAACCGTCACTGCCACCGAAAACGGCTGGTACTCCTTCACCCTCACCTCCGACGGCGAGACCCTCACCCAGGCGGTGAAGGTGGAAAACATCGACGGCCAGGCTCCGGTGGCGGAGGAGTTGCGGGAACCCAGCGTGGCGGCCACCGTCTCTCCCAGCCTTTCCTTCAGCGCGGTCATCTCCGACGCGCTCTCCGGGCTGAAAACGGTGGAATACTGCTTCAGCGAGGCTCAGACCGCCCCTCAAACCGGGTGGACGATAGCAACCCCCAGCAACGGGCGCTATTTCTTTGCGTATACCGCGGACAGCGAAGAGAAAAAAACGGTGTATCTCCATCTGCGGGCCACCGACAACGTGGGCAATGTCTGGCAGCATACCTTCGGCGGATATCAGGTGCAGAAGCCGCCGACCGAGGCGCTGACCGTTTCCCTTGCCGCCTCCACCGGGATATGGACCGCCGGTGAAGTGAACCTGACCTGGAAACTCGGCGGCATGATTGCCGGCGAAACCATCACCCTTTATGGCGCCAGCAACGGGCCGGCAGTGCCCGTTTCGACCCAGATGGGCGCGTTCCCTGTGACCCAAAACGGCCTGTACACCGTGGTGGCCATGGACAGCCGCGGCCGCACCGGGGAGGCGTCCATCCCGGTGAACAACATCGACAAGGCGGCCCCCTTCGTCTCAAAGGTGGAGGTGGCTCCCGGCTGGACCAACCAGCCCAAGACCGTCACCCTCGTGGGCCTCAGCGACGATTCCACTCCCCAATACGACGCACAGGGAAATGTCACCGGTTACAGCGGCATCGGCGTTGCCTCGAAACAATACAAAATGGCCGCCGCCGGTGACGATGCGCTGACGGATATCACCGGCGACAGCTTCACCGTAGCGGAGAACGGAAAATATGCCCTGATCCTCACCGACAAACTGGGCAACAAGTCCACCCGGCTGTTCACCGTGGCGGGCATCGACACCGCCGCGCCCGCGGCTCGCCTTTCCTCCGTGCCGGCGGGCTGGCAGAACGCGCCGGTAAACGTCACCCTCACCTTCTCGGACGCGGACAGCGGCGTGGCCAGCGTGCAGACCGCCTTTGTGGAGAGCAATGCCGCTTCCCCGGTGGAGGGCGCCCTGCAAAGCCAGGACATCGGCGCCGGCCAAGTCTCCCTGACGGCGCAGCAGGGCCAGCACTACCTCTACTACAAGGTCACCGACAACGCCGGCAACGTCACCGACGGCTTTTCCGGCCTCATCCAGGTGGACGCGGCCGTCCCCACCCTCACCGTCACCCAGACGGCGCAGCAGGGAGCGGCCACGCTGGAGGTGCGCGTCAACGACAGCCTGTCCGGCGTGAAGGCCTGGTATTCCCGTGACGACGGCGCCTATCAGGAACTGACCTCCGACACCCTGACCCTGGACGCCCCCGGCACATACCGTTTCAAGGCCGTCAGCGGCGCGGGCCTGGAGAGCGCTGTGTATACCGCGGCCCTGCATCAGGTGCGTTTTGACACCCCCGAGGGTGTGGACGCCCCCACCCTTCAGCTGATCCTGGAGGGCGGCAGTGTGGCAAAGCCCGACGACCCTGCCCGCACCGGCTATGATTTCGCGGGCTGGCAGAGGGACGGCGCGGCCTGGGATTTTGACGCTCCTGTGGCCGCCTCCTTCACCCTCACCGCCGCCTGGACGCTGCACGCGCCCACCGTGGGCGTGACAGCGGCCTATCACGGCCAGAGCGGCGGCGATTTTACCTACGACGGGGGAGACCTGGTCTTCACCGCCGCCCCCGGCCATGAGGCCGGCGGGGTCAGCTACACCTATCAGTGGCAAGACGCGGGCGGTCAGCCGATCGCCGGCGCCACCGGCCCAAGCTACACCGTGAAGGCCGCGGCGGCGGGGACGCACCAGTATTCCTGCGCCGTCACCGCCATCGACGGCAGCCTTGTCTCCGCCCCCGTCACCATGGCGGCCAGCGCCACGATCCAAAAACAGATCGTGCCCGCCCCCGCACAGGACGACACGGCCTTTGTCTACAACGGCAAGGCGCAGACCTACACGGTGGCGGCCGACAGCCGCTACACCGTCAGCGGCGACGAGCAGACAAACGCGGGCGGCCATACCGTCACCGTCGCACTCGTCGACAAGGCCAACTACCGGTGGAACAGCGGCGGCAGCGAGGACCTGACCTATCCCTTCACCATCGCCAAAGCGCCGGTGCGTTTCTCCGCCACGGACACGTCCCATAACTATGATGGGTCTGAAAAGGCCGCCGTCGTGACCCCGCAGACCGATGTGGCGGACCTTGCGGTGGCAGCCGGCGATTACACCGTTCACTGCGAGCAAAACGGCCAGGCCGCCCGGCCGATGAATGTGGGCGATTATGATATCATCGTCACCCTGCGCAACGACAACCTGGCCTTTGACGGGCAGGCGGCCGATCTGCGGCAGATGCGGGTGGGCGTCCTCACCATCAACGGCGTGCGATTCCCGGCGGCTGACACCATGACCTGGCCCGCGGCCGCTCCGCTGGCCTACGGTCAGACCCTGGCGGAGAGCGTCCTCACCGGCGGCGACCAGCAGGACGCGGGCAGCTACGCCTGGAAAACGCCGGATGCCATCCCCACGGTGGGCAACGGCGGCTGCACGGTGGTGTTCACCCCTAACGACAAAAACTACAGCCCGGTGGAGCACACCGTGGCGGTGGAGGTGGCCCCCAAGGGGCTGGCTGTCGCCGGCGTGACCGCCGAAACGCGGCCCTACGACCCGGCCGGCACCGCCGTGACCCTTTCGGGCGGCAGCCTGGAAGGGGAGATCGTGCGCCGGAACGGTGAGCCGGACGATGTGACGCTGGTCGTCACCGGCGCGGCGGGCAGCGTGAAAACGCCGGACGCGGGGCAGGATAAGCCGGTCACGGTCAGCGGCTACGCCCTCGCGGGCGCGGACGCGGCCAACTACACCCTCACGCAGCCGGGCTATGTCACCGTGACCATCACCCCCGCCGAGGGCGCGGCCTCCCTCACCATGGAAAGCTGGGCCTACGGCGAAACCCCCGCCCGGCCCAAGGCGGCCTCGGCCACCAACGGCACCGATGCCGTGACCTGGCGCTACGCCGGCACCCTGGCGGACGGCAGTCCCTACGATTCCGACGTGCCGCCCACCGACGCGGGCAGCTACACGGTGCAGGCCGTATTTGCCGCCACCAACAACTACCGGCAGGTGACGAAGCAGGCGGGGTTCACCGTTGAAAAACGCGGCATCACCGTCACCTGGAACCGGCTGGACGCCGTTTACAACGGCGCCGCCCAGGCCCCGGAGATCGCGGGGCTGGTGGGCGTGCTGGCCGCGGACGCGGGCCGGGTGGAGGCGTCCGCCGCCCACGGAGCCCAGACGGCGGCGGGGACCTACTCTGCCTCGGCGCGGCTCACAGGCGAGCGGGCACATAACTACGTCCTCCAAAACGGCGCCGCCACCTTTGCCATACGGCCGGCCCCGGTGACCTTCCGGGTGGAGGGCAGCAGTGTCCTTTACGACGGCCAGAGCCACACCGCCGCCATCACGGCGCAGGCGCTGGGCCAGCCCTTTGACGGTTTTGCCATCCGCTATCAGACCATGGACGGCGCGGAGGTGACGGCGCCCCAGGAGGCGGGCCGCTATCGCATCTTGGCCGAGATCACCGACCCGAACTATCGCCACGGCGACGGCGCGGACGGCAGCGCGCAGCAGATCGGCGTGCTGGAGATTTATCAGGCCGCCGCGCCCGCCGCCTATTCCGTCACCTTCCTGCCGGGGGCGGAGGACGCCGCCGGCGCGGCGCCGACCCTGCCTGCGAGCCTTGCGGGCGGTATCCTCATCCTGCCGGGCCCGGGCGGCCTGGAGCGGGCGGGCTACCGGTTCGCCGGTTGGCAATACGAGGGCAGGGTCTATTCCGCCGGGTCTTCCTTTGTGATGCCGGCGGAAAATGTGACCTTTACCGCGGCTTGGGACGAGACCTCCTATGCCATCGACGGTTCTGTCATCTGGGAGGGCACGGAGGGCGAAAACGCCCCGCAGCCCGTGGAGAAAGTGCTCGTCACCCTCACCCGGGGCAACGAACAGATCGCCCAGACCCAGACCGGGCCGGACGGCAGCTTTTCCTTCCAGCAGGTGAGCGCCGGGCTGTACAACCTGGTGGCCACCTATGGCGGCATCGTGCAGACCCAAAAGGTGGAACTGGTCGACCGTGACCAGAACCAGTGCGTCATCCGGCTGCCCCGGGGAAACACCAACTCGGTGCTGAAGGTGCTGGACGGCGCGCCGCCGGTGGTGGTGGGCAACCTGGACAATGTGTTTACCCCACAGCCCGACGAAGTGTACACCGCGGGGGACCGCAAGCTGGTGGAAAGCGGCGGCACGGTGGAGGTGCGCATGACGGTGGCCGACGCGAGCCCCGTGCCGGACAGCCCGCTGGCCGAGGCGCTGGAAAGCGTGTCCCAGGGGTTCCGGGAGGGCCTCACGCTGGACCTGACCATGGGCAAAACGCGGCTGGATGCCGACGGTTCTTCTCTGAGCCGGGAGCCCATCGCCCAATCCAACCTGCTCATTGAGATCGTGATCCCGCTGAACGGCGCGCTGCAAAACTGCCGCAGCTACCGGGTGCTGCGGGAGCACGAGGGCGCGGTGGATGAGATCGGCGCCCAGGCCAATGCCCAGGGCGAGTATTTCGTGCTGAACGAGAGCCGCACCGCCCTGACGATCTTCGCAAAGCAGTTCTCCCTTTACTCGGTGCTCTACTCCAACGCCCTGCCGGAGGAGGGCGGCGAATCGCCCCAGATCCGGCCGGCGGAGCCGACCCCCGCGCCGCAGCCGGCCGCCCCGGCGACCGCGAAGCCGGCGGACCAGGCGGAAAAGCCGGCAGACCAGGGGGAGGAGCATGCCCCGGCGCCGGCGGCCACGCCCGAGCCGCCCCGCTCCACGCCGCCGCCGCAGCAGGAAAGTGGTGAAGCGGCGCAGGACCCCGCCGGCGCCCAGCCCGGCGGCAGGCCCTTCGCACTGCTGAACGTGGCCGCGTCGCTGCTGGGCGTGCTGCTGGCGGTCTTCGCCAGCAGCCGGGGAAAAGCGCGGCTGCTCAGTGCCGCCTGCGCGGCCGGCGCGCTGGTGCTCACGCTCCTCACCGCCGGCTGGAACGGGTTCGTCTTGGCCGATGCCTGGACGCTCCCCGTGGCGGCGCTGGCGCTGCTGGCGGCGTATTTCTCCCGCCGGGCGCAGACGCCGGTGAGTGGGGACGACCGGTAAGCGTCCTCGGAACGGCCCCTGATGGGCCAGGCAGACAAAAAGCCCGCGAAGCCTTTGTTTGTAAAGGCTTCGCGGGCTTTTCTGTGATAAAGGGGGGCTTGAATTGTCTTTGGAGTATGATGCCGCGTGATCGGTTTCGCTTGCGGCCCGCGCAGAAGAAAGCACTCCCTCGAAAGGGCGCCGCAGCAAGTGCCCGGGGCACTGCCCGGCGCTCACCGGGAAAGAGCGGGCAGAGGCGCGCCGTCCAGCACATAGCGCTGCAAAACGATGCGGGCGCCGTCCTCCTGCACAAAGGGCGCGCGGTACTTTGCCGCCGCAATGGCGGCAGGGGAGGCGTTTCCCATGGCAAAGGAGACCCCCGCCGCCCGCAAGATCTCCGCGTCGTTGTCGCCGTCGCCCACGGCCATGACCTCCTCCGGCTTGCAGCCCAGGCTTTCCGCCACCAGGGAAAGGCCGGAACCCTTGGTCACGCCCCGGTTGGTGATCTCCAGGGCAAACCAGAACGAGCGGGTCAACGTCACCGCTGCGGCAAACGGCCCCCGGGTCCAGTAGCGGCTGAGAGACGCGGCCTTTTTTCGGCTGTCCACCACAATGGTGATCTTGCTGATGGGCGCGGCGCGCACGGCGGAGTACTCCTCCTTCGACCGCAGGATGCGCAGGTAATCGTCGGTGCCCACCTTGGGAAAGGTCGGGCCTGCGTAGCCGGGGGCGATAAAGGTGTACATGACATCACGGCCGGAAAACTCAATGTACCCCCGTTCCCGCAGTACCCGCTCCCAGGCGGCGTCCACCACCTCACGGGGGAGAAGACTCTCAAAGAGGCAGGCCCCGTCCTTTACAAGGTAGGCGCCCCCGTTGCAGATAAAGGGGCCGGTGAAGCCGATGGGCCGCATCTGCGACATCATGTGCCCGTAATTCCTGCCTGTGGCGATGCCGATCGCGATGCCGCGCGCCGCCACGTCGCGGATCGTTTGCGCCAACTCCGGGGTCACCGCGCTGTGCCGGGGAGAATCCACAATGGTGCCGTCGATGTCCAGCATCACAAGGCGGATGGGGTTGCCGTTCATTCTGCTTCCTCCATGCTGTGCTGCGCGAAACGGCAGAGGAATTCCTTCGCTTGCTTCGCGGATGGGAGGTTTACCGCCGTGCGGGCTGCTTCCTCACAGTCCTGCCGGTTGAGCCGGCGCACCAGGTAGCGCAGGCGCGGCAGCGCGGACGCCGCAACGCTCAGCTCTTCCACCCCGCAGCCCACGAGGAAGGGCACCATGGCCGTGCTGGAGGCGGTCTCGCCGCAAACGCCGAGGGCTACGCCGTGCTGGCGGGCGACGGTGCCGATGTGGCGCAGCGCGCGCAGCACGGAGATCTGAAAGGAATCGTACAGGCCCTGCACCTGCGGGTTGCCCCGATCGGCGGCCATGAGGTACTGCACCAGATCGTTGGTGCCGACACTGAAAAATTCCACATGAGGGGCAAGCTGGTCCAGCACCAGAACAGCGGCCGGCGTTTCCACCATGATGCCCACAGGAATGTCCTTCCGATAGGGGGCACCCTCCGCGTCCAGCTGGCTGCGGGCTTCGTCCAGGGCGGCGCGGCAGCGCAACAATTCCTCCAGGCAGGTGATCATGGGGAACATGATCTGCACCGCGCCGTAGGCCGAGGCGCGCAGCAGCGCCCGCAGCTGGGTGCGAAACAGGGCGGGCCTGTCCAGACAGATGCGCACCGCCCGGTAGCCCAGGAAGGGGTTCTCCTCCCGCGGCAGCTGCATATAACCCAGCGCCTTGTCGCCGCCGATGTCCAGCGTGCGGAAGATGAAGGGCTTTCCCGCCATCCGCACCACCGCCGCGCGGTAGGCGTTGAAGAGCGTTTCTTCGTCGGGATAGTCCTCCTCCTTCATATAAATGAACTCGGTGCGGAAGAGTCCCACGCCGTCGCAGACGGCCGGAGAGAGCGCGTCCGCCGTGTCGGAATCGCCGGAGTTCACCGCCAGCAGGATGCGGGTGCCGTCTTTCGTAAAGGCGGGGCCGGGAGCCTCCTTTTCATAGCGCTCTTTTCCGCGGCGATATTCCGCTGCGGCAAGATCGAACGCGGCCTTTTCCCGCTCACCGGGGCTGAGGAGCACCGTGCCGTCGCCGCCGTTGATGCAGATCGTCTCGCCGGTTTTTGCAATGCCGGTGATATCTTGTACCCCCACCACGGCGGGGATGCCCAGGGTGCGCGCCAGGATCACCGCGTGGGAGGTGGTGCCGCCCGCTTCGGTCACAAAACCGCGGAGGAATTTCTTGTCGAGGTTCACGGTGTCCACCGGGGTGAGGGCGTCGGCCACCACGATCGTGGGTCCCCGCAGTTCCACCCCGCTGAGCGCCCCGCTGACACCGCAGCACAGGGCGATCAGTTCATGGGCCACTGCCTCAATGTCGGCGTATCGCTCCCGCAGATAGACGTCCTCCATGGCGTCAAAAACGGACTTTTCCTGTTCCAGCATCTGCCGCACGGCGGCGGGTGCGCTGAGTCCGTCGCGGATCTTCGCGCGGATGCGGTCAAACAGGGGCTGATCCATGGCGATCATCTGGTAGGATTCGATGAGTTCCGCCGCCTCCTCGCCGGATTCGGACAGAGTCTTGTCGTAGAGTGCCTCCAGGCGCTCGTCCAGCGCGCGACGGCTGTCCTCCAGCCGCTGCAGTTCTTCCTCAGCTGTTTTGGCCGGGCGTTCCAGCTGTTCCGGCCGGATCGAACGTTTGACCAATACGCTGCCTTCCGAAAAACCTTCGGAACAACCGATCCCGTGTAATGTGTGCATACGCGCCTCCTTTGCCGAAGCCGGCCCGCGGGCCGGCGGTTATCTGCGAAAAGGGGCGGCGGCGAAACCCACCCCGTTTCGCCAAACCGCCCGGCATGCTCTGTTTGCTGTTTGCCCGGTTCACATCGCCCCGGCAAAGAACTCGCCCAGAGCGGTGATATCCTCGTCCTCCTGGGGGCCTTCGGCCCGCAGGGTGATCTCGTCTCCGCACAGGATGCATGCGCCCAGCACGGCGGTGATGCTGTTTGCGGGAACGAATGCGCCGCCCTTCGACAAGGTGATTTGAGAACTCATCTTGTTCACCAGCTTGATGAGTTTTACAGCGGGACGGGCGTGCAGCCCCTCTTTGAATTTGACGGTTACGGTGATTTCCTTCATCGCGGTTCGCCCCTTATGCGTTGTTTTGATCGAGTTTCGCTTCCACCACGCTGCGCAGCATATCGTGCTCGGAGGTGGAGACCATGGTCATGTCCATCGCGTGCAGCAGCAGCATGGAGAAGGGGATCTCGGTGCCGCTGTTCTGCGGGCCCATCAGCTGTTCGAACTGGATCTTGTGGGCTTCGGCCAGAAGGGCCTGCGCTTCGTCCAGCCGTGCCGCGGCGGTTTTGTAGTCGCCCTTGTTCACGGAATCCAGTGCCTCAAACACCTTGCTGCGCCCTTCACCTGCGTTGGAAATCATTTCCATGCAGATCCCGTTGAGTTCCTCCATCGTCATTTTCATGGCATATCTCCTTGTTTGTGACAGAACGGTTTGAACACCCGATGCCCGGCCGGGCGCGGCGCCTCACTGCGGGGCCTTTTCGAGTTCTTTCAGCATCAGTTTCAGGATCGCGTCGCCCTTGGCAAGGCCGTATTCCCGCATGGGGATCAGCAGGAAGGGAAGCTGATCGTGCCCTTTCTCGGCGGCAAACTTGCGGATATCCTCCACCTGGCCCTTCACCTGAGGAGCAATGAGAACGATGTCCACGCTGCCGAAATCAAAGGTGCGGTAGCGCAGGCTGGCGGAACAGTTGACCGTCAGATCTACGCCCTGGTCATGGGCTGCTTTGCGAAGCGCCTCCACGATGATGCTGGAGCTCATGGCCGAGGCGCAAAGGATGATCGCGTTGATCTTTCTCATAGTTTCCTCTTTTCCCGGTGTGCCGCAGCCCGCCGCCCGGCGGGCTGCGGCGTACCGAATGTAATGGGGTTCGGCCTGTTTTCAGTATAACAGGCGGCAAAGGATGATACAAGCGCCGGCGGGGATCAGCCTTCCTCTTCCGTGGCGGTTTCCTCGGCGATGCAGCGCTTCTCGTAGTATTTCGCGAACGGATACCAGATAAAGAACATCAGCACGATCAGGATGGCCTGGGCGACCACATTGCGCCAGTCGCCGCCGGTGGAGAGGTAGGGCTGCAGCAGGGGAGGCGTGGTCCAGGGGATCTGGACGAAAGCCGGGCTGATCCATCCCAGCGCGGTGAGGATGTAGCCGTACATGGTGCCCAACAGAGAGGTGAGGAACACAAACGGCAGGAACATCAGGGGATTCAGCACGATGGGCACGCCGAACATGACGGGCTCATTCACGCAGAAGATGCCGGGCAGGAAGGACAGACGGGCCACCTCCCGCAGGTGCGCGGAGCGGGAGCGGAACCAGATGACGCAGAGCACGAGGGTCATGCCCACGCCGCCGATCATGGTCCAGCTGTAAAAGAACGGCTCGGTGATGATGTGGGGCATGGCTTTGCCGGCAGCGGCGGCTTCGGCGTTTTCCGCGATATTGGTGAGCAGGAAGGGGTACATCACGCCCCACACGGTGAAGGAACCGCCGTGGATGCCCACGAACCAGAGCAGCTGCAGCAGCAGCGCGCAGATGAAGGCGGCGTACCAGGTGTCGGACACCGACAGCAGCGGGCTGACGATGACGTTCAGCGCGGCGTTCAGATCGAAGCCGATGACCACGCGCAGCAGCCAGAAGAAGGTCAGCAGAATGGCCATGGGCAGCAGGGAAGCAAAACTTTGGGCAATGCCGGCGGGCACGGACTTCGGCAGGTGGATGACGATGCCGTGGGTGTAGGCAAAGTGCATGAACTCCACCACCACGATGGACACCACGAACAGGGTGAACATTCCCTTTGCCGAGAAGCCGGTCACATTCAGCGTGCCGGTGGCAAGATCCACAGGCGCGACGGTGATGACGTAGCAGGCCACCGTCACGATGGAAACGATGGTGGGGTCCTGCTCTTCGTACATGCGGGCCAGCTCGCTGCCCAGCGAGATGGCGAGGTACAGCACCATGAAGTTCATGGTCATGGTGTAGAGCACGTTCAGTTTGTCGGCGTGGGGCGCCATGGCCGCGGCCAGCGACGCCACCGGCAGGTTTGTCAGGATCAGTGGGAGGGAGCCAACGATGATCAGGGGGATGGTGCGGATCAGCGCGGCGCGGATGGCGGCAAAGTGGCGCTGGTTGCCCATCCTGACAAGGGGCGGCGCGAGATATTGCTCGATCCAGACGCCGAATTTGTCCATTAAGCTTTCGAACTTGCTGGTCTTCATTTCTTTTCCTCCTCGTGATTTATTTTCGTGCGCGCAGTGAAAACGCGGCGAACACCGGCTCCGTCACCGCAGGGCGGCCGTTCCTTGCTATACGCGGGTGTGAACGACCTGGGTGAAGTCGTTGTGGGCGTCCCGGTTGGGGTCGAAGCCCTGCTCCTCCGGCCCGTATACCGACAACACCTGGATGGCGCGGGTGAAAAGCAGCAGCGACTGCGTCAGGGGATGGGCGGGCAGCAGGATACGGTCCGGCTCCTCCGGCATGTCTCCCGCCGCGTCCAGCAAAAGGGCGTTTTGCGTGATGCCCCGGAGATAACGGAACGTCTTTTCGGTGAGCGTGGCAAGGGGATGGGAGGCGCGCAGCAGCACCACTGTGCTCCTCTCCGTAATGGAACGGTGCATCCCGTGGGAAAACTCTCCGATGTCGTTGAACATGGTGGGGATGCAGGCGGTCTCCATCAGCTTCAGCTGGCCTTCCAGGGCGGTGCCGAAATTCATGCCGCTGCCCAGAATGTAAAAATCCCGCAGCGCGGTGCCGAAGCGTCGGTCCTCGCACCAGCGGAGCACGCGCTCCTGCACGAGGGCGAGTTCCTCCACCTGGCCGGAAAGTTCCCGAAATATGTTCTGCGCCTCCGCCTCTCCCAGGCTGCCCCGCGCGCGGCCCAGCCGCAGCCCCAGAAGTATCAGCGCCAGCAGTGTCGCGCTGTACCCTTTGGTCTTGGCGTTGCTGTCCTCCTCGCCGCAGCGCAGGAATAGCACCCGGTCCGGCCGAACGGCCATGGGCGACTGCTCCGTGTCCGTGACGCCCAGTGTCGCAACGCCGAGGCGCTGCACCTCGGCCAGCGCCTCCAGTGCGCCGCTGCTGGTGCCCGTCTGGCTGATGAGGGCCACCAGAACTTTTTTGGGGTCCCGGCCGAGGGCGCCGGCGCTGTTATAGAGAAAGTTCGCGGGGGTGAACACCTGGACCCGGAGGCCGGCGGCGCGGGCGATCAGGTCGGCGGTGGCCACGGCGGCGTTGTAGGAGCTGCCGTGGGCGACAAAACAGATGCTCTCCAGTCCCGGCGGCAGCGCCGCGGCAACGGCGCCGATGTCCGGGTCGGCCAGCAGCCGGCGCAGCACGGCCTCCTCCTGGGCCATATAGGTCCACATGATGCTGTCGTGTTTCATCCTGCTCACAGCCTCAACATTTTTTGCGCGTTGCCGCCGAGCATCATAGCGAGATGTTCGGGGTTGCTGCAGATGTGGCGGATCTTCGACATCTCCTGGATCTCGTCGCCAAAGGGCGCGTCGGAGGAGAAGAGGATCTTTTCCGGGCCGGCGATCTCGTATGCCATCTTGATGACCGGCACATAGGCCCCGGCGGTGCTGAGGTAGAAGTTCGGGATGTCCCGGGCGAGTTCGCATGCGCGCTCATACATCAGCGGCACGCCGATGTGGAAGAGCACCACCGGCACGTCGGGGAAGGATTTGGCCATCTCCGCCCACTTGTCGGGAATGGAGAACATATCAGACTGCCCGTGCACCACCACGCATTTGTGGTATTTGCGGCAGAGCTCAAAGTAGGAGTCCATGACGCTGTGCCGGTCGGCGCTGTAGCCGAAGCGGATGGCGTTCAGCTTCAGCCCGTAGAATCCGTACTCCCGGAAACAGCGCTCCAGCTGCTCCTCGCCGTCCACATCCCAGGGATTGATGACGGCGAACCCGATCGTTTTGTCGGGATACTTCACACAGCACTCGTGGATGTATTCGTTGTTGATCGTTTCCAGCTGGGAACAGATCATGCACTTGTCAACGCCGGAGGCGTTCATGATCTCAAAGAGCGACTCGACCTTGTAATCCTCGCCTTTTTTCACGCCGATGTGGGCCAGCATATCAATGATCATGGCTTCTCACCTCTCTTTCACGCCGAACAGCCGCGCGGCGTTCGCGCCCAGCACCAGTTCCTCGGCGCCGGGGAAGTCTTTTGCCGCATTGCGGACTTTCTCGATCTCCAGGGGATAATAGCCCGCCTCCGGGGTGCCGGTGCCCAGGAGGACCTGTGCGGCGCCGGCGGTTTTGATCGCCCGATGGGCGTTGAAATCCATGCTGGAAGAGGTTTCGAGATAGATGTTTTTGTGGCTTTTCGCAACGGCCACGGCGCTGGCGTTGTCGTACTGAAGGCCCATGCGGCCCATAATGATGTTCACGTCGGGATAGTCTTCCGCGATGCACCCAAAGAAGACGGGGCTGGAAAAGACTTCCGCCGCGCCGTAGCACCAGACGGGCACGCCGTACTTTTTGCAGACGTCCAGCAGGGGATAAAAGACCTGGTGTTCGCAAAGAATGTAACCGTGCCGCAGGGGGTTCATGTACAGCCCGCGGAAGCCGCGGTTTTTCAGAGCGTCTTCCAGTTCCGCGGGCGCGTCCTCCCGCCAGGGGTTCACGGTGTAAAGGCCGATGAACCGATCGGGGTGAAGGCGGCAGGCCTCCTCCACGGAGGCGTTGTCCAGGCTTTCGGCGTAACAGTTGATGACCGCCATGTCCACGCCGGCGGCGTCCATCTGGGGCAGCAGGCTTTCGGCCTTGATCTCCGGCTTGAAGCGATGCTTGCCGACGGTGTTGGAAACGTCAATGATCAATGCGAATCACTCCTTTTCATATGCTTCGGCCGCAAAAACAGCGGCTCAGTGATCCTTTACCCAGGCGGGGCCAAACAGCATGCCCAGCATGGTCTCGGCACAAACACTTTCCAGCAGCGGCATCAGGCTGCGGCGCAGCAGCGGAAGTTTAACCACATACACGTTCTCCCGGGCGGGCAGATCGGAAGAGGTGAAAACCATCACGCGGCCGCCCTTTTCCAGAATGAAGCTGAACATCTTCAACTCCTTGGAGTTCTCCTTGAGAACAGGGAAAAACATCTGGGCCAGATACCGGTTTGCCATCTTGGCGCTGTGATACTGGCCATGGGCATAGTCCGCACACTCCCAGACAGCGGTGCAGTTGTGCAGGCCCTCCCGGTAGGCCAGCGAAAGCTGGCGGGCGGTGGCAAGGGAACTGTCGTTGGCCAGCAGGTCGAACAGTTCAATACCCTGGGCAAAATCATACATGGGGCGGGAATTCGCTTCCCAGTCGGCAAGCCAGCCCGTGATCCAGTCCACGGCTTCGTCCACCTCACCCCAGAAGCCGCCGTCCAACTCGCCGGTCAGGCTGTGCGCGATCACGTTCAGGATCAGCATGGTGATCTCGTAAGTCTTGCTTGTGATGGAAACCTCCTTGTTCGCCAGGATGGGAAGTTTGATATCCGCCATCTGGCTCAGCAGGCTTCCCTCGTTGTTGTAGATCCCCACCACCGTGGTGACCTGCCTTGCCTTTTCCACCAGCTCCACCACCTCGGCGCTGTTGCCCGACTGGGACACCGCGATGAGAAGGGTGTGCTCGTCCAGCTGGCCAAACTGAAAGCGGGACAGCTCAAAGGAACTGAAGCTGAGGCAGGGGATACCGTGCCCGGTGAGATAGCTGCGCACGCTGTCCATCGCGTAAAGAGAACTGCCCATACCGGAAAGGATCACCCGATGCATCCCCTTCGCCCGATATTCCGCCTTGATCCTCTGGATGAGGGCCTTGCCGTCTCCTTCTCGGTAATACGCGGCGGCTTGCCCCAGCAGTTCACCCTGTGTGGCAACTTCCTGTATGAATCCGTTCATTTTAACGACTCCTTTTTCTCAAATTTGGGATATGCGGGTGATGAGATGTTTAAAAATGTTCGTTTATGTTTATATAATAGCATGGCCACAGTTCTCGGTCAATGAAATCTGGGCGAATTTTCACGCAATATGTGGAAAAAAACCGGCGACATTTTTGTGTACTTCATCAGAAAGATACAGAAAATCTACTGTTTTAAGGAAAAAAGTTTGTTTTTGTGCTTTTTGTGTTGTAATTTACTCCCTGCTGTGGTACATTTAACATAACGAACCAAATAAAACCTTGGAGGGTACAACCTATGCTTCAGAACAAGCGTCTTAAGCAGATCATGGAGTTGCTGCAAAAGGAGCAGATGGCCGACATCCACCAGCTGAGTACGCTTCTGAATGTCACACCCAAAACCGTGCGCCTGGATCTGGAAAAGCTGGAAAGGATGGGGCTGCTTCAACGTGTGCACGGCGGGGCGGTCCTGTCCAAGCAGCCGCCTTCCTCTTACCCGACCGCGACCCATCGCCAGCGAAACCTGCCGGAAAAATCCAGCATTGCGCACAAGGCATTGTCTCTGCTCAACGAGAATGAGGTGATCTTGCTGGATGATGGAAGCACCTCGCTGGAACTGGCCAAACTGCTGGGGGATTTTCGCATCACCGTTCTCACAAACGACATCTTCATCATCAACGAACTGCTGTATAAAGATAACGTGAAATTGTATGTCATCGGTGGTTCATTAAAGCGGGACGGGGAATCCTATGTCATCAATGGGGAGGACGCGATCCAGTTTATCAAGAAGTACCGGGTGAGCAAGCTTTTTCTGGGCACCAGCACCATTGATCTTGACAACGGCCTGATGATTTTTTATTACGGAGACCGCTCCACCAAACGGGCCTTTATGGCCGCCGCGGACCAGATCATCTGCATGATAGATTCCTCCAAGTTCGGCCACACCGCCTTTACCCGGATCGCCAGTGTGCAGGAGATCAACACCATCATTACCGACCCGGCCCTGCCAAACAGTGTCGCGGAAAAGTACCGCGAGCAGGGGGTGCAGGTCATTTACGCCGACTGAGTTTACCTTTATAACAACTATAACAACAAACACCGGCAGCGGGCGGTCGTAGAACACGACCGCCCGCTGCCGGTGTCTGTTGGCGGCAGGAGGGATGCCGCCAGGAGGGAAACCCGTTTATTTGATGCGCTGCTTTTTGCAGCGCTCATCGCAGTCCATACCCAGCATGCCGGAGAGCAGCCAGCCCGCAATGCCCATGTACGCCATGGTGACAAAGGGACTGGTTGTGATCAGGCAGCCCCCGGTGGAACAGCCCACCAGGCAGTAGTATGCAAGGCCCGCCAGCGCGCCCGCCAGGGCAAACAGCGCCGGGCGCATCCATTTTTTCAACGCTTCTTCCATCTCAGTCACCTCCGGCCAGATATTCCTCCGCCATCTGCACGGCCACGGCTCCGTCCGCCACCGCCGTCACCACCTGGCGCAGGGGTTTGGTGCGCACGTCTCCCACGGCAAAAACGCCGGGCAGGCTGGTCTTCGTCGTCTCATCCGCCAGGATATACCCGCCGTCGTCCAGCGCCAGCTGCCCTTTCACCAGTTCGGTGGCGGGCTTTCTGCCGATGCTGACGAACAGGCCGTCGCAGGAAAGTTCGGTGGTTTCCCCTGTGCGCACATCCCGCAGCCGCACGCCGGTCAGCTTGTCCCCGTGCAGCAGCCCGTCAACGGCGCTGTTCCAGCGAAATTCCACGTTCTGCGCGCGCATCAGCGGGTCGTGGTATACCTTTGTGGCGCGCAGCGTGTCCCTGCGGTGGATGAGGATGACCTTCTTCGCCACGCGGCTCAACAGCAGCGCGTCCTCGGCGGCGGAGTTGCCGCCGCCCACCACGGCGACGGTCTTGCCCTTGTAAAACATCCCGTCGCAGGCGGCGCAGTAGGCCACGCCCCGCCCCACCAGGGCCGCCTCATCCGCAAGGCCCAGTTCCCGGGGATTGGCGCCGGTGGCCAGCACAACGACCCGGGCGCGGAATATGCCCTCGCTGGTCGTGAGTTCTTTCGGCGCGGCGGAGAGGTCCAGCCGCTCCACCTCGGCGTACACGGTTTTTGCGCCGAAGCGCTCGGCCTGCCGCTGCATCTTTTCCGCCAGGTCGAATCCGTTGACGCCGTCCTCAAAGCCGGGGTAGTTGTCGATCTCCTGGGTCAGCGCCATCTGGCCGCCCGCCGAGAGCTTTTCCAGCACCAGCGTGTCCAGCCCGGCCCGCACGGCGTAAAGGGCGGTAGTGTATCCCGCCGGCCCGCCGCCCACCACGATCATATCGTAAACATGCGTCTCGCTCATTTCAATCTCCTCACTGGCCCAGGGTCTCACGGATGAATTTGTCGATCGCCGCCTTGGAGGCCGGCGCCACGACGGAACCAAGGGCCTTGCCGCCGCGGTAGAGCACCAGGGTGGGGATCACCTCGATGCCCTCCGCGCTGGCCAGCGCGCCCTCTTCGTCGATGTTCACCTTCGCCGCCACCAGACGGCCGGCGTATTCCTCCGCGATCTGCTCGTATGCCGGGCCGATCCGGCGGCAGTAGCCGCACCAGGGCGCCCAGAAGTCCACCAGCACCGGCAGGTCCCCGCCGCGCAGTTGCCCGAATTCTTCCTTATTTATATTTACAGCCGCCATAGTAGGATCAGCTCCTTTCCGTTCTTTCAAAGTTAGTATATCCAAAACGCCGCCGCCTTTCGGTGACCACGTCACCCAAAGATCGAGAAATTTCCGGGTGAGGTGACAAAAACGCCGACTGAAAGTCCTTTCAGTGGGATGTATCACCTGCTATACTGAAAAAGTAAACAAGGTGACCGGCAAAGCCGGCGCGCAGGGTGCTGCCGGGCTATCCTCGCGTTGGTTTGGCCGGGCCTTGCCCGGCGAACGGGCCCGCACGAAAAAGGCGTTCCGTCGTGCGGAAAAGCAAACAATATATTGACTTTTTGCCGCGATAGCAATACTATATATAGTGTGTCGCGCAAATATTTCTTGGGAGGAGATCGCAATGAACGTACGCAAGCGCAGCGGCAAGGTCGTGCCCTTTGACGCTGAATTTATACGCCGTGCCATCACCCTGGCCGCCGCCGCGGCAGGGGAACACGACCCGGAAGGGGTGGATCGGGTCACCGAGGCGGTGGAGGCCAAACTGGCGGCCACCGGCCAGGAGATCGTGGACATCGAGCGCATCCAGGACGCGGTGGAGGAGACGCTGTTCGAGCAGCAGTTCTACCGCACCGCCAAGACCTATATCCTCTACCGCGTGCAAAAGGAGAAGGAGCGCGCAAGCGGCGAGTGGCAGGAGGGCATCCTGACCCGGGAGTTCCTCAGCCCCTACAAGCACGCCCCCAACCCCATGGAGCAGCTGGGCGCCTTCGTTTATACCCGCACCTATTCCCGTTACCTGCCCCAGCAGGGCCGGCGGGAATTCTGGTGGGAGACGGTGCGCCGCGCGGTGGAATACAACACTTCGCTGGCGGCCACCTCCCGGGAAGAGGCGGAAAAACTCTATGACAACATCTACAACCTGCGGCAGTTTTTGTCCGGCCGCACCCTGTGGGTGGGCGGCACGCCGGTGGCGGAAAAGTACCCCATGGCCAACTACAACTGCGCCTTCACCGTCATCAACGATTTTGTGGCCTACCACGACCTGTTCTACCTGCTGATGGTGGGCAGCGGCGTGGGGGTGCGGGTGCTGAAATCCGACGCCGACCAGCTGCCGCCGGTGCGCACCGACCTGGAGATCCTGCACAAGTCCTACGACCCGGTGCCGGCAAATGAACGGCTGGAATACACCAACCTTACCTTCCAGCGTGAGACCGCCACCCTCGCCATCGGCGACTCCAAGGAGGGCTGGGCCCAGGCGCTCACCCGGTATTTTGAACTCATCACCAACCGGGAGTACGAGGGCGTTACCACCCTGGTGGTGAACTACGATTCCATCCGGCCGAAGGGCGAGCGGCTCAAGACCTTCGGCGGCACCGCCAGCGGTTCTGGTTCCATGATGACCATGCTGGACAAGATTCACAAGGTGGTCACGGCCGCCGGCGCCCGGGATGGCGCGGCGAGCACCCAGCTGCGGCCCATCGACCTTCTGGACATTGCCAACATCATCGGCGAGAACGTGGTCTCGGGCGGCGTGCGCCGCACCTCCGAGATCGGCCTGGTGGACGCGGACGACGAGACCTGCATCCAGGCCAAGTCCAACCTTTACCGCCAGGTGAACGGGCATTGGGAGATCGACAAGAGCATCGCCCACCGGCAGATGAGCAACAACTCCATCTTCTACCGCAAAAAGCCCACTCGGGAAAAGCTGCACTGGCATTTGCAGCAGATGCGCTATTCCGGCGAGCCGGGCTGGATCAACGAGGAGGCGGGCCTCAAGCGCCGGCCAAATTTCTGCGGCTGCAACCCCTGCGGCGAGATTTTGCTGGATTCCAACGGCCTGTGCAACCTGACCACCGTGAACGTGATGGCCTTTGTGCAGCCGGACGGCAGCCTGGACCGGGCGGGCCTGCTGGAGGCACAGCGTCTGTCCGCCCGGGCGGGCTACCGCATGACCTGCCGGGAACTGGAGATGTACCGGTGGGACCGGGTGCAGAAGCGGGACCGTCTGCTGGGCTGCTCCCTCACCGGCTGGCAGGACATGGTCAACGCCACCGGCATTGACCGGGCCGAACAGGCGGAACTGCTGGATGCCCTGCGCGCCGAGGCCCGCAAAGCCGCCGATGAAATGGCCGACCAGCTGGGCGGCAACCGCCCGCTGCTGGTGACCACCCTGAAGCCGGAGGGCACCCTGTCGCTGCTGCCCACCGTGTCCAGCGGCGTGCACTATTCCCACTCGCCCTACTACATCCGCCGGGTGCGCATCACCGCCACCGACCCCCTGTGCCGCGTCTGCGAGGAGTTGGGCTATCCGGTGCTGCCCGAGGTGGGCCAGGATCCGGAAGACCCCACCACCAAGGTGCTGGAGTTCCCGGTCAAGGCGCCTGCCGGCCGTGTGAAGGGTGATGTGACCGCCATCGAGCAGCTGGAGAACTACAAGATGTTCATGGAGCACTATGTGGACCACAACTGCTCCATCACGGTGCATGTGCGGGACAACGAGTGGGACGACGTGGAGCAGTGGGTCTGGGATCACTGGGATGATGTGGTGGCCCTCTCCTTCCTGAGCTACGACGACAGCTTCTACGAACTGCTGCCCTATGAGGAGATCGAACAGGCGGAGTACGAGCGCCGCAAGGCGGAGATGCGCCCCTTCAACCCGGCGCTGCTCTGCCGCTACGAGCACGAGGAGACGGAACTGGACATCGGCGCCTCCGACTGCGTGAACGGCGTGTGCCCCATCCGCTGAGTTTTTGCAAAGATGAACGAAGCCCCGGCAGGCGGCTGGCCATATTCTTGGCGAGTTGCCCGCCGGGGCTTTCATCGTGCCCTGGGGGCGCTGACGAAAATTTCACATTTTTTCCGCGTTTTTCGGAAGAGTTTTACTTGACGCGCGGCGGGGGAAACGATAAACTGATAATAAATTTATAATAATAAAATGGGGGGGATACGATGGGAGAGATCAAGATCTTCGACTCGGAACTTCTGTTGATGGAATATCTGTGGGAGCACGGGTCCTGCCTGGCGGCGGACCTGGCCGACGCGTTTCTCAAGAAGTACAACTGGAAGAAAAGCACTACCTACATTGTTCTCAAGCGGCTGGAGGGCAAGGGAGCCATCTCCCGGGAGTATCCCAAGTACATCGTAACGCCCCTTGTCACACGGCAGCAGGTGCAAAGCGCCGAGACCACCACTCTGGTGGACAAGATGTTCGGCGGCAGCTTCGCCAGCCTTTTCGCGAATTTTTTGAACTCCGACCAGTTGTCGGACAACACGCTGGATGAACTGCAAGCCATGATCGACGAAAAACGCAAGGAGAAGTAAAGAGTGGAGCGCTGAATCGACCATGAACCGGCTCCTTGCGGTACGGAACACGGATCGTATTTTCTGCTCTCTGAAACGGCCGGGGCGCCCTTGTCAAAAGGGCGCCCCGGTTTTTCTATGGGCCGCGGCGCAAGGGCAGCAGCGGCGCCGCTGTGGCGAACGGGGGGTGCGCCCGGCAAAGGGGAGAGAGACGCAAAAAGGCCCCGCCGGCGCGAGACCGGCGGGGGAGGAGAGGAGCGTTCAGCGTCCGGCGGGCAGTTCCAGACAGAAGGCGGCCCCGCCGCCGGGGGCGTCCTCCACCCACAGCCTTCCGCTGTGGAGCGCGGCCAGTTCGGCGGCCACCGTCAGGCCCAGGCCGTAGTGCCGGGCCCCGTCCTCGGCTTCATGGCCGCGGGCAAAGCGCCGGAAAATGCGCTGCTTGTCCCTGTCCGGCACACCGGGGCCGTGGTCGGTCACCCAAAAACGCACCCGGCGCCCCTTTTCCGTGAGTCGAAGTTCCACCGCGCTGCCCGCAGGGGCAAAGCGCAGGGCGTTGTCCAGCAGGATGGTGAGCAGCTGGCGCAGCCGGTAGCCGTCGGCCTGTACAGGCGGCGGAGCTTCGCGCGGCAGGCACACCCGCAGCTCCCGGCCCTTTTCCCGGGCAAGCGGCTCCATGCCCTCGGCAAAATCCAGCAGGAAGGTGTCCGGCTCCAGCCGTTCCGGCCGCAGCCGGGCGCGGGCGCTGGCCCCGGCGGAGAGCAACAGCAGTTCGTCCACCAGCGCGCCCATCCGCTGCGCCTCGCCGTCGATCACCGAGAGATAGGTCTGGGCCTGATCCGGGCGATGCAGGGCGGCGCCGGCGTTGGCCCGGATCACCGCCAGGGGGGTGCGCAACTCGTGGCTGGCAGCGCTCAAAAATCGTTGCTGCTCGTCCATGGCCCGGCCCACCGGGCGCACCGCCCGGCCCGCCACAAACCAGCCTGCCAGCGCGAGGCCGCCCCCGCCCACGGCGGCCGCCAGCCCGAAGAGCGCCGCCAGCCGCAGGGTGTAGACTTGTTCCGGCGCGAGGGACTGCACCGCCACAAGGCTCGTCCACCGTCCGCCGGCGGTGCCCTCCATCCGCACCGCACAGCGGTAATCCCCGCCCTTTTCCGAATTCCGAATAGGTAAAATCCGCGTTCTGGCTTCCCGTGAGAGGCGGTGTGCCGATGTCCAGTCCGCGCTGTTCGGCGGCCCGCCGGGCCGCGGCAAAAAGGACCCGCGTGTCCTCATCCGCCCGCAGGGTGTGGAGCAGGGGCTGCCCGTTTTCCGTCAGCAGCAGCCTCATGCCGGTCTGCGCCTCCAGCTGTGCCAGCCAGTCGCCTTCCAGCCGGTCGTAGCGATCCCACTGGTATTGCAGCTGGGCCACTGCCTCCGCGAATGCTGCACGGCGGTTGTCCAGGTATTGCCGCCGGGTCACGGTGAAGGCGAACAGCAGTGTGCAGACCAGCACCCCGCCGGTGAGCAGCGCCGCCAGCAGGGTGATGCGGATCCGCAGCCGCCTCAGCATGGGATCGCCTCCAGCCGGTAGCCCGCGCCCCGGCAGGTGACCAGTTCCATCCTGCTGCCCACCAGCCGAAGCCGCCGGCGTACCAGATGGATGTAGTTGTCGATGTTGCCGCTCTCCACCTCACTGTCCGGGCCCCACACGTTCAGCAGGATGCGCTCCCGAGGCAGGGTGACGCCGGGGCTGCGCAGAAACAGTTCCAGCAGTTCGCACTCCCGGTGGGAGAGGGTGCAGACGCCTGCCGGGCCGGTGAGCAACCGACCGACAGGCTGCAGCACCAGGTCGCCCCGGCGCAGCTGGCGGCTGTCCTCCCACTGGGCGGGGCGGCGGCCCAGCGCCCGCACCCGGGCCAGCAGTTCTTCGGTGGCGAAGGGCTTGGGCAGATAGTCATCCGCGCCGGCGTCCAGCCCCGCCACCCGGTCGCCCACCGCGTCCAGGGCGGTGAGCATCAGCACCGGCGTGCGCACCCCCGCCTGCCGCGCCTGGCGCAGCACCGAGAGCCCGTCCATCCCCGGCAGCATCCGGTCCAGCAGCACCAGGTCGTAGCTGCCGGCGCAGAGGGCGTCCAGCGCGTCCGGGCCGGTGCCGCAGCAGTCCACCGTGTAGCCGGCGGCGGCCAGTGTGTCCCGCACGGCCCGGCACAACGCTTTTTCATCTTCCACCAGTAAAATTCTCACAGTGCCACCCGGCCTTTCCTCAGAGTGATACAATTATACTACCACGCCGAGGCTCTAAACAATCTCTAAAACTTTTAGAGAGTGCTTAGAGGCAGCGCTGGTAGAATGACGGCAATGCCAAACCGAAAGGAGAACCCGTCATGAAAAATCTTCGCAGGGCCGCGTCCGCTGCCCTTGCCGCCCTGTTGGCCGGCGCGCTGCTGGCCGGCTGCGCCGCCGACGAGAGCGGCGCCGGCCCATCCGCCACCCCCGCCGCCCAGACCACCGGCGGCTATGTGGAGGAGGACATCACCCCCGACCACAACTACAATGTGGGCCTTTTCGTGGTGGACGGCGTGCTGAACGCCTTCACGGTGGAGAATCCCGCCACGCCCCTTTCTCAGCAGACGGCCCACTGGTACGCCATGGGGCAGGACGGCAGCTGGCAGGAGGTCACTTTGCGGGACGGGTACGGCGTGCCCTACGAGGTGGCGGGCGAAACAGGGGAGCACTTCGTCATCCCGCTGGGGGAGAGCCTGCGCACCGCGAAGGTGGTGGGCCCCGCCGGCCTGGAGGAGACCACGTCCTACTACGCCACCGACTTCTACCTGATGGAAAAATCGGATTATTACGCCGGTGTCGACCGTCGCGCCCCGCTGGAATGAATGCCGTTGCGAAAAAGCGCTGCCCGTGTTAAGATGGAACAGGTCCCCGGCAAAATACGCAAAGCAAAGGGAGGCGCACCCCATGATCACACGGGAGCCGACGAAGGAGATGCTCGCGGAATGGCGGGCGATCTGGTCCTGCTACAAAGATCGGATCAGGCCAAACCGAAAAACCGGCGCACAGGTGCTGGAGTATCTGCAAGCAAGGTATCCCCTCACCGAGATCTTCGACCCGGAGGCGAGGCAGGTCATTGCCGACAACGTGACCATGAACGAATTCCTGGCGCAGAAGCTGCCGGCGGGCGCAGCACCCGACCCGCGGGCGTTTTACCTTGAGAACGCGGGGGAGGGGAGCCGATTTTATCTTCCCCAAAACCGGGACGATGCGTCGCTCTGGGGCGACGATGTCCAGAGGATCTTTGTGGGGGTCGACCTCGCCAGCGGCTTTTATCTGGTGGAGGGCAGCACGCTGCTGTGGGACGAACTGTGCGCGTTCCAGGGCGTGGATGAAAAGGACCTGCAAAAATGTGTCATCGTCGCCCAATACATCGGCGCGCTGCGCCGTTTGAACGCGATGGACCGGATCGGTGGGCAGTGACCCGCCGGCGCAAAACCTTTGCGCAAAAAAGGGCAGGTGTGCTATAATAAAGGCCGATGCGGCCGGGCCGCCAAACAGACAAAAGGACGTGGACAAAATTCAAACGACGGCAAATCAGAAGGTAAAAAATATCGCCCTCGCGGGCCTTTGCACCGCCTTTATGGCGGTGGTGGCCCCGCTGAGCATTCCCATCGGGCCTGTCAGCCTGACCCTGAGCGTGTTTGGCGTGTTCTTCGCGGGGGCCATGCTGGCCCCCGGCTGGGCGGCGGCTTCCATCCTGGCCTATATCTGCATTGGCGCGGTGGGGCTGCCGGTGTTTGCCAACATGGCCGCCGGCGTACAGGTGCTCACCGGCATGACCGCCGGCTTTTTGTGGGCCTACCCGCTGATGGCGGCGCTGCTGAGCGCGGTCTGCCGTGTCAGCAGCCGCCTGGCACTGCGCCTGGCGGGGGTGCTGGCGGCGCAGCTTATCTGCTACGCCCTTGGCACCGCCTGGTTCATGTTTGTCAGCGGCATGGGGCTTGGGGCCAGCCTGTCGGTGTGTGTGCTGCCCTTCATCCTGCCGGATTTTCTGAAGGGCCTGGGCGCGCTGGCGCTGGCCGGCACCATCCGCCGCCGCTTGCAACTGTGAAACATAAAAAAGCAGGGCCGCCCCCCCACGGGGCGGCCCTGCTTTTTTGTATGGTTCAGAAGGTGTAGGGAAAACGGGGGCTGTGGAACTCGTCCATCCGCCAGCCTTCAGCGGAGTTCACCAGCCGAATGGAAAATTCCATCGTGCTGTCGAAGGCGCCGCCGGCGCGGCGGGTGAGAAAATCCGTGTCCGTTTCCTCCGGCTGCTGCTGGATGTAATGGCCGATGAGGGTGAAGATCACGGCGTCGTCGTCCGCGCTTTCCAGGCGGTAGGTGTCGGGGCACTCGGCATAGTCAATGGCGCCGCCCACGCCGCCCACCAGCGCCGCCAGCTGCCCGTCACGGGAACGAAAGCGCGCGTCGAAGTCGAGCTGTTCCAGGCAGCGCTCGGTGAAGATGGTGCGCATCCGGGCGCGAAAGTCCTGGTAGTTTTCGTCCTGCCCGGTGATGAGCAGGTAGCTGCGCCCCTCCAGCAGCACCTCGCCGCCGGAGTCGTTGCCCGTCTGAAAGGCGAGGTTGGACGGGTCGGCCAGGTAGATCACCGTCTCCTGCGCCCGGGAAAAGACGTCCTGCTGCTCTTGCGAGAGGAACGCAAGGTCCGGCGAAGGCTCTGTGGCCTCCGGATCCGCGGGCGCGGGGGAGGGGGCGCTCTCCGGCTGGCCCGGCAAAGGAGCCACGCCGCTGTGCCCCGCCTGGACGGAGGAGTCGATCTCCAGTTCCGGCAGTTCCACCGTGGCCAGGGAATAGAGAAAAAACGCGGCCGCGGCGGCCGCGGCCTCGATCACTGCCAACAGGATCTTTTTCATCGTTTGTCGGGCTCCCTTCCGCGGGTGACCTCCCGCACGAAAAGTATAACACGGGCCGGGGTGTCTTTCATCCTCTGCGGGGCAAATAAGTTGTATCAATCCTGCAAACAAAACAGCGGGGCCGGGTCAAAAGACCCGGCCCCGTTGCCGCGGGAATCCGCCGAAAATGAAAAGCGGTTTGACTTTACACGCCGCTGTCGCCGTAGTTCGCCAGCACCCGGGCGCTGGGGTCGTCCACACGGCAGCCCTCCCAGTTGGGATTGGGCATCCAAAAGCCGGGGATCATCCGCGCGCCGCCAGGATAGAACTGTTCGAACAGTTCCCGGTAGAGCAGGCTCTCCTTGGTGAAGGGGGTGCAGTAATCGTATTTTGCCCGCCGCGCCTGGAATTCCTCGTCGGTATAAAGGCCCTCGGCGTACTCCTTCAGATCGTCCACCATGCTGTGCCCAACCGCGTCGCTGAAGGCCGCCTTCTCCCGCCACAAAATGTGTTCGGGCAGCAGGCCCTCGCCCTCAAAGGCCTTGCGCAGCAGGTATTTGCCCTTGCCGTACACGTTCATCTTGCGCGCGGGGTCGATGGCCATCACATAGCGCACAAAGTCCAGGTCGCCGAAGGGCACCCGCGCCTCCAGGCTGTTGGCGGCGAGGCACCGGTCCGCCCGCAGCACGTCGTAGCAGTAGAGTTCCCGCAGGCGTTTGGCCGCCTCCTTTTGAAACTCGGCGGCGTTGGGGGCATAGTCGGTGTATTTGTAGCCGAACAACTCGTCCGAGATCTCGCCGGTGAGCAGCACCTTCAGGTCGGTGGTCTCATGGATGGCCTTGCAGACGAGGTACATCCCCACGCTGGCCCGGATGGTGGTGATGTCCCAGGTGCCCAGCGCTTTCACCACCTCCGGCAGGACTTCCAGCACCTGCTGGCGGGTCATGATGACCTCGGTGTGCTCCGCACCGATGAACTCCGCCACATCCCGGGCGTATTTCAGGTCGATGGCGTCCACGTCCATGCCCACGGCAAAGGTGCGCACAGGGGTCTGCAGCTGTTTCGCGGCGATGGCGCAGACCAGACTCGAGTCCAGCCCGCCGGAGAGCAGAAAGCCCAGCGGCGCGTCGGCGTCCAGCCGTTTTTTCACGCCGGCGACCAGCTTTTCGCGGATGTTTTTGCAAAGTTCCTCCAGCGGCGCGTGGATGTAGCCGCGCACGGCGGCAATGTCCTCGTACTGCACAAAGCGCCCGTCCCGGTAATAATAGCCGGGCGGGAAGGGCCGGATCTCGTCCACCCAGCCCTCCAGTTCAGCGGCCTCGCTGGCAAAGGCGATGGTGCCGCCGGCGGTGGGATAGCCGTAGAACAGCGGCCGGATTCCGATGGGGTCCCGGGCGGCGATCAGGCTGCCGGTCTCCCCGTCGTAGATAACGCAGGCAAACTCCGCATCCAGATGGGCGAACATCTCGCGGCCGTACTCCCGCCACAGGGGCAGCAGCACCTCGCAGTCCGACCCGCTTTTGAACGTATAGCCCCGTTCGGTCAGTTCTTCCTTCAAACGTCGGAATCCGTATACCTCGCCGTTGCACACCACCCAGCTGCCGTCCTGCTCAAAGGGCTGCATCCCTTCCGGGGAAAGGCCCATGATGGCAAGGCGGGCAAAACCCAGATACCCGAACGGTGTTTGCACCACCCGGTAATCGTCCGGGCCGCGTCGGCGGCTGCGCAGCAGATAGTCCTGCAGGATGTTCGGCCCGATATCATGGCCGGCATAGCACAGGATCGTACACATACTTTCTCCCCCTTTATTTCCAATGCCGACGGGTCACAGGTTGCTGTAGCCCATCAGCGAGGCGTCCACCGCGCGGGCGGCGCCCATGCCCTCGGCGATGGCCCACACCACCAGCGAGGGGCCGCGGCGCACATCGCCCGCGGCAAACACCCGGCTCACGCTGGCGGCGTATTGTCCTTCGTCCGCCGCCACCACGCCCCGCGCGGTCAGCGCCGCGCCAAAGCTGGCAGGCAGATATGCTTCACACCCGGTGAAGCCGGCTGCGATGAGCACCAGCTCCGCCGGCAGCGTCTCCACAGCGCCCTCCACCGGCACCATCATCGTGCGGCCGGTGGCCTCGTCCCGCCGGGGGGTGAGCTGCTGCACCACCGCACCGCTCACCCGGCCGCGCTTATCCGTCTTGAAGGCCGACACGGTGCACTGGTAGCGCCGGGGATCATGGCCGAACAGGAAGATCGCCTCCTGCTGGCCGTAGTCGGTCTTGCGCACCCGGGGCCACTCGGGCCAGGGGTTGTTGGCGGCCCGCTCGTCGGGCGGCGCCGGCATCATCTCCAGCTGGGTCACGCTCTTCGCGCCCAGGCGCAGGGCGGTGGCCACGCAGTCGTTGCCGGTGTCGCCGCCGCCCACCACCAGCACGTTTTTCCCTTCCGCCAGCTTGCGGGGCGGCTTTTCGAAGTCGCTGTCCAGCAGGGTCTTGGTGACAAGACCGAGGAAATCCACCGCGAAGAGGATACCCTTGGCGTCCCGTCCGGGCACCGCCAGGTCCCGGGGCTGGCCTGCGCCGCCGGCCAGCACAACGCGGTCGAACCGGGCCAGCAGTTCCTCGCCGGTCACGTCGCGGCCCACGTCCACATTGCACTCAAAGCGGATGCCGGCCTGCTCCATGGCGCGGATGCGCCGGTCCAGCGCGGCTTTGTCCAGCTTCATGTTGGGGATGCCGTAGCGAAGCAGGCCGCCCGGACGGTCCGATTTTTCATACACCGTGACCAGGTGGCCGCGGCGGTTCAGCTGCCAGGCGGCGGCCAGGCCGGCGGGGCCGCTGCCCACCACCGCCACCGTCTTTCCGGTGCGCACGGCGGGGGGATCAGCGTCCACGAGCCCGTGGGCGAAGGCGTACTCCGCCACCTGCAATTCGTTCTCATGGGTGCAGACCGCGCCGTCCTGCCTTGCGCAGGTGCAGGCGGCCTCGCACAGGGCGGGGCACACCCGGCCGGTAAACTCCGGCAGGCAGTTGGTGCGCTCCAGCCGCCGCCACGCCTGCTCCCAGTTGCCGTGGAAAACAAGATCGTTCATCTCGGGGATGAGGTTGTGCAGCGGGCAGCCGGCAGTCATGCCGGCCAGCGTCACGCCCGCCTGGCAGAAGGGCACGCCGCAATCCATACAGCGGGCGGCCTGCAGCGCCTGGGCGGCAGGGGAGAGGGGACGATGAAATTCCTTGAAATCGCCCAAACGGATTTCGGGCGGGATCACCGGCCCCTCCTGACGGGGATATTCCAAAAAACCGGTAGGTTTTCCCATAACCGAGCCTCCTTTTTATCGGGTGGCCAGACTGGCGTAGAACGCCTCGATCTGTGCCTGTTCGGGTGCCACGCCCTGCTCCTCGAACTGGGAGGCGAGCTGGACCAGCCGCTTGTAATCGTTGGGGATGATCTTCTTGAACCGGGGCAGATAGTCGTCAAAGGCGGCCAGGATGCGCTGGCCCTTGGGCGAGCCGGTGTGCTGCACATGGTCGTCGATCAGCCGGTAAAGTTCTTCCCGGTCGAACTTGCTCTCCACCTTTTCCATGCTGACCATGGCCTTGTTCAGGTTGCGGTAGAGGGTGCTGTCCTCGTCCAGCACATAGGCGATGCCGCCGCTCATGCCGGCGGCGAAGTTCTTGCCGGTGGGGCCCAGCACCACCACCCGGCCGCCGGTCATATACTCACAGCCGTGTTCGCCCACGCCTTCCACCACGGCCACCGCGCCGGAGTTGCGCACGCAGAAGCGCTCGCCGGCCACACCGTTGATGTAGGCCGCGCCGGCGGTGGCGCCGTAGAGGGCCACGTTGCCCACGATGATGTTTTCCTCGGCGGCGTAGCGGGCCTTCGGGTCGGGGCGCACCACCAGCTTGCCGCCGGACAGGCCCTTGCCGAAGTAGTCGTTGCTGTCGCCGGTGAGGGAGAGGGTGAGACCCTTGGGGATGAATGCCCCAAAACTCTGGCCGCCCGCGCCGGTGCAGTCCAGGATGACGGTGTCCTCCGTCCAGCCGTCGGGGCTGTGGCGGGTGATCTCGGCCCCCAGCAGGGCGCCAAAGGCCCGGTCGGTGTTGCGCACATGCACGCTCAGGCGGCAGGGCTTGCCGGTGTTGAGCGCCTGGCGCACGTCCTCCCGCGCCATGAGCGAGCGGTCCAGCGTCTTTTCCAGGCCGAAGTCGTAGACGTCGGCCGGATTGAACACGGTGCTCTGGCCGGCCGCGTCGGTGTGGGCCAGCACCCGGCTGAGGTCCACTTCGGCGGCGCGGCCCGTGTCCCTGTGCGCCTGGCGCAGCAGGTCGGTGCGGCCCACCATCTCATTCACGGTGCGCACGCCCAGCTTTGCCATGTATTCCCGCAGCTGGCGGGCGATGAAGCGCATGAAGGTCTCCACATATTCCGGTTTGCCGCAAAAACGCTTGCGCAGTTCCGGGTTCTGGGTGGCGATGCCCATGGGGCAGGTGTCCAGATTGCACACCCGCATCATGGTGCAGCCCAGGGTCACCAGCGGAGCGGTGGCAAAGCCGAACTCCTCCGCGCCCAGCAGCGCGGCCACCGCCACGTCCCGCCCGGTCATCAGCTTGCCGTCGGTCTCCAGCCGCACCCGGCCCCGCAGCCCCGAGCGGAGCAGCGTCTGGTGGGTCTCGGCCAGGCCCAGTTCCCAGGGCAGGCCGGCGTGGTGGATGGAACTGATGGGGGCCGCGCCGGTGCCGCCGTCGCAGCCGGAGATGAGGATGACCTGGGCGCCGGCCTTGGCCACGCCTGCGGCCACGGTGCCCACGCCCGCCTCGCTCACCAGCTTCACCGAGATGCAGGCCTGGTCGTTGGCGCTCTTCAGGTCGTAGATCAATTGGGCCAGGTCCTCGATGGAGTAGATGTCGTGGTGGGGCGGGGGACTGATGAGGCTCACGCCCGGGGTGGAGTGACGGGTCTTGGCAACCCAGGGATACACCTTGGCGGCGGGCAGGTGACCGCCCTCGCCGGGCTTCGCGCCCTGGGCCATTTTGATCTGGATCTCCTTCGCGCTCACCAGGTAGCGGCTGGTGACGCCAAAGCGTCCGCTGGCCACCTGCTTGATGGCGCTGGAGCGATCCTGTTCGGTGCCGGCGCTGTCCAGCCGCTCGTCGCTCTCGCCGCCCTCGCCGCTGTTGGACTTGCCGTGCAGATGGTTCATTGCCAGCGCCAGGGCCTCGTGAGCCTCCTGGGAGATGGAGCCGTAGGACATGGCGCCGGTCTTGAAGCGGCGCACGATGGAATCCTCGCTCTCCACCTCCTCCAGGGGCACCCCCTGTGCGGGATAGTTGAACTCCAGCAGGCTGCGCAGCAGGCCGTTGCGCTCGGCGTCCGCTGCCTGGGTGTAGCGGCGGAACAGATCGTAGTTCCCCGTTCGCGCGGACTGCTGCAGCAGGTGGATGGTCTCGGGGGAATAGCGGTGGGTCTCGCCCTGGCTGCGGAACTTGTGCTGGCCCAGAGAGGGCAGGCTCAGGTCGATGGCCAGCCCCAGCGGGTCGAAGGCCCGGGAGTGCTGGGCGTCGGTCTGATCGGCGATGTCCTGCAGGGTGATGCCGCCGATGCGGCTCACGGTGCCGGTAAAATAGGCGTCGATGACCTCCTGGCTGATGCCCATGGCCTCAAAGATCTGGCTGCCCTGGTAACTCTGCAGGGTGGAGATGCCCATCTTGGAGGCGATCTTCACAATGCCCTGCAGCACCGCGTTGTCGTAGTCGTCCACAGCGGCGTAGTAGTCCTTGTTCAAAAGGCCGTCCCGCACCAGCTGCGCCAGGGAGGCGTGGGCCAGGTAGGGGTTCACCGCGCAGGCGCCGTAGCCCAGCAGGGTGGCAAAGTGGTGCACCTCCCGGGGCTCGCCGGATTCCAGAATGATGGACAGGGCCGTGCACTTCTTGGTCTTCACCAGGTGC
This sequence comes from Candidatus Allofournierella merdavium, assembly GCF_944382735.1. Classification (NCBI taxonomy): domain Bacteria; kingdom Bacillati; phylum Bacillota; class Clostridia; order Eubacteriales; family Oscillospiraceae; genus Allofournierella; species Candidatus Allofournierella merdavium. The sequence continues at coordinate 21,533 of NZ_CALWND010000001.1, read as the reverse complement.
TTGTGCACCGCCGACACCGCCAGCAACGAGGGAATGGCCACATGGTTTTCGTCCACTCCCCGGTCGGTGAGGATCAGGATGTTGGCGCCCTCCCGGTAAGCCTTGTCCACCGCCACGAACAGATGCTCCAGCACCCGGTCCATCGGGGTGCTCTTGTAGAAGAGGATGGGCACCACCGCCACCTTGAAGCCGGGGCGGTTCATCGCCTTGATCTTGAGCAGGTCAAGATCGGTGAGGATGGGGTTGTTGATCTTCAGCACATGGCAGTTGTCCGGGCTCTCCCGCAGCAGATTGCCGTTCTTGCCCACATACACCGCGGTGGAGGTGACGATCTTCTCCCGCAGCGCGTCGATGGGAGGGTTGGTGACCTGGGCGAACATCTGCCGGAAGTAGGAGAACAGCGGCTGATACTGCCCGGAGAGCGCCGCCACCGGCGTGTCGGCGCCCATCGACCCGATGGGCTCGGAGCCGCTCAGCGCCATGGCGCACACCGAGTTGCGGTATTCCTCCCAGGTGTAACCAAAGGCTTTTTGCAGCCGGGCACACTGCTCGTCGGAGAGGGCGGGCACCTTCTGGTTGGGCACATGCAGGTCGCTCAGATGCAGCAGATTGGAGTCCAGCCATTCGCCGTAGGGCTCCTTGCCGGCGTAGCGCTCCTTCACCTCGTCGTCGCTGAGCACCGCGCCCTTTTCCAGGTCCACCAGCAGCATCTTGCCGGGGTGCAGCCGCTCCTTTTTAAGAATGTGTTCCTCGGCCAGATCCAGCACGCCCACCTCGGAGGAGAGGATCAGCCGCCCGTCGTCGGTGATCGCATACCGGCTGGGACGCAGGCCGTTGCGGTCCAGCACCGCGCCCATCACGTCGCCGTCGCTGAACAGGATGGAGGCGGGGCCGTCCCAGGGCTCCATCATGGTGGCGTAATACTGGTAGAAATCCCGCCGCTGCTGGGAGATGGTGTCGTTGTGGCTCCAGGGCTCAGGGATGGTGACCATCACCGCCAGGGGCAGCTCCATGCCGCTCATCACCAGAAATTCCAGGGTGTTGTCCAGCATGGCGGAGTCCGAACCGGCGGTGTTCACCACCGGCAGCACCCGGGTGATGTCGTCGGCGCTGAGGGCGGGGGAACTCATGGTCTCCTCCCGGGCCAGCATCTTGTCGGCGTTGCCACGGATGGTGTTGATCTCGCCGTTGTGCACGATGAAGCGGTTGGGATGGGCCCGCTCCCAGCTGGGGTCGGTGTTGGTGGAGAAGCGGGAGTGGACGATGGCGATGGCGGACTCGTAGTCCTCGTCCCGCAGATCGTCGAAGAAGGTGCGCAGCTGCCCCACCAGGAACATGCCCTTATACACGATGGTCCGGCTGGACAGGCTCACAACGTAGGTGTTGTCGTTGCTCTGCTCAAAGACCCGCCGCACGATGTACAGCTTGCGGTCAAAAGCGAGACCCGCAGGCAGGTCGTCGGGCTTTTTCACAAACCCCTGGCAGATCACCGGCATGCAGTCCCGGGCTTTGTGGCCCAGCACATCGGGCCGGACCGGCACCGTGCGCCAGCCCAAAAAGGCGAGGCCTTCCTTTTCCACAATGACCTCGAACATCTTCTGCGCCTGCCGGCGGGCCAGCTCGCTCTGGGGCAGAAAGAACATGCCCACGCCATACTCCCGCTCGCCGCCGATGTCAAACCCGGCCTCGGAGCACACCCGCCGGAAGAACTTGTGGGGCACCTGGGTCAGAATGCCCACGCCGTCGCCGGTCTTTCCCTCGGCGTCCTTGCCCGCGCGGTGTTCCAGATGTTCCACAATGGTCAGCGCGTCGGCCACGGTGGCGTGGCTCTTGCGGCCGTGAATATCCACAACGGCGCCGATGCCGCAGTTATCGTGTTCAAGCTGTGGGCAGTAAAGGCCCTGGCTGCCGGGTGTTTTCATGGCAGTACCTCCCGTTTTGCAAAATAAAAAAAGACAAAAACACCAAAGCCCCTCGAAAGGGGCCTTTGACGCCTTTGTCGTGTTTCATCATACGCTCTTTGCCCGCGGTTTGTAAAGCAAATTTTGTGAGAATCGGCATTTTGCGAAAAAACAGGCCCGTAAAAAGGTGAGGCTTTAGCAATTTGCGGCAGTAAAGTGCGGGAAAACGGAATAAAATACATTATAGGGCCGTGGGAAGGGGATGTCCGTACATTTTGCCCTCCGCCCAAAAAGGGTGTTGACAAGGCGAAAAAAAGGAGTATACTTTCACCCATAGAAAGCAACGGCGCTTTCGGATGTTTCATCCGGGGGCGCCGTTTTTTCGTGCCCGACGGCATGCCGGCGGGGCGCGAACTGGAAAGGAGAGCTGTTTTATGTCAAAGAATGTGCCTGAACTGTACGGCAGCCTCGTGTTTGGCGACCGGGTGATGCGGGAAAAGCTGCCCAAGGACGTCTATAAGGCCCTGCGCAAGACCATCGACGAGAATCTGCCCCTGGAGCGCAGTGTGGCCAACGCGGTGGCGGTGGCCATGAAGGAGTGGGCTGTGGAGCACGGCGCCACCCATTTCACCCACTGGTTCCAGCCCATGACCGGCTTCACCGCCGAAAAGCACGACAGCTTCATCTCCCCGGTGGGCAACGGCGAGGTCATCATGGACTTCTCCGGCAAGGAGCTCATCAAGGGCGAGCCGGATGCCTCCAGCTTCCCCTCCGGCGGCCTGCGCGCCACCTTTGAGGCCCGGGGCTACACCGCCTGGGACCCCACCAGCCCCGCCTTCATCAAGGACGGCACCCTCTACATCCCCACCGCCTTCTGCTCCTACAGCGGCGAAGCGCTGGACAAAAAGACCCCGCTGCTGCGTTCGATGGAGACCCTGAGCCACGAGGCGGTGCGCATCCTGCACCTGCTGGGCGACGAGGCGGTGACCGGCGTGTCCACCACCATCGGGCCGGAGCAGGAGTATTTCCTGGTGGATAAGGCGATGTACGAAAAGCGCAAGGATCTGGTGTTCACCGGCCGCACCCTGCTGGGCGCTCCCGCGCCCAAGGGGCAGGAGATGGAAGATCACTACTTTGGCGCGCTGCGTCCCCGTGTGGCCGCCTTCATGCACGACCTGGACGAGGAACTGTGGAAGCTGGGCGTGCCCGCCAAGACCAAACACAACGAGGTGGCCCCGGCCCAGCACGAGTTGGCCCCGGTCTTTGACACCGCCAACATCGCCGTGGATCACAACCAGCTGACCATGGAGATGATGAAGCTGGTGGCCGACCGCCACGGCCTGACCTGCCTGCTGCACGAAAAACCCTTTGACGGCATCAACGGCTCCGGCAAGCACAACAACTGGTCGCTGATCACCAACACCGGCTCCAACCTGCTGTATCCGGGCCGCACCCCCGCCGAGAACACCAAGTTCCTGGTGTTCCTGATGGCGGTGATCAAGGCGGTGGACGAGTACGCCGACCTGCTGCGGGTATCGGTGGCCAGCGCGGGCAACGATCACCGCCTGGGTGCCAACGAGGCGCCTCCGGCTATCGTGTCCGTCTTTTTGGGCGACGAACTCACCGCCGTGCTGAAGTCCATCGAGAACGACGAGTACTTCGGCAAGCAGGAGAAGGTGGCCATGCAGATGGGCACCTCGGTGATCCCCCAGTTCTTCAAGGACACCACCGACCGCAACCGCACCAGCCCCTTCGCCTTCACCGGCAACAAGTTCGAGTTCCGTATGCCCGGCTCCTCTCTGTCGGTGTCCGGCCCCAACGTGGTGCTGAACACCGCCGTGGCCCAGGCCCTGCGGGAGTTCTACGACGAGCTGAAGGACGCCGCCCCCGACCAGATGGATTCTGCCGTGCATGAACTGGTGAAGCGTGCCATCAAGAAGCACAAGAAGGTCATCTTCAACGGCAACGGCTACACCGACGAGTGGGTGGCCGAGGCGGAAAAGCGGGGCCTGTACAACCTGCGCTCCACCCCCGAGGCGCTGCCGCAGATGGTGGCGGAGAAGAACATCCGCCTGTTCACCTCTCACAACATCTTCACGGAGGGAGAAGTCCGTTCCCGCTACACCATCCTGCTGGAGAACTACTGCAAGACCCTGCATGTGGAGGCAAAGACCATGGGCATGATGGTCCGTCAGCAGTTCCTGCCCGCGGTGCTGTCCACCATGAACAGCCTTGCCGGCGACATCGCCGCCTGCAAAGCGGTGGCGGCCACGGTGCCCTGCGGGGCCCAGCAGGGCGAACTGGAAACGCTGGCCGGCTACTATCAGGAGATCACCGCCGCCCAGAAGAAGCTGGAGAAGGATCTGGCCCAGGCCGAGGAACTGGGCAACGGCCAGGAGGCTGCCTGCTTCTACCGCGACACGATCCTGCCGGACATGGACGCTGTGCGCAAGGGCGCCGACGCCGCCGAGGCGTATCTGCCCGCCGGTTCGCTGCCCTACCCCGATTACACCGAACTGCTGTTTTCTGTGTGATTTTGGTTGACAAATCCCCATCGCAAGCTTTATAATATTTCCTCGTTAGGACAAGGGAGTCCATCGTTCCGCCTCGCTCGGCGGGGCGGTGGATTCCCTCACTTTTTTTGCAAAATCGCAGCGAACAGGGGAGTGCATCATCATGGCAAAACACATATTTGTGACCGGCGGCGTGGTGTCTGGCCTGGGCAAGGGCATCAGCGCGGCCAGCCTGGGCCGGTTGCTCAAACAGCGAGGGCTCAAGGTGGCCGCGCAGAAGCTGGATCCGTACATCAACGTGGACCCGGGCACCATGAGCCCGTACCAGCACGGCGAGGTCTTCGTCACCGAGGACGGGGTGGAGACCGACCTGGACCTGGGGCACTATGAGCGGTTCATCGATGAGGACCTGAACAAGCTGTCCAACCTCACCAGCGGCCGGGTGTACTGGAACGTGCTGCACAAGGAGCGGGCGGGCGAGTACCTGGGCCGCACCGTGCAGACCATCCCCCACATCACCGGCGAGATCAAACAATTCGTCTACGGCCTGGGCGATTACACCGGTGCCGACGTGGTGATCACCGAGATCGGCGGCACCATCGGCGACATCGAAAGCCAGCCCTTCCTGGAGGCGCTGCGCCAGATCAGCCGGGAAAAGGGCCGGGAAAACTGCATGTTCCTTCATGTGGTGCTGGTGCCCTGGCTCAAGTGCTCCGGCGAGCACAAAACAAAACCCGCCCAGCACTCGGTGCGGGAGCTGCAGAGCATGGGCATCATGCCGGACGTCATCATCGCCCGGTGCGACGAACCGCTGGAGGAGGGCATCCTGCAGAAGCTGGCGGCTTTCTGCAACGTGGAGCCGGACTGTGTCATTGAGAACCGCACCCTGGGCAGCCTCTACGAGGTGCCGCTGATGCTGCACGCCGCCGGGCTGGACGACCTGGTCTGCAAGCGGCTGGGCTTCGATACGGCGGAGCCCGATCTTTCCAAGTGGTCGGCGCTGTGCCAGCGCATCGGCAGCCTGGAAAAGAAGGTCAACATCGCCATTGTGGGCAAGTATGTGGAACTGCACGATGCCTATCTCTCGGTGGTGGAGGCTCTCAACCATGCGGGCTACGCCAACGACGCCGCCGTAAAGCTGGACTGGGTGGATTCCGAGCAGCTCACCCCGGAAACGGTGGACGCCCGCCTCGCCCATGCGGACGGCATCCTGGTGCCCGGCGGCTTTGGCGAGCGGGGCATCGAGGGCATGGTGCTGGCGGCGGACTTTGCCCGCCGGAACAAGGTGCCCTACTTTGGCATCTGCCTCGGGATGCAGATCGCGGTGATCGACGCGGCCCGCGCCCTGGCCAGCCTGCCGCGGGCAAATTCCCGGGAATTTGATCCCGAGGGCAATGCCTGCGTCATCGACCTGATGCCGGACCAGCAGGGCAACCTGCCCAAGGGCGGCACCATGCGGCTGGGCGCCTACCCGTGTGTGGTACAGCCCGGCACTCTGCTGTATCGCATCTATAACCAGAACATCATCAGCGAGCGCCATCGCCACCGCTATGAGGTGAGCAATGAGTTCCGCGCCACCCTGAGCGAGGCGGGGGTGGTATTCAGCGGCCTGTCGCCCGACGGCCGGCTGGTGGAGGCCATGGAACTGCCCGATCACCCCTTCTTCGTGGGCGTGCAGTATCATCCGGAGTTCAAGAGCCGGCCGGACCGGCCCCAGCCCATCTTCCGCGAGTTTGTGGCGGCGAGCCTTGCCCATCAAAAGTAACAGAAACAGCGCCCCGCGGACAGGCCGCGGGGCGCTGTTTTACCCGTGGTGCAAAGAAGCAGAAAAGACGAGGCCCCCGGCGTCTGCCGGGGGCCTTGTTTGCAACGTCGGCCTTACAGGCTCCGCAGCCAGGCGGTCATCTGCTCCATGGCGACGCGGGCGTTCTCCTCGCCGGAGAAGGCGGACAGGCGGAAATAGCCCTCGCCGTTCTCGCCAAAACCGCTGCCCGGCGTGCCGATGACGCCGGCCTTTTCCAGAAGGGCGTCAAAGAACTGCCAGGAGTCCATCCCCTTGGGGCACTCCAGCCAGATGTAAGGGGAGTTTTTGCCGCCGCAGTACCAGATGCCCAGTTCGTCCATGGCGGCGGCCACGATGCCGGCGGCCCGCAGATAGGCGGCGATGTCCTCTTTGCAGGCGGCCATTCCCTCGGGGGTGAACACCGCCTCGGCAGCCCGCTGGATGGGATAGGCCACGCCGTTCATCTTGGTGCACTGGCGCCGCAGCCACAGATCGTGCAGGTTCATGCCCTCCCGCGCCAGCGTGTGCGGCACCACCGTGTAACCGCAGCGCATCCCGGTGAAACCGGCGGTCTTGCTCAGGCTGCACACCTCGATGGCGCAATCCTTCGCGCCCTCCACCTCGTAGATGCTGTGGGGCAGGTCGTCCCGGATGAAGCACTCATACGCCGCGTCGTAGAGGATGACCGCGTCGTTCGCAAGGGCCCAGTCCACCCAGACCTTCAGCTGCTCGCGGGTGTAGGCCGAGCCGGTGGGGTTGGACGGGCTGCACAGATACACCAGATCGGCGTGGAGGCTGTCGTCCGGCAGCGGCGCAAAGCCGTTGGCGCGGGTGGCGGCGATGTAGGCCACATCCCGGCCGGCCATCAGGTTGGAATCCCGGTAAACGGGGTAGACCGGGTCGGGCAGCAGCACTTTGCACTGATCGCTGAACAGGTCCGGCAGGTTGCCCAGATCGCTTTTGGCGCCGTCGCTGATGAAGATGTCCGCCAGGTCCAGCGTCACTCCGAATCCGGCGTAGTGGCGCAGCACCGTCTGGCGCAGGAAGTCGTAGCCCTGTTCGGGGCCGTACCCGTGGAAGGTTTCGGCATGGGTCTGCTCCTCGGCGGCTTTTTCCAGCGCGTCGATCACCGGCCGGCGCAGGGGACGCGTCACGTCGCCGATGCCCATGGGGATCAGTTTTCGGTCGGGATGGGCTTCGCGGAAGGCCGCCACCCGCCGGGCCACCTCGCTGAAGAGATAGCTTTTCGGGATCGCGTCAAAGGAATGATTGATGATTTGTCTCATGGTCTCTGTCCTTTCGCCCCGGGGGCATAAAATAGGCAAACGACGCCCGCTGCCGACCCGCGGGGCGGGACAGCCGGAACGCCGTTGTTCCTTTTTAGAATAGCATTCCGCCGGCCGGTTGTCAATCGCGCCGCCTGCGCCGGGGCACACAAAAACATCGCCGGCTCCCCTTGACGCGGCGGCCGCGGACGGGTATAATACCATTGATCGAAACAGCAAAGGCGCTGCGTTCTCCCCCAAGGGCAACGCAGCGCTTTTTGCAATTTTCACCGCTTTTAAAGGAGGGGGATCTTCATGACCCACACCCTTGACCAACTCCTCCGGTTCGTGGAGGAAAACGACATCAAATTCATCCGTCTGGCATTCTGCGACATGTTCGGCGTGCAGAAAAACATCGCCATCATGTCCAGCCAGCTGCGCCACGCCGCGGAGCAGGGGGTGTCGTTTGACGCCTCCGCCATCCCCGGGTTTGCCAATGTGGCGGAGTCCGATCTGTTCCTCACGCCGGACCTGGACACCTTCGCCCTGCTGCCCTGGCGGCCCAGCGAAGGCTGTGTGGGACGGCTGTTCTGCGACGTGCGCTACCCCGACGGCCGCCCCTTTGAGGGCGACGGCCGGGCGCTGCTGCGCCGCACCGAACAGGCCGCGGCCCAGGCCGGCTACAGCTTTCTGGTGGGGCCGGAGTGTGAGTTTTATCTCTTCGAGACCGACGAGCACGGCCAGCCCACCCGCATTCCCTTTGACCAGGGCGGCTATTTTGATCTGGCCCCCATCGACCGGGGGGAGAACGTGCGCCGGAACATCTGCCTGACGCTGGAGGAGATGGGCATCCAGCCCGAGCGCAGCCACCACGAACAGGGTCCGGGACAAAACGAGATCGACTTCCGCTGCGCCTCGCCCCTGCAGGCGGCGGACGATCTGATGACGGTGCACACGGTGGTCAAGGCCATCGCCGGCCAGCACGGTCTGTATGCCTCCTTCCTGCCCAAACCGCTGCCGAACAAGAGCGGCAACGGCCTGCATCTGAACTTCTCGGTGATCAAGGACGGGCGCAACCTCTTTGAAGATTTCAAGGACAAACCGGATCCGGTGGCGGCGGCTTTTCTGGCGGGCATCCTGCGCCGTGTGCCGGAACTGACGGTGTTCTCCAACCCGCTGCCGGGCTCCTATCTGCGGCTGGGCTGCTGCGAGGCGCCGGGCACCGTGAGCTGGTCCTGCCAGAACCGCTCCTCGCTGGTGCGGGTGCCGGCGGCCACCGGGGCCGATTGCCGCATGGAACTGCGCAGTCCCGACCCGGCCTGCAACCCCTACTATGTCACCGCGCTGCTGCTGGAAGCCGGCATGGAGGGCATCCGGGACGGGCTGCCGCTGCCGCCTGCCTCCGACCGCGACCTCTTCGCGGGCGGCGGAGCCGGGCCGGTGTGCGCCACGCTGCCGACCAGCCTGGCCCAGGCGGTGAAGGCCGCGGGCGAGAGCCGCTTCCTGCAGCAGACTCTTCCCCAGCGTCTGTTGAACACCTATCTCGCCCAGAAGCAGCGGGCCGCTGCGGCCTACGCCGGGGCGGAAAATCCCCATGAATACGAGATGCAGATGTATTTCGACCGGATCTGACGGCAAAACTCCCCTGAAAGGCAGGTGAAGTCCATGGCAGGCGTGTGGATCGTGGGGGAGAAACAGACCCACGAGGCACTGAAAAGCGTGTTTGCCGCCGGCCGGCCGGCTGTGTGCTGTACCAGCGCGGGTGAGGCAAGACGGGGCTTCACCGCGGACGGCGGCAGCCTGATGGTCATCAACGCCCCCCTGCCGGACGAGTTTGGCCGGGAACTGGCCATTCAGGCGGTGGAGAGCGGCCTGGACGTCATCTTTTTGTGCGCCGCGCCCCAGGCGGACAAGATCGCCGCGGGCCTGGAAAAGTATGGGGTGCTGGTGCTGCCCAAACCCCTCTCCCGCCAGCAGGCGGCTTTTGCGGTGCGGATGCTTCGCACCGGCCGCCAGCGGATGCAGAAGATCATCGACCAGAACCGCCGCCTCACCAAACGTCTGGATGAGGCACGGGTGATCTGCCAGGCCAAGTGCCTGCTGGCGCTGCACGCGGGCCTCACCGAGGAGGAGGCCCACCGCCTGATCGAAAAGCGGGCGATGGATGCGCGCATCTCCAGCCGGGAGGCGGCCCAGGCGATCATCCGCACCTACGGCGAGCCATAAAAACACACTGAGCAGGGCAAAGGCGCCCGCTGGGTGAGCGGAAACAGTTCCGCCCGCCACGCCCGCCTGTGCCCTGTTTTCCATTTAAGAAAGAAAGAAGGAACCATCACCATGGAAAAACTTCCCCGTTACCTGCCCATCGACTATTCCAAATATGCCCCCGACATCCCACCCGAACAGCGGGAGACCTTCTTCGGCCTGCCCCGGGAGGTGAAGTTCTGCAAAGAGTGTGTGATGACCAACCAGAAGCCCAACAGCTGCTACGAGTTCGAGCACACCATCCACTCCAAGAAAAAGACCATGGTCATCCAGGAGGACGGCGTCTGTGACGCCTGCCATGCCTGCCACAACAAAGAGGGCAAGATCGACTGGGCCGACCGGGAGCGTCAGCTGCGGGAGCTGTGCGACCGCTATCGCAAGACCGACGGCAGCTACGATTGCCTGGTGCCGGGCAGCGGCGGCAAGGACAGCTTCTACGCCGCCCACCTTCTGAAATACAAGTATGGCATGCACCCCCTCACCGTCACCTGGGCGCCCCACATCTACACGCCCTGGGGCTGGCAGAACTTCGAGGCGTGGATCCACGCCGGGTTCGACAACTACCTGTGCACCCCCAACGGCCTGACCCATCGGCTGCTCACCCGTCTGGCCACCGAGAACCTGTTCCATCCCTTCCAGCCCTTCATTCTGGGCCAGAAGCAGCTGGCCCCCAAGATGGCGGCCAAGTTCGGCATCCCGCTGGTGTTCTACGGTGAGAACGAGGCCGAGTTCGGCAACCCCATCGCCGACAACGACAGCGCCCTGCGGGACGAGCACTTCTTCGCCACCAACGACTTCGACCATATCTATCTGGGCGGCGTCTCCCTGCGCCAGCTGGAGGAGGACTTCAAGGTGGACAAGGCCGACCTGGCCATTTACCTGCCCAGCGATACCTCCGACGTGGAGAAAAACCACATCCAGGTGCACTATATGGGCTACTATGAGAAGTGGCATCCCCAGGGGGCTTACTACTACGCGGTGGAGCACGGCGGCTTTGTGCCCAGCCCCGAGCGCACGGCGGGCACCTATTCCAAGTACAACTCCATCGACGACAAGGTGGATGACTTCTTCTACTACACCACCTACATCAAATACGGCATCGGCCGCTGCACCTATGACGCGGCCCAGGAGATCCGCAACCACGAGATCACCCGGGAGGAGGGCGTGGCCCTCTGCAAGAAGTTCGACGGCGAGTTCCCCATGCGCTTCGCCCAGGATTTCTTCCAGTACATCTCCATCGACAAAAAGCATTTCGGCGCCGCCGCCGACTGCTTCGAGCAGCCGGAAATGGACATGGATTACTTCATGCATCTGGCCGACCGGTTCCGTTCGCCCCATCTGTGGCAGTATGAGAACGGCCGCTGGAGCCTGCGGCACACCCCCTTTGAGGGCGAGAGCCTCTGCGACTACGGCGCGCCCCAGAAGGAGGGCCAGGCATGAGCCGCAAGATACGTCTCATCGCGCGCCTCGATGTGAAGGACGACTTTCTGGTGAAGGGCATCCAGTATGAGGGGCTGCGCAAGCTGGGCGACCCCCACGACTTCGCCTGCCGCTACTACGAGCAGGGGATCGACGAAATTTTGTATCTGGACACGGTGGCCAGCCTCTATGAGCGCAACAATCTGGGCAACATCCTGGAGCGCACCACCGCCGACGTGTTTATCCCCATCACCGCCGGCGGCGGCCTGCGCAGCGCGGCGGATGTGGGCGCGGTGCTCAAAGCCGGGGCGGACAAGGCCGCGGTGAACACCGCCGCCCTGCGCCGTCCCCAGCTCATCACCGAGATCGCCCGGGCCTATGGCAGTCAGTGCATGGTGCTCAGCATCCAGGCAAAACGCCGGGATCCCAACCGCCCGGAAGCGGGCTGGGAAGCCTATTACGACAACGGCCGGGAGCACTCCGGCCGGGATGTGCTGGAGTGGGCAAAAGAGGCAGTGTCACTGGGAGCGGGGGAGATCCTGCTCTCCAGCGTGGACAAAGAGGGCTTTCAGCGCGGCATGGATCAGGAACTGATCGCCGCGGTGGCGGGCTTGGTGGAGGTGCCGGTGATCGCCGCCGGCGGCGCGTCCTGCGCCGGGGACATCGCCGCCGCCGCGAAGGGCGGCGCGGATGCGGTGGCCGTGGGCAGCATCCTGCACTACGGCAAGACCGATGTGCCCACGCTGAAAAGTGAGGTACGGGCCTTGGGCGTGGAGGTAAGACGATGAGACCGATGGTAACGGTCGTGGACTACGGCCGCAGCAATCTTTTGAGCGTGCGCCGGGCCCTGGAGCACTGCGGCGCCGATGTGTGCTTTGCCACCACGCCGGAGGAGGTCTTGCGGGCCGGCGCGCTGGTGCTGCCCGGCGTGGGCGCCTTTGCGGACGGCATGGACCAGCTGCACCGCCAGCAGCTGGTGGAACCGCTGGTGAAAAAGGCGGGGGAGGGCACTCCGCTGCTGGGCATCTGCCTTGGTATGCAGATGCTGCTGGATTCCAGCACAGAGGGCGGTTTTACCAGGGGCCTGGGCCTTGTGGAGGGCACTGTGGAACCCCTGCCGGAGCAAACGGCGGACGGCGAGCCCCTGAAGGTGCCCCACATCGGCTGGAGCGCGCTGACCATCGCCCCCGGCGCGGAAAACGGCCTGCTGCGCAACACCCATAACGGCGATGAGGTCTACTTTGTCCACAGCTTCCAGGCGCTGCCCGTTCACGCCGGGGAGTGTGCGGCCACTGTGGAATACGGCGGCCACACTGTCTGTGCCGCGGTGGAGCGGGGCAGGGTGACCGGCTTTCAGTTCCACCCGGAAAAGAGCGGCCCGGTGGGCCTTGCCATGCTGCAGGCCTTTGTGGACAGCCTGTGAAGGTCCTTCAAAACAAACAGCGCCCGGCCTCTGCGCGTTGACGCGCGGGGGCCGGGCGTTTATAATGAGGGGACAACCTGCCTTTAACGGCATCAGGAAGGGAAGTGTCCGGAAATGAGTGTGATCCGAGCCGTCAAAACGGCGTATTTCAGCCCGTCCGGCGGCACAAAGCGCGCCGCTGAATTGCTTTGCGAACAGCTTGGCCTGCCAACGGAATTTATCAATTGCACCTGCCCGCCCGCAGCGCTGCCTGCCTCCATCCCGGTGGAAAAAGACGAACTGCTGGTGGTGGCGTTCCCGGTGTACGGCGGGTTCCCGCCCCGGGTGGAGGGGCTGTTCCGGCAGTTCCGCGGCCAGGGCGGGCCCTGTGTGCTGGTGGCGGCCTACGGCAACCGGGACTATGAAAACGCGCTGGCCGCCGCGGCGCAGCAGATGACAGAACAGGGCTTTGTCTGCGTGGGCGGCATGGCCTGCATCACGCCCCATGTGTTTGCTCCGGACATCGGCGCGGGCCGCCCCGACGCGGAGGATGCGCCTGCCTTTGCAGCCTTTGCCCAAAAGGTGCTGGCAGCCTGCGAAAGGTCACCGCTGCATCCCGCGTCCCTGCCCGGCGACGCCAACGCGCCCCGCAAACCGCTGCACCCCATGGGCCGCAGCCGGGACGAGCAGCGATGCACCAGGTGCGGCCGTTGCGTGCGTGCCTGCCCCACCGGCGCTTTGAGCGACCGGCTGGAGGTGGACGGCGCAAAATGCGTCAACTGCCTCGTTTGCAGCATCGGCTGCCCCGCGGGGGCCTGGCAATTCGATACGGCCGCTTCCCGCGCGTGGCTGGAGCAAAATTTCTCCGCCCGCCGCGCGGTGGAGTGGTTCGCGTAAAAAAGCCGCGCCGGCCCGGAGAACTTTCTCCGGGCCGGCGTTTTACGGTAAAGCGATATAACTTTACAAAAAAGCACGGGGGCATGGGTCAATAGGTGTGGTCACACACCTCGTGGATCTTTTCCCGCAGGGCCACAAAGTCCCCAAAGGCCAGAGGCTTCTGGCTGGGGTTGCGCAGCAGTGCGGCGGGATGCAGGGTGGCCATGAACCACACGCCGTTCTTCTCCTCGAACACACCGTGTTCCCGCGTCACCGACAGGTCGGGCCGGATCAGCCGCTGGGCGGCGATGCGCCCCAGGCATACCACGATCTTCGGGCGGATGATCCGGAACTGCTCCCGCAGCCAGGGCAGGCAGGCGTCCCACTCCTCGGGCAGCGGGTCGCGGTTTTCCGGCGGGCGGCATTTGACGATGTTGGCGATAAAGACATTTTTCTCCCGGGAGAGGTCCACCGCCGTCAGGTACTGATCCAGCAGCTTGCCGCTGCGCCCCACAAAGGGCAGGCCCTGTTCGTCCTCGTTCTTGCCGGGGCCCTCGCCAATCAGCATGACCTCCGCTGTTTTGGGGCCGGTGCCGAACACCACGTTGGTGCGGGTCTCACACAGGCCGCACTTGCGGCAGGCAAGACATTCCTGTTTGAGTTCTTCAAAATCCATCGGCGGCGCTTCCTTTCCGGCTGTCTGCAAAAAAATGCAGCGGCCCTGGGCATTTGCGCTTATTATATCACAAAAAGCGGGGTTTTGTCTTGAACTTTTTACCCTGTGTGCTAAAATAGATACGGCAAATGGAAACACCGCGTCAGCCAGCGGCGGCGCGGCGCAGGATAAAGGGAGGAAAATCACAATGAAATTTATGGTTGAGACCTCGGCCCGGCACGTCCACGTCACCAAGGAGACGCTGGAGACCCTGTTCGGCGCCGGCTATGAGTTAACGGTCAAAAAGCCCCTGAGCCAGCCCGGCCAGTTTGCTTCCAACGAGCGGGTCACCGTGGTGGGCCCCAAGCGTGAGCTGGCCAACGTGTCCATCCTCGGGCCCTGCCGCAGCGCCGATCAGGTGGAACTGTCCGCCACCGACGCCCGCTCGGTGGGCATCGCCGCCCCTGTGCGCGAGTCCGGCGACATCGCCGGCTCCGGCGCCTGCAAGCTGGTGGGCCCCTGCGGCGAGGTGGAGCTCAAAGAGGGCGTCATCGTGGCCAAGCGCCACATCCACGTCACCCCCGAGGACGCTGTGAAGCTGGGTGTGGCCGACAAGGAGATCGTCAAGGTGGCCTGCGGCAAAGAGGGCCGCAAGCTGGTGTTCGACGATGTGGTCATCCGGGTGAGCGAGAAGTTCGCCACCGCCATGCACATCGACACCGACGAGTCCAACGCCTGCGGCGGCGCCACCGAGGGTGAGATCGTCAAATAAGCGCAGAACCCTGCAACAGGGCCCGCCGGGATGGCGGGCTCTTTTTGTTGCGCCGGTGTGTTGCATTTATCAAAACTTTTGTGTATAATATATCTGTTCGGACAGAGCCAAAACCGTGCGCTGTTCGGCATACGGATGCGGGCCCTGCGCGACGGGGCGCCATGAACCATGTCAGGCGGGGAACCGAGCAGCATTAAGTGGTCTGCCGCGTGCGCCGCAGTCAGTCTGCATCCGTATGCCGAGCCGCGCAAAGGCAGGGGAGTTTCCCCTGCGGGCCTGTCCGTTTTTTGTAGTATTTCCAAGGGAGGTGCCGGCGTGTATCGGGCTTTGTACCGCAAATGGCGGCCCCGCCGCTTTGAGGACGTGGTGGGCCAGCAGAATATCGTGGCCGCGCTGCAGAACCAGATCGCGGCGGGCCGGGTGGGCCATGCCTATCTGTTCACCGGCACCCGCGGCACCGGTAAGACCAGCTGTGCCAAAATTTTCGCCAAAGCCATCAACTGCCCCCACAACCAGGGGGGCGACCCCTGCGGCGAGTGTGAGGTGTGCCGCGGCATCGACGACGGCTCCATCCTGGACGTGGTGGAGATCGACGCGGCCTCCAACAACGGCGTGGACAACATCCGCGACCTGCGGGACGAAACGGCCTATACCCCCAGCGTTTGTACCTATAAGGTGTACATCATCGACGAGGTGCACATGCTCTCCACCCCGGCCTTCAACGCCTTGTTGAAGATCATGGAGGAGCCGCCGGCCCATGTGGTGTTCATCCTGGCCACCACCGAGATCCACAAGGTGCCCGCCACCATCCTGTCCCGCTGCCAGCGCTACGATTTCGGGCGTATCCGCCCGGAGGACATCGCCGGCCGCATCGAGCATGTGGCCGCGGAGGAAAAGCTGGACCTGGACAAGGCGGCCGCCCAGCTGATCGCCCGCCTGGCCGACGGCGCCATGCGGGACGCGCTCTCCATTCTGGACACCTGCGCCGGTGTGGGCGAGGCCATCGATGAGGCGCTGGTGCGCCGGATGGCCGGCGTCACCGACCGGAGTTATCTGTTCGCCATCAGTGACGCGCTGGCGAGCGGCGACGCGGCGGCCGCGCTGGAGCAGGTGGCGCTGCTGCGCCAGCGGTCGGTGGACATGAAGCGGCTGTGCGAGGAGTTGATCGCCCACTACCGCAATCTGATGCTTGCCGCCCTGCCCGGCGGCAAGAACCTGCTGGCGGGTGTGCCGCCCGAGGAGGAAGCGCTCTACCTGCAAAAGGGTGCGTCCGCTTCCCAGCAGAGCAGCGTGCGTGCCATCCGTCAGCTGGGGGAGGCCATGGAAAAGATGAGCCGCGGCACCGACCCGCGCATCGAGTTGGAAGTAGCGCTTTTTGCCATCTCCCAGCCGGTGGCCGTGCCGGCGGCCGAACCAGTCCAGCCCACTCAGCGCCAGGCGCAACAGCCTGCGCCGTTTGCAGCGGCGCCTGCCGCGCCCAACCCCGCCTGGCAGCCCGCAGCCCCGGCACAGGCAACAGCCCCGGCCCCGGAGCAAACCGCCCGGGCGCCGCAGGCGGAACAGGCAGCTCCCCCGCAGGAGCCGCTGCCCTGGGAGGGCCAGCCGATGGAGCAGCAGCCGGTGCCGGAACCCGCGCCCCGCGCCCCGCGGCCTGCGCCGGCAAAAACGGCCGCCTCCGGCCCGCCGCAGCCCTTTGAGCCGTGGCCGCAGGTGCTGGAGGTGCTGAAGAAGCGGGATCACATGCTGCCGGCCTACCTGAAAGCCTCCAAAGCCTATTACGACGGGCGGCGGGTGCTGATCGACGGCGGTGATATGTTCCGGGAGTTCATCCGCCAGAACAAGGATTCCCAGGCGCTGCTCAAGTCGATCATCCAGGAGGTGAGCGGCCTTGCCTGCGGCATCGGACCCTACACGTCCCCCCAGGCGCGGGCCGCGGAACACCCCACGGTGGAACAGGCGCTGAAAGATCTTGAAAACCACGGCGTAAATGTGGTATACAAGGACAAAGAATAAGAATACAACAAAACAAAGGAGAAGTACCCATGAAAGCAAGACTGCCCCAGGGCTACGGCAAACCCGATGTGAACGCGCTGATGCGTCAGGCACAGAAGATGCAGGAGGATATGAAACTCAAGCAGGAGGAACTGGAGAATACCGAGTACACCGCCAGCGTGTCCGACGGCATGGTGGAGGTCACCATGACCGGAAAGCATCAGGTCACCGCGATCCACATCAAGCCCGAACTGGTGGACCCCGAGGACATCGAGATGCTGGAGGACATGGTGGCGGCCGCGGTGAACGAGGCGGTGCGCAAAGTGGACGAGGACGCCGACGCCGCCATGCAGCAGATCACCGGCGGGGCGAACTTCCCCGGCCTGTAAGGGGGAAGAGTCATGGGATATAACGCGGCCCCGCTGGAAAAGCTGGTGGAGCAGTTCTCCAAGTTTCCGGGCGTGGGGCGCAAGGGCGCCACGCGCATGGCCTATCAGGTGCTCAGCATGCCTGCGGCCGAGGCGCTGGAGTTGGCCCATGCCATCGAAGACGCCCACACAAAACTCCACCGCTGCAAGATCTGTCAGGACTACACCGAAAACGAGATCTGCCGTATCTGTTCCTCTCCCAAACGGGACACCAGTGTGATCTGCGTTGTGGAAAGCCCCCGGGATATCACTGCCTTTGAGCGCACCCGGGAGTATAACGGTCTGTACCATGTATTGCACGGCCTTATCAGTCCCATGGACGGCATCGGGGCCGACCAGCTGTGCGTCAAGGAGTTGCTGGCCCGCCTGACCGACGGCACCGTGAAGGAGGTCATCATGGCTACCAACCCCACGGTGGAGGGGGAGGCCACCGCCATGTATTTGGCAAAACTCATCAAGCCCCTTGGCATCAAGACCACACGATTGGCCTATGGCCTGCCGGTGGGGTCCAGCCTGGAATACGCCGATGAGACTACCCTGTACAAAGCCCTCAGCGGCAGGGGAGAGCTGTAAAGCATAGGAACATTACAGAATGCCGCCGCGCCCAATTCAGGCAAAGGAGAAACCGGAAATGTCCGAACAAGTGAAAACCAAGACCATTGCCCTGAACCGGCAGGCGCGGCATGAGTACTTTGTGCTGGAAAGCCTGGAGACCGGCATCGAATTGCTGGGCACCGAGGTCAAGAGCCTGCGCATGGGTCAGGTGAATCTGAAAGACGCCTGGTGTGAGGTGGAAGACGGTCAGTTGTTTGTGCACGGAATGCACATCAGCCCCTACGAAAAGGGAAATATTTTCAACCGCGATCCCCTGCGCACCCGTCGGCTGTTGGCACACAAGAACGAGATCCGCAAGCTGGCGCAGCAGGTGAAACTGCAGGGCTGCACGCTGGTGCCCCTTGCCCTTTATTTCAAACGCGGCAGGGTAAAACTGGACCTTGGGCTGTGCAAAGGCAAAAAACTTTACGACAAGAGAGAGACCGCCGCAAAGCGCGCTGCCCAGCGGGACATCGACCGTGCCATGAAAGAGCGCGGCCGCTAAGCCCGAAAGCGACGCGAACGGTTGCTGAAACAAAAGCGGGGCCACTGCCTGAACGCAGCCGTCCCGCCCGAAAAAAGGAAAAGCCCGGCCGCAAGGCCGGGCTCTTTTTAGTGCGTGATCCAAACAGTATAAATGTCAGTAGGGCATGGGGCCCCACAGGGGGCCTTATGGGCCCTGCAAGTGTTTTCGGCTGTGGCGAAAACTTTGGCGGAGGCGGAATTGACTTTGGCTGAGCACTGAAACCACCCGCGGTTACCGATTTGAGGGGAGGGTAAGGAACCTTGCCGGTGGTTGGAAAATGTGCTATACTAACAAAATTAACTGATTAAAGTGTTAAAGCGTTTCATGCAAAGGAGGGGCTCGGAATGGGAGGAGCCGAGGAAAAAAGCGACACCTATTTTCTCATGTGCGAGCGAAACTGGATTTATAATATACTCATCACTGTGGCGGGATTTTATGGAGCCTTTACCTATATGCTGCGGGGCAACGTGTTCTGCAACGCCCAAACCGGCAACATAGTATTGATGGGAATGGCGCTGGGCGTCGGCCAATGGGGGCACGCCCTCTACTATTTAATCCCTATCTCCGCCTATCTGATGGGGGCCCTGATCTCAGAGCTGGTCCCAAACCCCATCAAGCACCATCTGCCCCTGCGCTGGGATACCCTGCTGATTGCCATTGAGATGGTGGTGGTGATTGGACTGGGCTTTGTGCCCGAGTCCGCACCGGTGCAAATTTCCCAGGTGGCCATCAATTTCATCGCCTCCATGCAATACAACACGTTCCGCCAGGCGGAGGGAGTTCCCATGGCCACCACCTTTGCCACCAACCACGTCCGGCAGATCGGCATTGGGCTGGCCAAAGAGCTGAAGCACCGGCGTTCCCCGGACAAATCCCATCGGAAAAAGTTGTCCAGGCACTTTCAAATGTTGGTGTTTTTTGTGCTGGGGGCGGTGATTGGCACTGTGTTCTGCAAGCTGATGCTGGGTCGGGCCATCTGGCTGACGCTGCTCCCATTGGGGGTTGTGTTTGCTGCCCTGCTCCATGCAGATCTGACCACAGAACGGGACATGGTAGAGCGCAAGCCGGCGGGGCATTGACCAAGTAAAAAAAGGCGTGTATCCGTGGGATACACGCACCTGTGAAATGAAAAAGCAGACGCTCACAACAATGTGAGCGTCTGCTTTTTCATGGCAAGATAAAGAAAAGAAGGTGGAGAAAACAGGGAGAGGTAACCGTCAAACCGGGTGCAGCAGAGGAGTCACGGCATCGGCCGTGGCTCAGATAAAACGAGGTGATACATTTGTTTTGCATTTAGCCGGTGCCTTGGCGGGGATGAATTCCTCCGCCTGGGTTTCGGCGGATGTTCGCCCCAATTCAGGGACCCATTCCGGGACCTACAGCCAAGTAGCGGCATGGGCCCAGGCCGGTTTCAATCAAACGGTAAATGACTGCGCTGCTCTGGGCCCCACAGAAGAGGGCGGCGTTTATGCGCCGTACAAGTGTTTTCGCCGGTGGCGAAAACCTTGGGGGAGGCGGAATTGGCTTTCGACGAGCATTAAGATTACTCACGGTTATCAAAAAGAAAGACACGCTTCCCAGCATGTCTTTCTTACTTGGAACATCGCAACACTATAGATGCAAATATCTTCGTTGGAAAACGAGTGTGTAAATAGCGTCAGAGTGCAAAAAGATTTCATGATGTTTAACAGGAATGCTTGTAAGGCCCATCCAGAGTTTCTTCTTGTGGTTTTTATTTTAGAGAGCCATAGTTTATCGGCGGCTCCATTCGGATCTGAGAGGCCTGAGAGACCTGCATCTGTTTGGGGTTGACATGCTGACAGCGGTATGCTACACTACTGTTTAATAAACATATGTTTTCTGAACAGTAGTCAGCGCGAAGGAGGAGCCAATGATGACCAGGACAAAGACAGCCTTTCTCCGACGGCTGAGGCGGGCGCTGTTTTGGCGTCTATCCAGCGGAGAGACGCATGCCATTGTAGAGGATTACAGCGGCTTTTTCGATGACCGCATGGCCGAAGGCAAAACGGAGACCGAGGTCTGCCGGGAGTTCGGTGCGCCGGCAGAGGTGGCGCGGGCAATTTTGCGGGAGTCCGGACGGCGGACGCAGCCGCTGGGCTTGCTGATCATCGTGTGGGTTCTGCTGGCGGGGGTTCTCAACTGGTGGTGGACATGGCAGACCTTTAGATTTTCCAACTCGGGTTATTTCTGGTTCTATATTGCGGAGTTTCTGCTGATCCCGGTACTGTGGCTGTGCTGGCGGGGGACACTGGACAACCGCAAAGGCAATCTGCCACACCCCAGACGCTGGCGCGCCGCGGCCTTTGGCATCCCGGCGGCCGCTTGGGCTGCGTTTTATAGCTACTACGCCTGGTGTATGCTGGTCTTCGTGCCGAAGTTTCAGGTGCTTCCCTTTGAGCAACAGACCGCCGGCGCGAAGATCGGCGTGGTCATCGGAACGCTGAAGGAGGCAGGCTCTCTGCTGGTGCTGGCCGTTCTGGCAGTGCTGCTCGCGTGGGCCTGGCGGGAGGGGAGTCCCCGGCCGTTGATCGGTGCGGCTTGGTGCGTCGGATGCCTTTGCTCCATGTCTTGTCTGTACGCGTTTTCAACACGTTTGGACGAAACTGAGATACCTCTTTCGTCATTTGCCGTCTTGTTCCCGCCGCTGGCGGTGCTGCTGGCCATAGGAGTGGGCGGAGCGGTGCTGACCGCTCTGCTCATCCGGAAGGGAGGCCGCCATGGACGCACAGCTTAAACGCGGCGCGCTGGAGCTGTGCCTGCTGTCCGATGTGGCAAAGCAGGAGCAGTACGGCTATGACATTATCAAGCGGCTCCGACAGTCTTTCCCCGATGTGGAGGAGAGTAGCTTTTACGCCATTCTCCGTCGCCTGCATCGGGAGGGTTCTCTGGAGCAGTTTTCTGGTGAAACCTCCGGCGGTCCGCCCCGGAAATACTATCGGGTTACACCTCAGGGACGGAAAAAACTGGAGGAGCAGACAGCAGATTGGAGGACACTGGTTTCTATCGTAGCGCAACACTTGGAGCGCTTGTGATTTTCCGCAGGCTAAGGGGTTCTCCCACCGCGGCAAGAGGCTGGCTTTTGACAGGGATGCTTCCGATTTGCGCCGCCAACGTGCTCAGG